>NZ_JBFBJB010000031.1:0-111669 GCF_040685895.1 Streptomyces sp. NPDC088124 | reverse complement strand
CGAGGTATTCCCGTACGAGATCGGCCGCGTGACCGCTCATCAGCTCGTCGCGGCGCGTCACGACATGACGGATGCCCAGCGAGGGCCGTCCGCCCCCGGCCGGACCGCCGCCTCGGGCACCGGGACCGCGTACCTGCTCTATGTGGCGGGGAAGCTGGGCGGGGCGCTCGTGTCGCTCTTCGCCGTTCTCGTCACCAGCTTCTTCCTCTTCCGGATCATCCCCGGTGATCCGGTCAAGGCGATGACCCACGGAGTGCCGACGTCCGCCGAGCAGTTGGCGACACTGCGCCGGCAGTTCGGTCTGGATCTGCCGCTGTGGCAGCAGTTCACCGACTACTGCGCCAAGGCACTCAGCGGCGATCTGGGCACCTCGTACCAGTTCCATGCACCGGTGGGCGAGCTGATCGTCCAGAAGCTGCCCGCGACGCTGCTGCTCACGGGCGTCGCGGTGGTGATCTACTCGGCGCTCGGGCTCTGGCTCGGTACGCGCTCCGCGTGGCGCAACGGAAGCCTCGGCGACCGGCTCAACACCGGTGTGGCGCTGACGCTGTGGTCCGTGCCCGCCTTCTGGCTCGGGCTGCTGCTGATCATCTTCTTCTCGGTGGGCATCGGGCCGGTGCCCGGGATGTTCCCGACCGGCGGGATGGAGTCGGGCGACACGACCGGCTTCGCGTACGTCGTGGACGTGGCGCACCACATGGTGCTGCCGGTGACCACCCTGGTCGCGGTCGGCTACGCGCAGACGCTGCTCGTCATGCGGTCCTCGCTGCTGGACGAGATGGGCAGCGACTACCTGACGACGGCGCGCGCGAAGGGGCTGCGGGACGATCTGGTACGCCGCCGCCACGCAGTGCCCAACGCGATGCTGCCCACGGTCACGATGGTGTTCATCAATCTGGGCCATGTGGCTGCCGGTTCGATCCTCGTCGAAACAGTGTTCTCGTGGCCGGGGCTCGGCGGGCTGTTCTACTCGGCGCTCAGCGTGCCGGACCTGCCGCTCGTCCAGGGGCTGTTCGTCGTCTTCGCCGGCGCGATGATTGTGATGAACCTCCTCGCCGACCTGTTGTATCCGCTGCTCGATCCCCGGGTGGGCCGATGACTCTGGAGAAGACCCCGCCGTCGCGCGATCCGTCCGCCTCGGGGGACGCGGCCGCTGAGGCCGCCGCTGAGGCGACCGGGCCTGCCGAGGCGACGTCCACCGCGGCGGAGCCGACGGTCACGGGGCCGTCGGCCGCCTCCCTCACCTGGGCCCGGCGGCGCGGCTCGGTGATCCGGTTCTGGGCGCGGTACCGCGCGCACCGTGCGGGGCTGTTCGGCCTCGCGGGGCTCGCACTCATCGCGCTGCTCGCACTCCTCGCGCCACTGCTCGTCGGCGGCGACGTGGCGAGTGTGACGGACGCCCCGGGCACGGCCCTGGAGAAGCCCAGCGGCGAGTTCCCTCTCGGTACCGACCAGTTCGGCCGGTCACTGCTGGGACTGTTGATCTGGGGCTCACGGGTCTCGCTCACCGTCGGTCTGCTGGCCGCCGCGCTCTCCGTGGCCATCGGCACGCTGGTCGGCGTCGTCGCGGGGCACTACGGGGGCTGGTTCGCCACTGTGGTCATGCGGATCACGGACTGGTTCCTGGTGATGCCGACCCTGGTGCTGGCCATCGTGCTGGCGACGGTCATGTCCCGGTCCCTCTGGACGGTGATCCTGGCGATCGGAGTCACGAGCTGGCCGACGACGGCGCGGCTGGTCCGGGCGCAGACGATCGCCGTCGAGTCCCGCCCGTACATCGAGCGTGCCCGTGCGCTCGGCGGCGGGCACCGGCACATCATGACGCGTCACGTGCTGCCCAATGTGATGCCGCTGGTGCTCGCCCAGACGACGCTGGGCATCTCCAGCGCCATCCTGACCGAGGCCACGCTCGCCTTCCTCGGTCTCGGCGATCCTGTCATCATCTCGTGGGGCGGGATGCTCCAGGACGCGCGCGAGGCGGGCGCCGTCTCGTCCGGGCACTGGTGGTACCTGGCGCCGCCCGGTATCGCGATCGCGTTCGTCGCACTCGCCTTCACGCTCTGCGGCCGCGCCATCGAGGCTGTGCTCAACCCGAAGCTGGGGGTTCCCCGTTGACCACCACGACCGGCGTGACATCCGAGGCGGGCACGGGCGGCGCCGTCAGCCTGCTGGAGGTCAGGAACCTGCGGGTGACGTACGGCACGGGGCCCACCGCCGTGCCCGCCGTACGGGGCGTCGACCTGACCGTCGGCTCCGGCAGCAAGCTGGGCATCGCGGGCGAGTCGGGGTGCGGCAAGTCCACGCTCGCCCTGGCACTGCTCCGGCTGCTGCCGCCCGCGGCGAAGCTCTCCGGGGAGATCCTGCTCGACGGAGAGGACGTCCTCACCATGAAGTGGGGCCGGCTGCGCGCCGTACGGTGGGCGGGCGCGTCGATCGTCTTCCAGGGCGCCATGCACTCGCTCAACGCGGTGCACCGGATCGGGGACCAGATCGCCGAACCGGTGCTGCTGCACCGGCGGGCCACCCCCGGCGCCGCGCGGGCGCGCGCCGCGGAGCTGCTGGAGCAGGTCGGGCTCTCGGCCGCCCGCGCCGACGCGTATCCGCACGAGCTGTCCGGTGGCCAGCGCCAGCGCGTCATGATCGCGATGGCACTCGCCTGCGACCCGCGCCTGATCGTCGCGGACGAGCCGACCACGGCGCTCGACGTGATGATCCAGGCGCAGATCCTGCGACTGATCGAACGGCTCGTCGCCGACCAGAACATCAGTCTGCTGATGATCAGTCACGACCTGGCCGTGCTGGCGGACACCTGCGACCGGCTCGCCGTGATGTACGCGGGCCGGATCGTCGAGGAGGGCCCCGCACGGGGCGTGTACGACGCGGCTGAGCACCCGTACGGTCGCGCCCTCTCCGCCGCGTTCCCGCGGATCGGGGACCTCGCGTCGCGCCGCGCGCCGCGTGGGCTGCCCGGCGACCCGCCCGACCCGGCGGCGCTGCCGCCCGGCTGTACCTTCCATCCGCGCTGTCCCGTCGCGCTGGACTCCTGCGCCCACGACGACCAGACGCTGCGCGACGTGAGCCCGGGGCATCGCGCGGCGTGCGTACGGGCTGGCGGCGTGCCGATCACCACGGGCGCCGCGAAGCCCCCGCCGTGACGTCGGGCACCGTACGCCGCGGCGCTACGGCCATCGTCCACGTGGCCCCAGCCGCAGCCGCAGCTGTGCCCACGCCCGTGACAGCGCGGCCGACCATCCGCGCCCGTCGCGCCGTACGCCGCCCTGTCGGGCGCCCCGTACGGCGCGCTGTCCGCTGCCCCGCTGTGCGCTGCCCCTCTTCCCGCGCCCCGTACGGCGCGGATAGGGGGCGGCGTACGGCGCGCGACACCACGTATCCGTGTACCGATCCGCCCGCACGACCCGCCCGACGCCCTCCCCTCCGTACGCTCCGTACGGAGCGTACGAGCAAGCGACGCACCACAGTGGCCCGTAACGCCGCCGGACGGCCATCCCCGAGGAGCCAGCCATGACGACCACCCCCGCGCCGCCGGCACCCCTGCCGCGGACGCCGCTGCTCTCGGCCACCGGGCTGAGCGTCACCTTCCCGGGGCGGCGCGGCGCGGCGCCCGCCCGCGCCGTCGACGGGGTCGACCTCGACATCGCTCCCGGGGAGATCGTCGCCCTGGTCGGCGAGTCCGGCTGCGGCAAGACCACACTGGCCCGCTCGCTCCTCGGACTGGTGTCCCCCACGGCGGGCGCGGTCGCCTTCGCCGGGGAGCCCCTGGGTTACGGCTCGCGCGCCCTCAAGGCATACCGTCGGCGTGTCCAGCTCGTGCTCCAGGACCCGAGCGGCTCGCTCAACCCGCGCCACACCGTCTACGACGCGGTGGCCGAGGGCCTGCGGATCCACGGCCACCAGGGCGACGAGCGCGCGGCCGTGGCGGAGGCACTGTCCCGCGCGGGGCTGCGGCCGCCCGAACGCTTCTTCCTGCGCTACCCGCACGAGCTGTCCGGCGGGCAGCGCCAGCGCGTCGTCATCGCGGGCGCCCTGGTCCTGAAGCCCGAACTGATCGTCGCGGACGAGCCGGTGGCGTCCCTGGATGCCTCCGTACGGGGCGAGATCCTGGCCCTGCTGCTCTCACTGCGCGACGAACTGGGGCTCTCCGCGCTGGTGGTGACGCACGATCTGGGACTCGCGTGGAACATCGCCGACCGGGTGGCCGTGATGTACCTCGGCCGGATCGTGGAGACCGGACCCGTCGAGGACGTCCTGACGGCGCCTCAGCACCCGTACACGCAGGCGCTGCTCTCCGTGCTGCCCGAGTCGGAGGGCGTCCCGGTCGTCCTCACGGGCGAGCCGCCGGATCCGTCCCGCATCCCGCAGGGCTGCCGCTTCCACGCGCGGTGCCAGGTGCTCGCGTCGGGCGCCGCGGAACAGGCGGGCGTCGCGGACCGGTGCCGTACGGCACCGCTGCCGGTACTGACGGGCGGTTCCGGGGCGCAGGTCGCCTGCCACGCCGCGCAGGCGGCGCGGGCTATGGGGTGACCTACGGGGCCTCCGTGCGGGGCCTCGCCTCGCGCGGCGTACGGCGCACGTAACAAGGCCCCGTACGGCGCTACGACGCGTCGTACGACTCCGTCAGGGCTCGGGCCCGCTTCACGTCGTCCGCCATGGCTTCGAGCAGCGCGTCGATGGACTCGAACTTCCGCATGCCCCGTACGTACGACAAGAAGTCGACCGTGACGTGGAGCCCGTACAGGTCCAGCCCCACTCGGTCGATCGCGTACGCCTCGACCGTCCGGTCGACGCCTTCGAACTGCGGGTTCGTGCCCACGGAGATCGCGGCAGGCATCCGCTCGCCGTCGGCCGTGAGCCACCCCGCGTAGACGCCGTCGGCCGGGACCGCGGTGTGCGGCAGGGTCTCCACGTTGGCGGTCGGGAAGCCGAGTTCACGTCCGCGCTGCGCACCGCGCACCACCACGCCCTCGACACGGTGCGGCCGGCCCAGGATCTCCGCGGCCCCCTCTACGTCGCCCTCGGCGACGAGGCGGCGCGTCAGCGTGGAGGAGAAGGGCTCGCCGCCGCCCGCCGAACCGCTCACGTACAGGTCGACGACCTCGACTTCGTAGTCGTACGTCGCGCCCAGGTCGGCGAGGACGGCGACGTTGCCCGCCGCTTTGTGGCCGAAGCGGAAGTTCGGGCCCTCTATGACGGCACGGGCGTGCAACTTGTCGACCAGCACCTTCACGATGAAGTCCGCGGGCGACAGCTTGGAGAACTCCAGCGTGAAGGGCAGGATCAGCAGCGCGTCCACGCCCAGTCCCGCCATCAACTCGGCGCGCCGGTGGTGCGGGGCGAGCAGCGGCGGATGGCTGCCGGGACGTACGACCTCGCTGGGGTGCGGGTCGAAGGTCACCACGACCGACGGTACGCCCAGCTCGCGCGCCTTCTCGACGGCGCGCCCGATGATGAGCTGGTGCCCGCGGTGCACCCCGTCGTAGGAGCCGATGGTGACGACGCTGCGCCCCCAGTCCTGGGGGATGTCCGCCAAGCCACGCCAGCGCTGCACTGAGACCGCTCCTCGCCCGAACCTGTGTACGTCTTTTCCAGTCACGCAATGCTAAGACTGCCATGCCCCGCGCTCGCGCCCCCCAATGCCCCCGTGAGCCTGTCCGTCCCACGGTGAAAACCCGGGCCGGGAATCCGGGCCGGAAACCGGCCGCCGTATCAGCCGAAGACCGCAAGGCTCTTCGCCTTCCCGTGCTGCTCCTCCACGAGCGCCACGAAGCGGCCCTGCGGGTCGAAGACGGCGACCGGCCCGGTGTCGAACGCGGGCATGTCGAGCCGTACGCCGTTGAGCAGGAGCCTGGCGCGCTTCTCGTCCACGTCCCAGCGCGCGAACGCCGCGGCCGCGGCGTCGGCGACCGGCATGACCGTCAGCTCTTCCTGGAGCTGATCGAGGGTCCGCGCGCCGTCCAGCGCGTACGGGCCCACCCTGGTCCTGCGCAGCGCGGTGAGATGGCCGCCCACCCCGAGTCCCGCGCCGAGGTCGCGGGCGAGGGCGCGGATGTACGTACCGGAGGAGCAGACGACGGAGACGACCAGGTCGAGGACCGGGGTGCCGTCCTCCGCCACGGCGTCGCGGACATCGTAGAGGCGGAAGGACGAGACGGTCACCGGCCGGGCCGGGATCTCGAACTCCTCGCCGCCGCGCACCCGCGCGTACGACCGCTTGCCGTCGATCTTGATGGCGCTGACCTTGGAGGGCACCTGCATGATCGCGCCGGTGAGGGCGGCGATCCCGGCGTCGATGGCCTCGCGCCGCACCGCGGAGGCGTCGGTGGCGGAGGTGATCTCCCCCTCCGCGTCGTCCGTGACGGTGTCCTGGCCGAGCCGGATCGTGCCGAGGTACTCCTTCTCCGTCAGCGCGAGGTGGCCGAGGAGCTTCGTGGCGCGCTCCACGCCCAGGACGAGGACGCCGGTCGCCATGGGGTCGAGGGTGCCCGCGTGTCCGACGCGCCGGGTTCTGGCGATGCCTCGCATCTTGGCGACGACGTCGTGCGAGGTGAAGCCCGACGGCTTGTCCACGATGATCAGGCCGTCGGGCGTCTTGGTCTGCTGAGTCATTCCGCGGCGGCGCCGTCCGTGCTGCCGTCGGCCTCGTCGTCGGCGGCGTCGGCCTTGCGGTACGGGTCGGCCCCGGCCGCGTAGGTCTTGCCTGTCGACACGTTCCGCACCTCGGCGTCCTTGGCGCGCGCCTTGTCGAGGAGGTCCTCGATGGTGCGCGCGTTGTCCGGGAGGGCGTCGGGTACGAACGCCAGCGTCGGGGTGAAGCGGACGCCGGTCTGGCGCCCCACCTCGGAGCGGAGGATGCCCTTGGCGCTCTCCAGTGCCGCCGCGGAGGCCGCACGCTCCTCGTCGTCGCCGTAGACCGTGTAGAAGACCGTGGCCTCCCGCAGGTCGCCGGTGACGCGGGCGTCCGTGATGGTCACGAAGCCGAGTCGCGGGTCCTTGATACGCCGGTCCAGGGTCTCCGCGACCACGACCTGGATGCGATCGGCCAGCTTGCGGGCCCGCGCGTTGTCGGTCACCGGTCCGTCACTCTTCCTTCTGGGGTTCTTGCTGGTCTCCAGCTGCTTCTCCAGCTGGCTTGCTTACTCGTTCTCCACCTGAGTCTCATACCGAGTCTCTGTGTCGTACAGCCCGGGCCGTACAGCCCGGGGCCCGGGCGTAGAGCCCTGACACGCCCCGTGCCACGCCCCGTACGGCGCCGCACCGGGCGGTACGGGGCGCGCCGGGTGGCGAGGCATCACCGGGCGGGTCACTCCTCGTCGTCGCCGTGGAGCCGGCGCCGTACCGACAGCAGCTCCACCTCCGGCCGGCCGGCGACCATACGCTCGCACCGGTCCAGCACGTCGGTGAGGTGCCCCCAGTCCCCGGACACCACCGCGAGGCCGATCTCGGCCCTGCGGTACAGGTCCTGGTCGCCGGTCTCCGCCGCACTCACCGCGAATTTCCGCTGCAGCTCGGCGACGATCGGCCGGACGACGGAGCGTTTCTCCTTCAACGACCGTACGTCGCCGAGAAGCAGATCGAAGGACAGTGTCCCCACATACATGTATGTCCGGATGTCCCGCCGGTACGGGTTCGAAGGCCCTGCCGATGCTTGGCAGGGGCACAAGAACCGTACACGGAACGGCCGGGGCCGATCGACGGAAATACGTCCCGTCGACCGGCCCCGGACCGGCTGCCGCGCGTCAGCCGCGCGGCTTCTCCCGCATCTCGTACGTCGCGATGACGTCGTCGATCTTGATGTCGTTGAAGTTTCCGAGGTTGATACCGCCCTCGAAGCCTTCGCGGATCTCGGTGACGTCGTCCTTGAAGCGGCGCAGACCCTGGATGTTGAGGTCCTCCGCGATGACCTTGCCGTCGCGGATGAGCCGGGCCTTGGTGTTGCGCTTGACCTCGCCGGAGCGGATGAGAACACCCGCGATGTTGCCCAGCTTGGACGAGCGGAAGATCTCGCGGATCTCCGCCGTGCCCAGCTCGACCTCTTCGTACTCCGGCTTGAGCATGCCCTTGAGGGCCGCTTCGATCTCCTCGATCGCCTGGTAGATGACCGAGTAGTAGCGGACATCCACGCCTTCGCGGTCGGCCATCTGCGCGGCACGCCCTGCGGCGCGCACGTTGAAGCCGATCACGATGGCGTCGGAGCCCATGGCCAGGTCGATGTCCGACTCCGTGACCGCACCCACGCCGCGGTGCAGGACGCGGATGTCGACCTCTTCGCCGACGTCGAGCTGGAGCAGCGAGGACTCCAGGGCCTCCACCGAACCGGACGCGTCGCCCTTGATGATGAGGTTGAGTTCCTGCACCAGACCGGCCTTGAGGGCCTCGTCCAGGTTCTCCAGGGAGAACCTGACGCCCCTGCGGGCGAAGGCCGCGTTCCGCTCGCGAGCGGCGCGCTTCTCCGCGATCTGCCGGGCGGTACGGTCCTCGTCGACGACGAGGAAGTTGTCGCCGGCGCCGGGGACGTTGGTGAGACCGAGGACCAGGACGGGCGTCGAAGGCGTCGCCACGTCGACGTTGTTGCCGTTGTCGTCGAGCATCGCCCGGACACGGCCGTACGCGTCACCGGCGACCATCGTGTCGCCGACGCGCAGCGTTCCGCGCTGGACGAGCACGGTGGCGACGGCGCCGCGACCGCGGTCGAGATGGGCCTCGATGGCGATACCCTGCGCGTCCTGCTCCGGGTTGGCCCGCAGGTCGAGCGAGGCGTCCGCGGTGAGGACCACGGCCTCCAGCAGGCTGTCGATGTGCAGGCCCTGCTTGGCGGAGATGTCGACGAACATGGTGTCGCCGCCGTACTCCTCGGCCACCAGACCGAACTCGGTGAGCTGACCGCGCACCTTGGTCGGGTCGGCGCCCTCGACGTCGATCTTGTTGACCGCGACCACGATCGGCACGTCGGCCGCCTTGGCGTGGTTCAGCGCCTCGATCGTCTGGGGCATCACACCGTCGTTGGCCGCGACCACGAGGATCGCGATGTCGGTGGACTTCGCACCACGGGCACGCATGGCGGTGAACGCCTCGTGACCCGGGGTGTCGATGAAGGTGATCTTGCGCTCTTCACCGTTGACGTCCGTGGCGACCTGGTACGCACCGATGTGCTGCGTGATCCCGCCGGCCTCGCCCGCGACGACGTTCGTCTTGCGGATCGCGTCCAGCAGCCGGGTCTTACCGTGGTCGACGTGACCCATGACGGTGACGACCGGCGGACGGGACACGAGCGCTTCCTCGCCGCCCTCGTCCTCGCCGAACTCGATGTCGAAGGACTCGAGCAGCTCGCGGTCCTCCTCCTCGGGGCTGACGATCTCGACGACGTAGTTCATCTCGCTGGCGAGGAGCTGCAGCGTCTCGTCGGAGACGGACTGCGTGGCCGTGACCATCTCGCCGAGGTTCATCATCACGGCGACGAGCGACGCCGGGTTGGCGTTGATCTTCTCCGCGAAGTCGGTGAGCGACGCACCGCGCGACAGCCGGACCGTCTGGCCCTGGCCGCGCGGCAGCATGACGCCGCCGACCGACGGGGCCTGCATGGCCTCGTACTCCTGGCGCCTCTGCCGCTTCGACTTGCGCCCACGGCGGGCGGGCCCGCCCGGACGGCCGAACGCGCCCTGTGTGCCACCACGGCCGCCGGGACCACCCGGACGTCCGCCGAAGCCGGGACGGCCACCGCCGCCACCGAAGCCGCCGCCACCGGGACGACCCGGGGCACCGCCGCCGCCACCGGGACGACCGGCGAAGCCGCCACCGCCGCCGCCACCCGGACGACCGGCGAAGCCGCCGCCACCGGGACGACCGCCGCCACCGCCGCCACCCGGGCGACCGGGGCCGCCGGGACCACGGCCACCGCCGGGGCCACCGCCGGGACGCGGGCCGGCAGCGGGACGCTGCGGCATCATGCCCGGGTTCGGACGGTTACCACCGGGGCCACCGCCGGGACCCGCGGCGCGCGGGGCCTGCGGACGCGGCATACCACCCGGGGTCGGACGGCCGCCGCCCTGTCCGCCGGGGCCGGCCTGCGGACGGGGACCGCCCTGACCGGCACCCTGCGGGCGCGGGCCGGGGGCACCGGGGCCGCCGGGACGCGGGGCGCCGCCGGGACGGGGCGCCTGCGGGCGCGCCATGCCGGTGGAACCGCCGGACGTGAAGGGGTTGTTGCCCGGACGCGGGCCCGCGGGGCGGGCACCGGGACGCGGAGCCTGGCCGGGACGCGCGCCGCCGGGACGGCCACCCTGGCGCTGGTCGCCGCGCTGGTCACCCTGACGGTCGCCCTGGCGCTGGTCTCCCTGACCGCCCGCGGGGCGGTTGGAGGGACGCGGGCCGGGGGTGGCACCGGGCCGGGGACCGGCGGCCGGGGCCGACGGAGGCGCGGTGAACTCCGGGGTCGCCGGGGCCGCGGGACCCGGCCTCGCGGCGGGCCGCGGGGCGGCCGGTGCCGGACGCGGGCCGGGGCTCGGCGCCGGAGAGGGGGTGCTGCTCCTGGGGACCTCGGCGGCGGCCGGCTTGGGGGCCGGGACACCGGGCTTCGGCGCAGCGGGACGTGCCGCCTGGGCCGCGGAGGCCGGAGACGGGGGGGCGGGCCTTGCGGGGGTCGCCTTACGGGGCGCCCCGGGCTTGGCAGCGGGTCGGCCGGCGTTGCCGCCGGGCCCCTGCAAAGCGTCAGTCAATTTGCGCACGACCGGCGCCTCGATCGTCGAGGACGCCGAACGGACGAATTCACCGAGTTCCTGGAGCTTGGCCATGACGACCTTGCTCTCCACACCGAACTCCTTGGCGAGTTCGTATACCCGGACCTTAGCCACTTCGCTCCTTTTAGGTCCGGGTTACCGCCGGACCGTCGCTACTTCATGGGCGTACTCATCGCGTACTCATCGAGTGCTCATCGCAATCTCGACCTACTTCCAACTCGCGAGGTACCTGAACCGCACGGGGTCCCGTGCCGTACTTCTTCTTACAGTGCCGACTGCTCGACAAACCGGCGCAGTTCCGTGCTGTCGAGCGATCCCTGGACCTTGAAGGCCCTGGAGAACGCCCGGCGGCGGATCGCCAGGTCGAGACAGATCAAGGCGGGATGCGTGTACGCACCCCGGCCGGGCAGCGTACCGCGTTGATCGGGAACACAGTGTTCACCCATCGCCACGATGCGCAGCAGATCGTTCTTGGCCGCTCGCTTCCGGCAGCCCACGCACGTTCGCTCAGGGCAGCCTCGGTCGCTCGTCCGGCCAGACACCTTCAAGTCTACCTCCCCGCGCCGACCTCACCCCTTTGGGGCAACGTTCGAACGCTCACGTACACAAAAGGGCGCGACGGTGTTCGGCGGGATCCCTCCGCCGGGCACATGGAAGGCCCACGGAAGATGCACGGAAGATGACTCCCGGATCGTTACCCGCCGGTATCAGCCGCGCTCGCCGTTCCCGCTCCGTTCGCCGCCCCGAGGCCCCGTACGGGGCCGGTCGTCGCTCCGGAACCGGTCGTCGCTCCTGGACCGGTCGGCTCCCCCACGATCACGGTCCCCGCCTCGGTCACGGTCCCCGCCGCGGTCACGATCGCCGCCGTCGTCCGGCTGCTCCGTGTCGGGGCGGATGTCGATGCGCCAGCCGGTGAGCCGCGCGGCGAGCCGGGCGTTCTGCCCTTCCTTGCCGATGGCCAGGGAGAGCTGGTAGTCCGGCACGGTCACCCGCGCGGACCTGGCGCCCAGATCGACGACCTCGACCTTGCTGACCCGGGCCGGCGACAGCGCGTTCGCCACCATCTCGGCCGGGTCGTCCGACCAGTCCACGATGTCGATCTTCTCGCCGAGCAGCTCGGCCATGACATTGCGCACACGCGCGCCCATCGGGCCGATACAGGCGCCCTTGGCATTGAGGCCGGAACGTGTCGAGCGCACGGCGATCTTGGTGCGGTGACCGGCCTCGCGGGCGATCGCCGTGATCTCCACGGAGCCGTCCGCGATCTCCGGGACCTCCAGCGCGAAGAGCTTCTTGACCAGATTGGGGTGCGTACGGGACAGCGTCACGGAGGGGCCCCGTACGCCGCGGGCCACGCGGACGACGTACGTACGCAGCCGCAGCCCGTGCGTGTACTCCTCACCCGGCACCTGCTCCTGCACGGGGAGGATGGCTTCGAGCTTGTCGTCCAGCTTGACGAGGACGTTCTTGGGGTCCTTGCCCTGCTGCACCATGCCGGCGACGACATCGCCCTCTCGGCGCGCGTACTCGCCGAAAGTGACGTCGTTCTCGGCGTCGCGCAGCCGCTGCTGGATAACCTGGCGGGCGGTGGTCGCGGCGATCCGGCCGAAGTCCGACGGCGTGTCGTCGAACTCCTTGGGCTCCTGGCCCTCTTCCAGATCGGCCGGGTCCTCCTTGGCCCAGACCGTGACGTGGCCATTCTCGCGGCTGAGGACGACACGGGCGCGCCGGTGGCTGCCGTCGGTGCGGTGGTAGGCGATGAGGAGGGCGGATTCGATCGCCTCGACCAGCAGATCGAAGGGGATCTCCTTCTCTTGTGCCAAGCCCTTCAGGAGCTTCACATCGATGTCCACGGCTACGCCTCCTCTTCCTTCTTGTCCTTGCGGTTGAACTCGATCTCGACGCGCGCCTTGGCGATCTGCGCGAACTCGACCCGGCGGGCGGTGGGTTTGCGCCCCTTCACGCCCGGCACTTCGAGGTCGAGTCCGCCGTCGTCCACGGAGAGGATGCGGGCCACCACTTCGCCGCCCTCGTGGAGCTGGATCCGGGCCAGCCGGCCGGTGGCGCGCAGATAGTGGCGGTGTTCGGTGAGCGGGCGTTCCGCACCGGGGGAGGTGACTTCGAGCTGGTACTCGTCCTCGCCCATCGCGTCCGTCTCGTCGAGCTTCTCCGAGATGGAGCGGCTCAGCTCGGCGCACTCGTCGAGGTCCACACCCTCGTCGGAGTCGACCACGATCCTCAGCACACGACGCCGGCCGGCCCGGGACACCTCGATCTCTTCCAGATCCAGGTCCTTGGCGCTGACGAGCGGTTCCAGCAGTCCGCGCAGCCTTTCGCTCTGGGTGGTGCTCATCCGGGTGACTCCTCGGCCGCGTGTGCTGTTGTGGGATCGTCGCGTGTCAGATCAGTCGTGTGTCGGATCAAAGGGTATCCGGTCTCCAGGGGTGTTGCCGTCCACGAACGGGTGACCCGCGGGTACGCTCGCACGCGATGATCATGGAGATCTTCACGAGCCCGAGGAGAGACGCGTGGGGCGCACGGGGACGACACGCAGACATGCCCTCTTGGCCGCGGGCGCCGCGACAGCCGGTCTGCTGACGGCGGCGTGCTCCTCGTCGGACTCGGCGGGCGGAGGGACCTCCACCGCGGCGGAGGAAGCGGCGGCCCGGGTCGCGCGCGTGGAGCAGGCGTTGCGACGGCGGTGCGCGGACACGAGCAGGGCGCTGCTCGCGCGGTACGACGCGGTACGGCAGCGCCATCCGGGAGAGGACGCACGGCTCGCGCCGTTGCGCGACGTGGTGGCGCGGCACATCGCGGTGTTGACGTCCGAGGGCCACAAGAAGGACGACGCCCGTGGGGACGAGGCGCATGGGGACAAGGCCCGCAAGGAGGAAGGGACAAGGGCGTCCGACGCGGCGTACGGGGCGGAGCGCGGGGCTGCGTACGGGGCGTCCGACGGAGCGTCGCGGGAGGCGGAAAAACCTTCCGCCTCCCCTGGCCCGCCGGGGCGGGCAGACGATCCGCGGACGTCTGGAACTCGGGGTTCACAGGCAGCCCAAGGGGCTCCGGGGTCAGCCGCCACGTCTGCCACGTCCACTCCCGCCGCCGCCCCTTCCGCCACTGACGCGACCGCCGCCACCGTGGCCGCGGATCCCGCCGCGGCGCTCAAGGAACTGGCCGCGGCCGAGCGCCGTACCTGCGACACGCACACCGCCACGCTCATGGAAGCGCCACCGGAACTCGCCCGGCTACTCGCTTCCCTCGCCGCGGCGAGCGCCGCCCACGCCTACCTTCTGACGGAAGGAACCCGCTCGTGACCACCCGTGTTGCGCTGGAGGCCGCGCAGGCCGCACTCGCCGCGGAGCACGCCGCCGTCTACGGGTACGGAGTCGTCGGCGGGCGCGTCGGCCTCGCACGCCGTTCCGAGGCCACCGCCGCGTACACCGCGCACCGTGCGCGGCGCGACGCGCTGGCGCGCACCGTGCGCGACATGGGCGGCAGACCCACCGTCGCGGCCGCGGCCTACGCACTGCCCTTCGAGGTGCCGGACGGAGCCGCGGCCGTACGGCTCGCCGCCGAGTTGGAGGACCGGGTCGCCGGGGTTTACTCGGATCTCGTACGCGCCTCGGAAGGGCCCCTGCGGCGCGAGGCGGCGGGGGCGCTGCGCGAGGCGGCGGTACGGGCCGTGCGCTGGCGCGGGAGCGGCGTAGCCTTTCCTGGGCTCGCCGAGAGAGCGTGAGCCCCGACACGTCCCCATGGCTCCGAAAGGGATCTACGCGCGTATGGGTTTCGAACCGCCCCAGCGCCTGACGCGCACGCTCGGCGAACTGACCGGGGACGCCGCTGCCGCCGAATGGCTCGGCCGGCTGCCCGCGCTCGCCACGGAGGCCGTTGCACGGCGCGGCCTTGAGGTCGAACGCGTGATCGCGCCAGGCGGTCGGAGCGGTCTGGTGCTGCTCGTACGGCGCCCCGGCGGCTCGCCCGCCACGCTCAAGATCGCGCCGCCTTTCGTGGCACCGGAGTTGGAACGCGCGGCGCTGGCGCACTGGCAGGGCTGGGGTGCGGTCAGGGTCCTCGACGCCACGGACGCGGAGGACGGCACGCTGCTCCTGGAACGTCTGCACCCGGAGATGTCGCTGCGTTCCCTGCCGGAGGCCAAGGCCCTGCTCGAAGCGGCGGGTACGGTGCGCCGTCTGTGGGTCGAGCCGCCCGCCGACCACGGCTTCGGCACGGTGACCGAACGGACCGCTTCCGAGGCGGTGAGACTGGACGCATCGTCGGACGAGAGCCTCGCGCCGCTCGTGTCCGCCGCGCTGACGGCACGCGACGCACTGTGCGCCACGTCCCCGGAGGAGGTGCTGCTGCACGGGGCGTTCCGCCAGGGCAAGGTACTGGCGGGCGACCGTGTGCCCTGGCTGGCTGTGGGTCCCGAGCCCGTCGTCGGTGAGCGCGCCTACGATCTGGCGCGGCTGGTACGCGACCGGGTGGAGGATCTCGTGGCGGCCTCGTCCGGTGCCTCCTCGGCGCGCCGCCGCGTCAACCGGCTGGCCGACTCCCTGGACCTCGACCGGGAGCGGCTGCGCGGCTGGACGCTCTTCCGCGCGGTGGAGTCGGGCACGCGTGCTCTGGAGGCGGGCCACCGCCAGAGCGCCGAATCGCTGCTGGAGTTCGCGGGCTGGCTCTGAGGCCCCCGCGGCGCGCCGTACGCCGCGCGGGGCGCCCTGTACGGCGGGGCCGCCCAACCCCGCGCTGCTGCTCCGTGAGTGCTGCGCTTGCGGCCCCGTACCGCGCCGACGCCGTACGGGGAGGAAACGCGCCCCGTACGGTGCGCAGCGCTGCGGCGGGCAGGTCAGCAGTCAGCCACCGGCCGGTAGGGTCCTCAGGCCGTCAGGCGGGCGATCGCCTCGGCGACCGTCAGTTCCTCGCGCTCCCCCGTACGGCGGTCCTTCAGCTCGACGACGCCCTCCGCGGAGCGGCGGCCCGCCACCAGGATGTGCGGAACACCGATCAGCTCGGCATCGGTGAACTTCACCCCCGGGGATACCCCGGGGCGCTCGTCGACCAGCACGCGCAGCCCGGCCGACGAAAGCTGCTCGGAGACGTCCAGCGCCAGCTCCGTCTGGAGCGCCTTGCCCGCCGCGACGACGTGGACGTCGGCCGGGGCGATCTCCCTCGGCCAGCACAGGCCCTGCTCGTCGGCGCTCTGCTCGGCCAGGGCAGCCACGGCGCGCGAGACGCCGACGCCGTACGACCCCATGGTCACGCGCACCGGCTTCCCCTGCTGCCCCAGCACGTCGAGCTGGAAGGTGTCGGCGTACTTGCGGCCGAGCTGGAAGATGTGGCCGATTTCGATCGCGCGGTCCAGCTTGAGGCCCGAACCGCAGGCGGGGCAGGGGTCGCCCTCCTCGACGACGACCACGTCGAGGTACTGGTCGACCTCGAAGTCGCGGCCCGCGACGACATTGCGCGCGTGGGTGTCGGGCTTGTTGGCACCAGTGACCCACGCCGTGCCGGCCGCCACGCGCGGGTCCGCGATGTAACGGATCTTGAGACCCTGGGGGCCGACGTAGCCGCGTACCAGCTCCGGCCGGTCCACGAAGTCCTCGGCCGTCACCAGCTCGACGACGGCGGGCGCGAGGTGCTCGCCGAGCTTGCCGAGATCCACCTCACGGTCGCCGGGTACGCCGACCAGGGTGATCTCGCCGTCGACCTTGACCAGCAGGTTCTTCAGGGTCGCGGAGGCCGGTACGCCGAGGTGCGCGGCGAGCGTCTCGATGGTCGGGGTGTCGGGGGTGTCCAGTTCCTCGACGGAGCCGTGCTCAACGGGCTCCGCCGCCGGGGCGCTGAAGGTGACGGCTTCCGTGTTGGCGGCGTAGTCGCAGGCGGGGCAGTCGACGAAGGTGTCCTCGCCCGCCGCGGCGGGGGCCAGGAACTCCTCGGACGCCGAGCCGCCCATCGCGCCGGAGACCGCCGAGACGATGCGGTAGTCGAGGCCGATCCTGGCGAAGATCTTCTGGTACGCGGCGCGGTGCAGCGCGTAGGACTCGGCCAGGCCCTCATCCGTGGTGTCGAAGGAGTACGAGTCCTTCATCTGGAACTCACGCCCGCGCAGTACGCCGGAGCGCGGACGCGCCTCGTCCCGGTACTTCGTCTGGATCTGGTAGAGCATCACCGGCAGGTCCTTGTAGGACGTGCACTGGTCCTTGACGACCTGGGTGAAGATCTCCTCGTGCGTGGGGCCCAGCAGATAGTCCGCGCCCTTGCGGTCCTTGAGGCGGAACAGGAGGTCGCCGTACTCCTCCCAGCGCCCGCTCGCCTCGTACGGCTCCTTGGGCAGCAGCGCGGGCAGCAGCACTTCCTGCGCGCCGATGGCGTCCATCTCCTCACGGACGACGCGCGAGATGTTGTCGAGGACCTTCTTGCCGAGCGGCAGCCAGCTCCAGATACCGGCGGACGTACGGCGGACGTAACCGGCGCGGACGAGCAGCTTGTGGCTGAGGGTCTCGGCGTCCGCCGGGTCGTCGCGCAATGTCTTGACCATCAACCGGGACATGCGCTGGACCTGGGACATGGGGAGCACTCCTGCGTTCTGCTTCTCTCGGGTGTTGCCAGGAGGTTAGCCGGGGTCCGCCAGCAGGCGGAAATCAGTATCTGCGCCGCGCCGTACGGCGCAGTGGGAGCGGGGCGCCCATCACAGCGTACGGCCGGGGCGCGCTCGGGAAGTGCACCTGGCGGGCGAGGTCCTCGTACCCGAGGGCGCGGTACAGCTTGCGGGCGGGGCTCTCGATGTCGATGGCGGACAGGATCGACCGCGGCTGAGCGGCATCGTCCGTGATCGCGGTGATCAGGGTGCGACCGATGCCGCGGGCCTGGAACTCGGGGTGCACATGGAGCTCGGTGATCACGAAGGAGTCGTCGAGCCAGCCGTCGGAGCCGTTGGCGCGCAGATACGGTTCGACGATCGTGGACCACCAGTGGGCGCGGTCGTTGGGCATGCCGTACACGAACCCTACGAGCCGCCCCGTGGCGGTGGTGGCGCCGAGTGCGCGGCAGCCGCGGTGCAGCACGTGGCGGAGCACGATGTGGCGCCGTACGCCGACCTCGTCGTCGCTGAGACCGAAGGCGAGGGCCTGCACGGCGAGCGCCTCGTCGACGCGCGCGGCGAGATCGACCGGCCCTACCTGTACGTCGGGGGTACGGGGGGCGCCCCCGGGGATGCTCGGCATGGCCGAACCCTACTTTCAGAAGAGCACGCTCATGAAGGCACCCACTTCGTGGAATCCGACGCGCCGGTAGGCGGCTCTCGCGGGGGTGTTGTAGTCGTTCACGTAGAGGCTCACTATGGGCGCGACATCGGCGAGCGCATACCGTACGACCGCCGCCATGCCGGACTCGGAGAGGCCGCGGCCGCGGAACTCGGGGTCGACCCAGACACCCTGGATCTGGCAGGCCTGCGGGGTGGCCGCGCCGATCTCGGCCTTGAAGAGGACTCTGCCGTCCTCTATGCGGGCGAACGAGCGCCCCGAGCCGACGAGTTCGGCGACGCGTGCCTGGTAGAGGAGTCCGCCGTCGCCCGCGAGCGGGGAGACGCCGACCTCCTCGGTGAACATGGCCACGCAGGCGGGCATGATCACGTCGAGTTCGTCCTTGCGGATGCGGCGTACGAAGGGGTCGGGCGCGACGGCGGGGAGCTCTTCGGTGGCCATCAGCGGCTGGTGGGCGCGGACCTCCCGGGCGGGGCCCCAGTTCGGCTCCAGAAGGCGCCACAGCGCCGCGGTGGGCCCGGCGGGGCCCACGATGGAGGAGCAGCGGCGGCCGGTCCTGCGGGCGCGGTCGGCGAAGGCGCGGACGGCCTCGGGGGTGGCGCAGATCGGGACGAGATTGGCTCCTGCGTAACACAGCGAACGGAGCCGGCCGTCCGCGTACCAGCCCCACATCTCGCCGCCGAGGCGCCAGGGGTCGAGTCCGGCGACCTGGACGCGGGCCGTGACGAAAGCGTTGGCGACGGGCTCGCTCTCCAGAATGGCGAGCGCGGCGCCGAGTTCACTGGGTTCGAGGACCCGGGTGGTGGTCTGCGTCAACACGAGGGGGCCTCACCATACGTATGCCGATCTCCGCACTGTACCCGGCGGCCCTGTGATACGCCGCCCGCGAGAGGACGCGGAGCTCCAGCGGCCCGCTACGGCGCCGCAGAGATGGCGCCGTAGCGCCGTGGCTCAACGTGCGGGGCTGGTTGCCGGCCCGCGGGCGCGGGCCGACCGTACGAGGCCGCGTGAGCCGGGCGGCGTACGGGACCGGGCGGCGGCGTACGGGGCCGGGGCGGCGGGGTGCGGACGTGGCCACGGCGTACGGGGCGGACGCGGACGGGTCGTACGGGGCGTGTTTTCCGCTGATGGCCGGCGCGTACCACTGTCGCCCGCAAGAGCCGCGGCCCCGCGACCGGCGCCCGGACGGGCGGTGGTCGCGGGGCCGCGTACGAAGACCTCGCGCGGGGCGCGTGAGGCGAGAGAAGCGAGGTCCTGGAAGCGCAGGAGCCATGGAGCCTCGGGGGTCAGCTCACGGAGACCTGGGGCTCGCCCGAGGGGATACCGTCCTTCTCCATCTGCTCGGCGATCTTCATGGCTTCGTCGATGAGGGTCTCCACGATCTTCGACTCGGGGACGGTCTTGATGACCTCGCCCTTCACGAAGATCTGCCCCTTGCCGTTGCCCGACGCCACCCCGAGATCGGCCTCACGCGCCTCACCCGGACCGTTCACCACACACCCCATCACCGCCACCCGCAGCGGAACCTCCATACCCTCAAGCCCCGCCGTCACCTCATCGGCCAGCTTGTACACATCCACCTGCGCCCGCCCGCACGAAGGGCACGACACGATCTCCAGACGCCGCTGCCGCAGGTTCAGCGACTCCAGAATCTGGATACCGACCTTCACCTCCTCCGCCGGAGGCGCCGACAACGACACCCGGATCGTGTCCCCGATCCCCTCCGCCAACAGCGCACCGAACGCGACGGCCGACTTGATCGTCCCCTGGAACGCCGGGCCCGCCTCCGTCACCCCCAGATGCAGCGGATAGTCACACCGCTCCGCGAGCAGCCGGTAGGCGTTCACCATGACCACCGGGTCGTTGTGCTTCACCGAGATCTTGATGTCCCGGAACCCGTGCTCCTCGAACAGCGACGCCTCCCACAACGCCGACTCCACCAGAGCCTCCGGCGTCGCCTTTCCGTACTTCGCCAGCAACCGCGCGTCCAGCGAACCCGCGTTCACCCCGATACGGATCGGTGTCCCCGCCTCACTCGCCGCCCGCGCGATCTCCCGCACCTTGTCGTCGAACTGCTTGATGTTCCCCGGATTCACCCGCACCGCGGCGCACCCGGCGTCAATCGCCGCGAACACATACTTCGGCTGAAAATGAATATCCGCGATCACCGGAATCTGCGACTTCCGCGCAATCACCGCCAACGCGTCCGCATCGTCCTGCGTCGGACACGCCACCCGCACGATCTGACACCCCGACGCCGTCAACTCGGCAATCTGCTGCAGCGTCGCACCCACATCCGACGTACGCGTCGTCGTCATCGACTGCACCGACACCGGCGCATCCCCACCAACCGCCACCGACCCGACCTGGATCTGACGGCTGACCCTTCGATCGGCGAGCTTCGTCGGAACGGACGGCATTCCGAGAGAAATTGCGGTCATCTGCTAAGCAACCCCAAGGTGTGGATCAAGGTCCCGAGATCGGCGGGCTCCAGCACCCGAGATTACGCCACCGTGCACTGCGCGAGCACATCCTGACGAAAAGTCCACCCAAAGATAAGCGGCCGGACACAAACAGTGTCCGGCCGCCGCGAAACGGGCGATATCAGCTGATTTTGACGGGATTGAAGACGTCGGCGACCAGGACGAGCAGGGTGAAGCAGATGAAGATCCCGGCCACGACGTAGGCGACCGGCATCAGCTTCGCCACGTCGAACGGGCCGGGGTCGGGACGCTTGAACAGCCGCGCCAGCCTGCGCCGCAGGGACTCCCAGAGCGCGCCCGCGATATGACCGCCGTCGAGGGGCAGCAGAGGCAGCATATTGAAGAGGAAGAGCGAGAGGTTGAACCCGGCGAGCAGGAAGAGCAGCATCGCGATCTGGTTCTGCGCCGGAATGTCGAGCGTCATGACCTCGCCGCCGATGCGCGCCGCACCGACCACGCCGACCGGCGAGTCGTCCTTGCGCGGGCCGTCCCCGAAGGCCGCGCTCCACAGATCAGGGATCTTGGAAGGCAGCGCGATGATCGAGTCGACCCCGTTCACGATCATGTCGCCCATCCGATCCACCGACTGAGGGAAGGAGAGCGGGATGATCTCAGTGGAAGCGGCGAATCCGAGATAGCCCGCGGGCACGTACTTGTCGGGGATGGCCTCGCCCTTCGAGTCCTTCGCCGCCACCATGTTCTTGGCGAGTGTGACGTGCAGGACCTGCTCCGTACCGTCGCGCTGGACGGTGATGGTGGCGGGGCCGATGGTGCCGCGGATCAGATTGGAGAGCGTGGACCAGTCGTCGACGCGCTTGTCGTTGAAGGCGACGATCTTGTCGCCCTCCTTGAGCCCGGCCGCCTGAGCAGGCGAGACGGGGTCGCCCTTCTCGCACGAGTCCCGCTTGTCGCTCTGCGAGATCACACACTTCTGCACGCCGGCGACCGTCGTCGTCTGTGTCTGGAAACCGAAGCCCATCGCGACGCTGATGAAGATCACGGCGGCGAGTACGAGGTTCATGAAGGGGCCGGCGAACATCACGATGACGCGCTTCCACGGCTTGCGTGTGTAGAAGAGGCGCTTCTCGTCGCCGGGCTGGAGTTCCTCGAAGGCGGCGGAGCGCGCGTCCTCTATCATCCCGCGCCAGGGCGACGTGGAGCGCGCCTCAAGACGCCCGTCGGGTCCCGGCGGAAACATCCCGATCATGCGGATGTAGCCGCCCATGGGGATGGCCTTGAGTCCGTACTCCGTATCGCCCTTCACCCGTGACCAGATGGTCGGACCGAACCCGACCATGTACTGGGGCACCCGGATGCCGAAGATCTTGGCCGTGGAGAGATGGCCGAGTTCGTGCAGGGCGATGGAGAAGAGCAGCCCCGCGACAAACACAAGGATGCCGAGGGCCGTCAACAGAATCGTCATGCGCGAGCCTCCGCTGGCTGTTCTTCGCTTGGCTGACGTACGTCACTGAATTTCGCTGCTGTCTCACGCGCCCGGGCGCGCGCCCAGGTCTCGGCTTCGAGGACGTCGGCCACGGTGAGCGAGGTTCCCGCTGTGCCGCCCGGTCCTGAGGCTCCGCCCGCGCGGGTACCCGAGGCTCCGTCCGCGCGGGTACGGGGCCCGTGGTACTCCGCTTCCGCGACAACGGCGGTGACCGTCTCCATGATGCCGTTGAACGGCAGCCGTCCCGCCAGGAACGCGTCCACGCACTCCTCGTTCGCGGCATTGAACACCGCGGGGGCCGTGCCACCCAAGGTTCCCACGTGCCGGGCGAGTCCCACGGACGGGAACGCCTCACCGTCGAGCGGGAAGAACTCCCAGGTCGAAGCCTTGGTCCAGTCGAACGCGGGCGCGGCGTCGGGCACCCGCTCCGGCCAGCCGAGGCCGAGGGCGATCGGCCCGCGCATGTCGGGCGGAGTCGCCTGGGCCAGGGTCGAGCCGTCCTTGAATTCCACCATCGAGTGAACATACGACTGAGGGTGGACAACCACCTCAATGCGTTCGAAGGGAATGTCGTAGAGGAGATGCGCCTCGATCACTTCGAGCCCCTTGTTCACGAGGGTCGCGGAGTTGACCGTGATCACCGGGCCCATGGCCCAGGTGGGGTGCGCGAGAGCGTCCTTGGGGGTGACACGGGCCAGGTCGGCCTTCGTACGGCCCCTGAACGGCCCGCCGGAGGCCGTCACCACAAGCTTGCGTACATCGGCACGGGTCCCGGCCGCCAGCGCCTGGAAGAGCGCGGCGTGCTCGGAGTCGACGGGAATGATCTGGCCGGGCTTGGCCACGGCCTTCACCAGGGGGCCGCCGACGATCAGCGACTCCTTGTTGGCGAGCGCGAGCGTACGGCCCGCCGTCAGCGCGGCAAGCGTGGGGGCGAGCCCGATGGAACCGGTGATGCCGTTCAGTACGGTGTGGCACTCCGAGGCGGCCAGCTCGGTCGCGGCGTCCGGGCCGGCGAGGATCTCGGGGAGCGGTTCGCCCGCCCCGTACCGCGCGCCGAGGGCCTCCCGAAGGGCGGGGACGGCGCTCTCGCGCGCGACGGCGACGGTACGGACCCGCAGCCGCCGCGCCTGCTCGGCGAGGAGCTCCACGCGGCCGCCCGCGGCGGAGAGCGCGGTGACACGGAAGCGGTCGGGGTTGCGCAGGACCAGGTCGATGGCCTGCGTGCCGATGGATCCGGTGGAGCCGAGGACGACGATGTCTCGGCGGCCTTCGATCGGATCGAAGACGATATGCGGATCGGCGAGAGGGGCTGGGCTGTCGCTCATGCCCCCCATTCTTGCCTCATCCGAGAGCGCGGAGGACAGCGCGCCCCCGCAGGTGTCTCCGTGCGCCGGTCCCGCGCGCGCCGCGACCGTTCCGTAATGAGGGCCTGGGTACGCCCCGTGGTCTCCCCATATCCGCCTCGTAGTCGCGCTGCGCCCCGCCCGGTAGTCGCTGTGCCCCCGCCCGCTAGTCGCTGCCACTCCGCCCCATCGCCGCTGTGCGTCCGCGCCGTATCCGTCCTGTGGCCGCAGCGTACGGCGCGCACGGTGTGCTCTCTTTCCGTTCCGGCCGGACCAGGGGCCGCCGCAGCCCCGTACGGCGCCCCGTACGGGGCGGGCAGTGCGTCCCGACCCAGCCGAGCTCTGGCGCCGGGCGGTGGAAGACGCGCGGCACGTCAACCCCGTGTCCAACCCTGGCCCATTGAGCCACTCTCATTGACACGCCTGCCGCGCGGCCCGATCCTGAGAGCGCTCTCAGACCCTCTGTTCCACCCCCACTGGAATCCACCTCCTAAGGAGGAAGAGCGTGCCTGCCCTACGGAAGGTACTGACGTGCCTGGCCGCGACCGTGGTCTTCGCGACGGGGTTCACTGCCGCCGGCCCCGCGCCCGCCGCTACGGCCACCCCAGCTGACAAGCAGGCGCCGTCGGCGGAAGCCGCGGTTCCCGCGACCATCCCGCTCACCATCAAGAACAGTTCCGCACGCGGCGATCAGGTCTACATCTACAACATCGGAACGCAGCTCTCGACGGGCCGGCAGGGCTGGGCCGACGCGAACGGTACGTTCCACCCCTGGCCCGCCGGGGGCAATCCGCCCACCCCGGCTCCGGACGCGTCGATCGCCGGGCCGGCCAACGGGCAGTCATTGACGATCCGGATGCCGCAGTTCTCGGGCCGCGTCTACTTCTCGTACGGCCAGAAGCTCGTCTTCAAACTGACCACGGGCGGCCTCGTACAGCCCGCCGTGCAGAACCCGTCCGACCCGAACAGGAACATCCTCTTCAACTGGACCGAGTACACGCTCAACGGCGGCGGCCTCTGGATCAACAGCACCCAGGTGGACATGTTCTCGGCGCCGTACGCCGTGGGCGTCAAGCTCCCGAACGGTACGACGAAGAACACCGGCCACCTGAAGGCGGGCGGCTACAACGGCTTCTACAGCTCCCTGAGGGAACAGCCTGGCGGCTGGGCCAACCTCATTCAGACGCGCTCCGACGGCACCGTTCTGCGCGCTCTCGCACCCGGTCACGGCATCGGCACGGGCACGTTGCCGGCATCCGTCATGGACAACTACATCAACCGCGTGTGGAGCAAGTACGCGTCCTCCACCCTGACGGTGACTCCGTTCACGGACCAGCCGAACACCAAGTACTTCGGCCGGGTCTCGGGGAACGTCATGAACTTCACCAACGCTTCGGGCGCGGTCGTCACTTCTTTCCAGAAGCCGGACGCCGACAGCGTCTTCGGTTGCTACAAGCTCCTGGACGCGCCGAACGACGCCGTACGCGGCCCGATCTCGCGCACACTGTGCGCGGGATACAACCGCTCGACCCTTCTGACCAACCCCAACCAGCCCGACACCAATGCGGCCGGTTTCTACCAGGACTCGGTGACCAACCACTACGCCCGGAAGATCCACGCACAGATGGCGGACGGCAAGGCGTACGCATTCGCCTTCGACGATGTCGGCAACCACGAGTCGCTGGTGACCGACAGCAACCCGCAGGAAGCGTTCATCACCCTCGATCCGTTCAACTAGGCGGCGTCCGGCGTCCCCGCGGGGCAGCCTTCCGCTGTCCCCCGGTCCAGTGGTCGGGGGACATGGGCCGGTCGTTCCGCACAAGGAGGCACAAGGAGCACAACAGACACGTTCGGTCCGGCCGTCACGCGTGCTGGAACACGCAGAGCGCCCCGTGGATCACCGGGAAGGTCTTGCGTACGCAACAGGAGTCGTTGTGCGTCATCCCCGAGGCACGCAGCGCCGTGACGGCGCAGGGGCATCACGATGCGGTGATCGCCGTGGGTGGCGATCTCGACGGGGCGCGGCGTACCAGGGTGGTTCTCGATCCAGTACAGGCCCGTCTCCGTAGTGACGCCCCGTCGGCGCAGATTGCGGGCGCAGACATCCAGGCGGTCGTAAGCGTCCGGGCGTCCGAGCCGAGGGGCCGCAGGAGATTGGTGGTGCCGAGTCTGCCCCGTGCGGCGCCGCGTTCCCACGCGGCGTACGGGGCGGGACGTACCGATCGGCCGTCTTCTACCGGACGGCGCGCCCGCGGCATACGGGGCGGGCGTCCTGGGTGGCCCGCCCCGTACTGCGGTGAGCCGTGTGCTCCGTACGGAGCACACGGCGCCCGCGTCCTACGCCACGGCCCGGGAGGCTCCCGTACGGAGCGCTCACGGTCTGCGGCGGAGGTCGCGAAGTGTCCCTGGTCCACGCGGTGCCCAGGCCCCGTGCGCCCCGTACGGCGCGCACGGGCGTGGTTCAGCGGATCACCGGATCGGCCGGTGCACGTTCTCCCGTGGCGAAGGGCCCGGTGCCGCGTCCGCGATCCAGGGGCCTTCGCCGCTCGGGTCGACAATGCCCGCCTCCAGCCAGGTGTACGTACCCGACAGGACGCCGTCCACGACCCTGTGGTCCAGGTCGTCCGTGTTGGACCACAGCCGCGTGAAAAGCTCCTCGACGCGGATCCGGGCCTGTTTGCAGAACACGTCGGCCAGTTGGTACGCCTCGCGGCCGTGGTCACCGTTCGTGCGGAGCATCTCGGCCCGTACACACGCGGCGCTCATCGCGAACAACTCCGCGCCGATGTCCACGATCCGGCCGAGGAAGCCCTGCTTGGTCTCCATGCGCCCCTGCCAGCGCGACATGGCGTAGAAGGTGGAGCGGGCGAGTTTGCGGGCGGTGCGCTCGACGTAGCGCAGGTGCGACGACAGGTCCGGGTGCCCGGACGGGTGGAACGCGGCGTACGAACCGGGCAGTTGTCCCGGTCCGGCCACCAGTTTCGGCAGCCAGCGGGCGTAGAACTTCCCCGCCTGCGCCCCTGCCCTGGCCTTGTCCTGGAGGGATTTGTCGGGATCGATGATGTCGCCGGCCACCGCGAGGTGGGCGTCGACGGCCTCACGGGCGATCAGCAGGTGCATGATCTCCGTGGAACCCTCGAAGATCCGGTTGATGCGCAGATCGCGGAGCATCTGCTCGGCCGGTACGGCCCGTTCGCCACGGGCCGCCAGCGAGTCCGCCGTCTCGAAGCCCCGGCCGCCACGGATCTGAACCAGTTCGTCCGCCATCAGCCAGGCCATCTCGGAGCCGTACAGCTTGGCGAGGGCAGCCTCGATCCGAATGTCGTTGCGGTCCTCGTCGGCCATCTGGGAGGAGAGGTCGACGACCGCCTCCAGCGCGAACGTGGTGGCGGCGATGAACGAGATCTTCGCTGTGACGGCCTCGTGCCGGGCGACCGGCTTTCCCCACTGCTCGCGCGCGGAAGACCACTCGCGGGCGATTTTCAGACACCATTTGCCGGCGCCCACACACATCGCGGGCAAGGAAAGGCGCCCGGTGTTGAGCGTGGTGAGCGCGATCTTGAGGCCGGCGCCCTCGGGGCCGATACGGTTCGCGGCGGGAACACGGACCTGGTGGAAGCGGGTGACGCCGTTCTCCAGCCCGCGCAGCCCCATGAAGGCGTTGCGGTGCTCGACCGTGATGCCCGGGGAGTCCGCCTCGACGACGAACGCTGTGATGCCGCCCTTACGGCCCTCATCCTTGGGAACGCGGGCCATCACGACGAGAAGATCGGCCACGACACCATTGGTCGTCCACAGCTTCAGACCGTCGAGGACGTACGCGTCGCCGTCGGGAACGGCGGTCGTCGCCAGCCGGGCGGGGTCGGAGCCCACGTCGGGTTCGGTGAGCAGGAACGCCGAGATGTCGGTACGGGCCAGGCGCGGCAGAAAGAGGTCCTTCTGCTCCTGGGTGCCGAAAATCTTGAGGGGCTGCGGTACGCCGATCGACTGATGGGCGGAGAGCAGCGCGCCGACGGCGGGGCTGGCGGAGCCGACGAGCACCAGGGCCTTGTTGTAGTACACCTGGGTGAGGCCGAGACCTCCGTACTTGACGTCGATCTTCATGCCGAGCGCGCCCAGTTCCTTGAGGCCGTTGATGACCTCGTCGGGGATCCTGGCGTCGCGCTCGATCAGCGCACCGTCGATGCGCGTCTCGCAGAACGTGCGCAGCCTCGCGAGGAACTCCTCGCCGCGCCTGACGTCCTCGGGGGCCGGGAGCGGGTGCGGATGGATGAGGTCGAGGCGGAAGCGGCCGAGGAACATCTCCTTCGCGAAGCTGGGCTTGCGCCAGCCCTGCTCACGGGCGGCTTCGGCGACCTGCCGCGCCTCGCGCTCGGAGACCTTGGGCTTTCCGTGTGGTTCCTGCGGTGTCTGAGTTTTCTGTGACTTCTGAGGTTCCTGTGGCGTAGAAGCTGCTGAGGGTGCGGATGGGGCGGACATGAGGAACTCACCTCGCCGCGGAGTCGGGGCCAATGGCGATGCCTGGCGGTGCGGGCCGGTACGGGGCGCTGTGGGGCGCCGTGAGGCAGTGCCGACGTACCGGCGAGAGTGTCGATATAGCGACTGCTGCTCATATCGACTCTTGCTACTCGTCCGTATCTACCCGATTCCCGCCACCCGCACCAGTCGTGGAGCAAGCGGTACGGTCCCGGGCACGGTGTACCACCCCCGTCACCGCGCCGTCGTCGCCCCGTTCTGGCCCCGTTCTGGCCTCGTTCTGGCCCGTCCGGGCCAGAACGGGGCGCGAAGCTCTTGCCCGGACGTGAACGCACGGCGGCGGCCGAAACCCCGTGTGCCAGGGTTCCGGCCGCCGCCGTAGAAGGGCATACGCACCTCGTGGGACCCCGTGTGCCCAGTAGGGGCCTGCGGGACCCACGGGGCGTCACGGGGCGTACAAACGGGCTTACAGGTCCAGACCCGTGAGGACGAGGACGCGCTCGTACGTGTAGTCGTCCATCGCGTACCGCACACCCTCGCGGCCGACACCGGACTGCTTGGCACCGCCGTACGGCATCTGGTCGGCGCGGTACGACGGGACGTCACCGACGACCACGCCGCCGACCTCCAGGGCACGGTGGGCGCGGAACGCGGCCTTCAGGTCGTGGGTGAACACGCCGGCCTGGAGACCGTACTTCGAGTCGTTCACGCGCTCGAACGCCTCCGTTTCGCTCTCGACGCGACGGAGGGTGAGGACGGGGCCGAAGACCTCCTCGCAGGCGAGGGTCGTGTCTTCGGGGACCTCGGCCAGGACGGTGGGCGCGTAGCTCGCACCGTCGCGCTTGCCGCCGGTGAGGAGCTGCGCGCCCGCCCGTACCGCCTCGTCGACCCATGACTCGACGCGCTTGGCGGCATCCTCGCTGACAAGGGGGCCCACGTCGGTCGCGTCGTCCTCGGGGTCGCCGGTGACCTGGGCCTCGACGGCGGCGACGATGCGAGGGACGAGGCGCTCGTACACCGTGGCGTCCGCGATCACGCGCTGCACGGAGATGCAGGACTGGCCGCCCTGATAGTTCGAGAACGTGGCGATCCGTGCCGCGGCCCAGTCGAGGTCCTGGTCGCTCGCGTAGTCGGCGAGAACGACGGCCGCGCCGTTGCCGCCGAGTTCGAGGGTGCAGTGTTTACGCGGCACGGAGTCCATGATCGCGTAGCCGACCTTGTCGGAACCGGTGAAGGAGATCACCGGCAGCCGCTCGTCCCGCACCAGGGCGGGCATCCGGTCGTTGGGCACGGGCAGGACGGACCAGGCACCGGCGGGGAGCTCGGTCTCCGCGAGCAGTTCGCCGAGGAGGAGGCCGGAGAGCGGCGTCGCGGGGGCGGGCTTGAGGACGATCGGGGCGCCGGCCGCGATGGCCGGGGCGATTTTGTGCGCGCAGAGGTTGAGGGGGAAGTTGAACGGCGCGATACCGAGGACGGCTCCGCGAGGGAAGCGGCGGGTCAGGGCGAGGCGGCCGGTGCCGCCCGCGTCGGTGTCGAGCCGCTGGGCGTCCCCGGCGTTGAAGCGGCGCGCTTCCTCGGCGGCGAACCGGAAAACGGACACGGCGCGGCCGACTTCGCCCCGGGCCCACTTCAGGGGCTTGCCGTTCTCGGCGGAGATCAGCCGGGCGATCTCCTCGGTGCGCTCGACGAGACGGCGTGACACATGGTCGAGGGCGGCGGCCCGTACGTGCGCGGGCGTCGCGGCGAACTCGTCGACCACGGCGTGCGCGGCGGCGACGGCCTCCTCGACCTGCGCGTCGGTCGGTACGGAGACGGTTCCCACGAGGCGGCCGTCCCAAGGGGAGGTGACATCGAGGGTGTCCTCACCGGTGGCCTGGCGGCCGGCGAGCCAGAAAGCGTGGGTGGAAGTCATTGCGAGTCCGGGCCCTTCCGAAGAGACGGCGTGTATGTCCCACGGTAGGGGTGCGGAGTCATGCGGCGGATTGTCCGCGGTGGAGTGGTACGCACAAGGCTGTGCTACGCAATGTCATACGCACGGTCGAGGAGAGACAGGCAGCGGCGGAAGGAACGGTGCGCCGTTCTTCTGTCAGCGAGCAGAGTGGGCAACGGTCGAGGGGAGTGAGGCAAGAGTCGAGGGTACGGCGATGGTCGACGGGAGCGCGGCGATGATCCCGAGGGTGCCGCTCGTCCCTGGCATCGGACCGGGACCGTATGCCGCGCCTTCGCACCGTCACGCCCACGCAGGCCCACTCGCTTCCCCCTCCCCCTCGCCTCACCCCCTCGCCCCGCCATCGCGCCCTTGCCGCCTCGCCTGCCCTCGCGAGCCGCGCTACTCCCGCTGTTCCCGGGGCTCCGGCGCCACAGAGGCCGGCGGCGTCGTCGGCCCCGGGGCAGCTGTCGTTTTCAGCGCCAGCCAGAGCTCCATCCGTACGTCCGGGTCGTCCAGGGAGCGACCCAGGATCTCCTCCACCCGGCGCATGCGGTAGCGGAGCGTATGACGGTGCACACCCAGATCCGCCGCCGCCGCGTCCCACTGACCGTGGCGGGAGAGCCAGGCGCGCAGCGACGCCACCAGATCGCCGCGCCCCTTCGCGTCGTGGTCGCGCAGCGCCCGCAGCATCCCCTCGGCGAAGGCGCGTACCGCGTCGTCGGCCAGCAGGGGCAGGATCGAGCCCGCCGCCAGTTCCTCGTGCTCGACGAGTGCCCTGCCGCGCCGCCGTGCAACCGACAGTGCCTGTTCGGCCTGTTTGTACGCCCCGGCCGTCGCGATCGGCCCCGTCGGCGCGGAGAGGCCGATGACGACGCCGGCCTCCTCCGCCTCCAGCAGCGTGTACCGGGCCATGGAGGCGACCACCGCCCCGCCGTCGGGGGACACGACCGCGAGGCGATCCTCGCCGTCCGGGACCAGGAGCACTGCCTCGCCCCCTCGTGAGGCCACCGCCTCGACGGCGTCCGTCAGTGCCTGGATCGGATGATCCGTCTCGGCGGCCCCGTGCGGGGCGGCGACGCCCCCCGCGCCCCCCGCCCCTGCCGCGGATTCCGCGATCAGCAGCCGGAAGGGCGCGTCGAGCAGTCCCCCGTACAGCTCGCCCGCCACCGTTCGCGCGTGCTCCGGTTGCCCGGAGAGCAGCATGCGGAGCACCGCGGCGCCGAGCCGCTGTTCGGCCGCCTGGAGGGCGCGTGAACGTTCCGTTGTCAGGGTCAGCAGCGCCACCGCCGAGTGCACCGCGTACCGCTCCGCGGTGCCCAGCGCCGCCCCCGTACCGACCGCGAGGGCGCCGCGGACGCGCCTGCCCGTGCCGAGCGACTGGAGTTCGACGCGGTCTTCCGCGTCGCCGGCGGCGTCGCCCGCGCCCGCCCCACCGACCACCGCGCTCGCGGGTGCGGGGCGCTCGCGCAGCCGCTCGACCTCGGCCGTCAGCCGAGCGGCCCGCCGCGCCGCCCACTCGGGCGCGGCGGCGACGACGGCGCCGGACGCGTCGTACAGCGCCGCCCAGCCGTCCACATGCGCCGCGAGCCGCTCCAGCAGCGCGGCGGGACCCTCGGAGAGCGCGGCGCGGGTCAGTTCACGCTGGACCTCGAAGCCTGCCGTCACGGCGCGGTACTGATCGGCCGCGAGCGCCGCCGAGACCGCCTTGCTGATGGCGAGGAACGGAGTACGTCGCGGCACGGCCAGCAGTGGCAGCCCCACCTCGCGCGCCGCCCCGACGAGAGCCTCGGGGACGTCCTCGTAGTTCACGCCGACGGCGAAGCCGAGCCCGGCCACCCCGGCGTCCGCGAGCCGCCGTACGTACTGCCGCATCGCGCCGGGATCCGCGGCGTCCAGGGTCGTCGCCGTGATGAGGAGCAGTTCGCCGCCCTCCATGTACGGCACGGGGTCGGCCAGCTCGCTGGCGTGCACCCAGCGGACCGGCGTACTCAGCCGGTCCTCCCCCGCGCGCACGGTGAGATGGAGCGCCGAGTGCTGGACAAGTGAGGCGAGGGTGGGCGGCATGGTCGAACCGTAGGGCCTTCGGCAGCGGACGGGCAGGGCGACGGACACGAGCCCATCAGGAGTGTGGCGTGAGCGTCGTCCCCAAGGACATGAGCGTCGCCCCCTCGGAGGGGCTACTGGTCACTTTGCCGTCTTGTACCAACGGCTAAATCCAATTCTGCCAGCCTGTACGAAGTGCAGGCATCCTGGCGGCAGTGGATCGCCTCGCCCCCGTCGGCACCGCCCCGCCCCGCCCCCTGCGCTCAGCTCCGGAGGTCGACCAGTAGGGGCGGCGCATGCTCGCCACTCACTGTCCGCAGGGAGAGGACGGCGTGGCCCGCCGGCACCGAGTGCGCCAGTTCGGAGGCCGACCATCGCTCACGCTCGACCTTCCGTACGGTCACGGCGTCCGTGGTCACCGCCTTGCCGGTGACCAGCTTGCGGAAGGCGTGGATGGCCCGGGTCAGCGGCTGGTCCGCGAAGACGGTGCGCTGGGTGACATCGCGGGTCTCCACCCACTCGGTGCCCCATGCCTCCGCGAAGCGCTTACCGTCCCAGGTGGTGATGCCGGAGAAGGCCATCCGGCAGCCGACGGCACCGAGCAGCGCGGTGTGCAGAGCCTCGGGCACGTCGTCGAGAGTACGCAGCGTGAGCAACGCGCCCGCGTTGACCGAACGGAGTCGCTGTACGCCGCGCAGGGTCTCGGGAGTGAGGGTGCGGGTGGCGTCGTCCAGGACGAGACAGGCGAAGAGCGACCGGTCGGCCCGGGTCGCGGCGTTCGCCGTGAACTGGGCGAGGACGATCCTGGCCAGCATCCGCGACGCCTCGGCGTGCCCCCGCTCCGGCAGGTCGATGCGGACACGCAGCGGGTGCTCCAGGGTGCGCAGGGAGTACGGCCGGGTCTTCCCGCTGGTGTCGAAGAACCCGGCGAAAGCGGGTCGGTCGAGCAGGGCGACCCGGTCGGCGAGCGCCCGTCCCGGGTCTCCGGAGGCTCCGGACTGCCGCTCGCGGGTGTCGAGCTCGCGGCGCATGACGGTATGGCCTCCGGCGTCGAGTGCCTCCCGCAGTGCGGCGAGCGCGGCGGGCTCGCCGTCGAGCAGCTCACGCAGCTCCGGTACGGCGGGAAGTCGGCCGTGCGCGGCGCGGAAGGGCCCCAGGAGCTGCGCAAGGGCCGTGGACGCCCGGCGGCTGTCCGTGTCCGCCAGATCGCCCACGAGGCCCTCTGCGAGGACGACAGCGGCCTCATCCGGGTCGTTGGTGCCGCCATAGAGGTCGAGGTCGTACACCGAATCGGGGTCACCGAGCCGGACGACGACGTCGTAGGCGCTGTCCGGCCCGAGCTGCGTGCCCGTGGCACAGACGGCGATCACGGCGGCCTGCCCGGCGAGCGCCTGAAGAGAAAGCGATTCGACCACGGGGCGCACCAGCGCGTGGGTCTTTCCGGCACCGGGCGGACCCACGGCGAGCAGCGAGGTGCCCAGCAGAACCGGATCCAACGCGAGGCCCGTTCCCCTGCGCGGGTACGGGTTGCGCTCGCCGTCGTGGACGGTACCGAGCCTGACCTGCCGTACGAGCAGATCGTGCCGGGCCGCGCGAACGGGCAAGTCGCGCTCGCCCGAGGGATGGACGCAGGCGCCCGCGCCGTCGCCCCGTACGGCCTCGGCGAACGCCGTCAGGCGCGACGGGTCGGCTCGTACGGAGTGCCACGCGCGGCGGATCCGGGCGTAGTCGACGTCGTTCATCCGCCCGCCCCGTACTTCGGACGCGAGGCGGGCGGCGATGTCTCCCTGCCCCGCGGTGCGCAGCTCGGGCCACTCGGCGAGGTCGTCCTCGGGCTCCGGGGGCGGCGGGGCATCCTCCCGGGGACCCGCGCCGGGGACCCGGCCGACGATGCGCCGCGCCAGTTCGGGCCAACGGCCGAGGCGGCCGAAAACGAAGGCCATCGCACCGCCGATCACCACCACGATGTAGATCTGTGCGGTGGTCTCACCGGTCTGTGTTCCGGGCCAGGAGTCAGGTGTGACCAAGAGGAGAGGCCAGAGCCAGAAGCCTCCGAGGTAGCCGTTCGACACCAAGGACCAGAGCAGCAGACCCGCCAGAAACGAGATCAGCGCCCCGCTCACGAGTTGCCGCAGCGGCGTCAGTTCCGGTTCCTCCGCGGGCCGGGCCCGGTGGCCGTATGCCCAGGTTCCCGGTGCGTCGGCGACGCGCGGGACACGCAGCCACTCCGCCAGGGTCGGACCGGAGCGCGGCGCGTGCCCCGGTGCGGGGGGCGGGGCGGATTCGAGCGGGGCTGAGGGCGGCATGGGCGGCGGCCCCGCGGGCCGCGGCACGGGGCCGGCATGTGTGCCCCGTGCGTCGTGCGTGCCGTCGCTGCCCATGTGAACTCCTGCCCCCTGCGCGGTCCGCCCTGTTGTACCCGCTCAATGTATTGCCACCGTATTGCCACCGCCGGACATCGGGTGGTTCGCCCACCGCCACAAGCCCGTCCACGGGGCCCCGTTGTCCGTACTCTCCGCCCTGGGACAGCGCCCCGTGCGGCGCAGAACGAGGCCACTATGTCCGCCACGGACAACGACACGCCCCCCACCACTCCCGATCGGAGCATGCCCGCTTCCCTCTCCCGCCCCTAGCCTGCGGAGAAAGACCCGGAACACCCCCAGGAGCCCCGCATGACCGCCATTCCGCAGGAGCGCCTCGTCGTCACCGACATCCCCGGACCCAAGTCGCGGGAACTGCAGACCCGCCGCAGCGCCGCGGTCGCCGCGGGTGTCGGGTCCGTACTGCCCGTCTTCGCCGCGCGCGCCGGCGGCGGCATCGTCGAGGACGTGGACGGCAACCGGCTGATCGACTTCGGTTCCGGTATCGCCGTGACCTCGGTCGGCGCCAGCGCCGAGGCCGTCGTACGCCGCGCCACCGCGCAGCTCGCGGACTTCACCCACACCTGTTTCATGGTCACGCCGTACGAGGGGTACGTGGCGGTCTGCGAGCAGCTCGCCGAGCTGACGCCGGGCGACCACGCCAAGAAGTCGGCCCTCTTCAACTCGGGCGCCGAGGCGGTGGAGAACGCGGTCAAGATCGCACGCGCTTACACCAAGCGCCAGGCGGTCGTCGTGTTCGACCACGGCTATCACGGCCGTACGAACCTCACCATGGCGCTGACCGCCAAGAACATGCCGTACAAGAACGGCTTCGGCCCCTTCGCGCCGGAGGTCTACCGGGTACCTGTCGCCTACGGCTACCGCTGGTCGACCGGCCCCGAGCACTGCGGCGAGGAGGCGTCCGCCCAGGCCATCGACCAGATCAGTAAGCAGATCGGCGCCGAGAACGTCGCGGCGATCATCATCGAGCCTGTCCTCGGCGAGGGCGGCTTCATCGAGCCGGCGAAGGGCTTCCTGCCCGCCCTGGAGCGGTTCGCCCGCGAGAACGGCATCGTGTTCGTGGCGGACGAGATCCAGTCGGGCTTCTGCCGCACCGGCCAGTGGTTCGCGTGCGAGGACGAGGGCGTCGTCCCCGATCTGATCACCACCGCGAAGGGGATCGCGGGCGGCCTGCCGCTCGCCGCCGTCACCGGCCGCGCCGAGATCATGGACGCCGCGCACGCGGGCGGCCTCGGTGGGACGTACGGGGGGAACCCGGTGGCCTGCGCCGCCGCGCTCGGTTCCATCGAGACGATGAAGGAACTGGACCTCAACGCGAAGGCACGCCGCATCGAGGCGGTCATGAAGGGCCGCCTCGCCACGCTGCGGGAGAAGTACGACGTCATCGGCGACGTCCGCGGGCGCGGCGCGATGATCGCGATCGAGTTGGTGAAGGACCGCGACACCAAGGAGCCCGACCCGCAGTCGACAGCGGCGCTCGCCAAGGCATGCCACGCGGAGGGGTTGCTGGTCCTCACCTGTGGCACATACGGCAACGTCCTGCGCTTCCTCCCTCCCCTGGTGATCGGCGAGGAACTCCTGAACGAGGGCCTGGACATCATCGAGCGGGCGCTCGCCGCTCTCTGAGCCCTCCGGCGCCCGGAAGTGCGGCCCTCGTGGCACACCTCCGGGCGGGTCTTCGGACGCCTCTTTGGGCGGGTCTTCGGGTCTTCGGGTCTTCGGGCGACCTTCGGGCGCGCCTTCGGGGCCTTCATGCTGCGTCACACCGTCCGGCATGAGGCCTTTACGCGGCCTTATGCCCCGTTACGGCGCACCACGGAGCACCGGTGGCGTCGCGTGCCGTTGTCATCACTCACGCGGCGCGACCGGCGCCACCACACCCGTCGGGGCCTGTGAAGAAGGTGTGCGGGGCCCATGGCGGGATGGAGTTCCGGCTGTCGGAGACCCGGACCCTGACGTACGGTTTTGCCAGATGAGAGAAACACCCCGCTCACAGGGGACTGCACAGCGAACTGTGGGCGACACCAATGCGGGGCATCCCCAGCGTCGCTTTGGTCGTGCCTTCGCGCACACCACTGGAGCTTCTGGCTCTGGATCTCCTCACCGATCGGATGGCCGCCCGCCCCAAACCCCCCGGGGCGTGCGGTACACCGGTCCTGACGGCCGCCCCGGAACAACCCCCCCTGTTCCCGGGCGGCCGCCTCTTTTCTCCGGCCGCGCACTCGCGGCGTTCGCTCTGTGCGCCGTCCTCTTCGTGTTCTTCACATGGCAGACGGCCGTCGACGGGCCGTTGCGCCCCGCCGACGAGCGGCTCGGGCTCGCGCTCGCCGGCGAAGGGCCGGAGCCTCTGACGCAGTTCCTCTCCGACCTCGGCGGCATGCCGGTCGCTCTGCCCGTTCTGGCCCTCGCACTCGGTGAGGCGTTCCGGCGCGGGCAGCGGGCAAGGCCACTGGCGGCGGTCGTCGCGATGGCAGCCGTCCCGGCCCTGGTCGTACCGCTCAAGATGTGGATCGACCGGCCGGGCCCGCTCACGGACGCGACCGGCTACTACCCGTCCGGACACACGGCGACGGCGATGGTCGCGTACGGCGGTGCCGCGCTGCTCCTCGCGCCGTACGCCGGGCGGAGCAGGATGTTGCCCGTCGCCGCGCTGCTCACCCTCGCGACGGGCGTGGGCCTCGTACTGCGCGGCTATCACTGGCCCGTGGACGTCCTCGGGAGCCTCGCGCTGTGCGGCATGCTGCTTCTCCTCATGGAGGCGGCCGTCCGCAGGTTCCGCCTTCGCGAGTACGCATACGCCCGTCGCGAGGACGCATCCACGGGTGAACGCGAGCGTGACGGCGAGGGCGAGGGCGTCCCCGGATGCGACACCGGATGCGACGAACGCCGCGCGGCGCCGGAGCCTCCGGGCGGTCGTGAAAGTTCCGTCGAGCGTGAAAGTTCCGGTTGAGTGTGAAAGGTCCCGGCTGAGGCAGCGGTGAGGGCCGCTCAGACCAGGCACACACCCTTCAGCGACCTGCGCCGCGTTCACACCCGTTGCCGCCCTCACACCCGAGGCTGTCCTCGTATCCGTCGCCCTCCTGGTACCCGTCGCCCTCCTCGCACTCGCCCCGTCCGCGCGCCATCCCTGCCGCCGCCTCGTGCATGGCCAGCTCCAGCAGCGCCGCGTCCGTGAGGGTCCCCGCACCGTCCGGCGGGATCAGCCAACGCACCCCGCCACTCGCCCGGCCCGGGTACGGGACGACGATCCAGGTTCCCCGTCCCGCGCCCCGTACCCCCGTGCCGATCCAGCGCGCGACCGTCCCCGGCGGTACGAAGAAACCCATCCGGCCGTCACCGAAGTCGGCGAGTACCGGACCGGGGCGGTCGACGAGCCTGGTCAGCACGTCGAGCGTCGGGTAGCCGAGGTCGCCCGGAAGGATCAGTACGTCCCAGCGCCGACCGGCCGGAAGAAGAGCCACCCCGTGCGGACTGCGCTCCCATTCCCACCGGCAGGCGTCGGGATCCGGTGCCACTGATGCCAGCCAGTCCGCCGCGCTCTTTGCACCCGAGCCAGTCATCCGCCCGGCCTCCCATCCATGTTGTTGGACAGTCTGTCCACAAGAGGGACGGCGGTGGGCCCGATGGATTACGCGGGTTCGGTTCACCAGCTTCCGGTGATCCCACTCACATGTTCCGACAGGGGGAGAGGACACACGTGTCCCTGCCCTGACCTGCCGCGCCGTACGGCGCCCCGTGTCCGTACGCCCCGTACCGCCCGCCGAGCCCGGGCCCCGGTCCCCCGCCCCGAGGCCGACCCGCCTCCATCCACCCCGCCCCGCGGCTCCGGATCAGCTGTCGAAGCCCAGCCCGAACCGGTCCATCGTCCGCAGCCAGATGTTGCGCCGGCCGTCGTGGGCGTCCGCGCGCGCCAGTGACCACCGGGTCAGACCGATGCCGGCCCAGGCGACCGGCTCGGGCGGGAACGGCAGTGGCTTGTCGCGGACCATGGCCAGTTCGGTGCGCTCCGTCCGCTCCCCCGCGAGAAGGTCGAGCATCACGTCACCGCCGAAACGGGTCGCGCCGACCCCCAGTCCGGTGTAGCCCGCGGCGTACGCCACCCGTCCGCCGTACGCCATGCCGAAGAATGCCGAGAACCGCGAGCATGTGTCGATCGCCCCGCCCCACGCGTGGCTGAAACGTACGTCCTCCAACTGCGGGAAACAGCGGAAGAAGTGGGCGGCCAGTTTGAGGTAGGTCGCCGGACGGTGCTCCTTCTCCGCCCCAAGCCTGCCGCCGTACGGGTAGATCGCGTCGTAACCGCCCCACAGGACGCGGTGGTCGGCGGTGATCCTGAAGTAGTGGAACTGGTTCGCGCTGTCCGCCAGCCCCTGGCGGTTCCACCAGCCGACCGCGCCCCGTTGCCGCGGCGTCAGCGGCTCCGTCATCAGCACGTAGTCGTAGACCGGAACGGTGTACGGGCGTGCCCGTCTGACCAATGACGGGAAGACGTTGGTGCCGAGCGCGACGCGCCGGGCGAAGACCCGTCCGTACGGAGTACGCACGGCCATTCCCGCACCGTACCGGGCCAGTGCCAGGCCACGGGTGTTCTCGTAGATGCGTACGCCCAGCGCCGCGCAGGCCCGTTTGAGCCCCCAGGCGAGCCGTGCCGGGTCCAGCATGGCGGCGCCGTGCCGGTCCCACAGGCCGCCCAGGAAGGTCGGCGAGTCGACCTCGGCCCGCACGGCGTCCCGGTCGAGGAGTTCGAGCCCTCCGCCGCCACGCCGGGTCCGCTCTTCGTACAGCTCACGGAGGCCGGCGAGCTGGTACGGCTCCGTGGCGATGTCGATCTCACCAGTTCGCTCGAAGGCACAGTCGATGGCGTAGCGCGCGACGGCCGCCTCGATGGCGTCGAGATTGTGCCCGCCCAGCTCCTCCAGCTTCCGCAGTTCACCGGGCCAGCGGCTGAGTCCGTTGACGAAACCGTGTGTGAGAGAGGCTGAGCAGAAGCCGCCGTTGCGGCCCGAGGCGGCCCAGCCGACCTCGTGGCCCTCGATCAGGACGACGTCGCGGTCCGGGGCCCGCTCCTTGGCCAGGAGGGCGGTCCACAGGCCGCTGTAGCCGCCGCCGACGACCAGCAGATCGCACAACTCGTCGCCGGCGAGGGCGGGGCGCGCGGTGGGCCGGTCCGGGGCGTCCAGCCAGTACGGTACGGGGCGCGCCCCGGCAAGGGACGCCGCGGCGGCGGAGCGCACGGCTCCGGGACTGACGGACATGTGTGCCAACTCCTTCGAATCGATCGAACTGCTCGAACTACTCGAACGGCGCCGGGCGCGAACTGCCCCACAGTCGGCCCGGCTCCGGGGCGGCTCAGGCCGTCGCGGCGGTCTTCTTCCGTCGGTTGCCGACCACCTGGCCGATGATCACCACCAGTACGGCAATGACGAACATCGCCGTGCCGATGACATTGATCTGCACCGGTGTGCCGCGTTGCGCGGAGCCCCAGACGAACATCGGAAAGGTCACCGTCGAACCGGCGTTGAAGTTGGTGATGATGAAGTCGTCGAAGGAAAGCGCGAAGGCGAGCAGTGCGCCCGCCGCGATACCCGGCGCGGCGATCGGCAGGGTCACCCGTACGAAGGTCTGCACAGGCCCTGCGTAGAGATCGCGCGCCGCTTCTTCGAGGCGCGGGTCCATCGACATGACGCGTGCCTTGACAGCCGTCACGACAAAGCTGAGGCAGAACATGATGTGAGCGATCAAGATCGTCCAGAATCCGAGTTGCGCACCCAGGTTGAGGAAGAGCGTCAGCAGGGAGGCCGCCATCACCACTTCGGGCATCGCCATCGGCAGAAAGATCAGGGAGTTGATCGCCCCTCGCGCCCGGAAGCGGTAGCGGACCAGAGCGAAGGCGATCATGGCGCCGAGGACGGTGGCGCCGAGCGTTGCCCAGGCGGCGATCCGGAGTGACAGCGACAGCGAACCGCACAGGTCGGCGACGCCGCACGGATCCTTCCACGCGTCCAAGGAGAACCGCTGCCACGCGTAGTTGAAGCGGCCGTTGGGCTTGTTGAAGGAGAAGACCATCACGACGACATTGGGGACGACCATGTAGCCGAGCGTCAGCACACCTGCAATGACGACGAGATTGCGCCGTACCCAGCGCGTCACGGCCGTGACGACATGCCTCGGAGCACCGCCCATCGGCGCCACGCGCTCCAGCAGCTCCGGGGCCTCGGAATGCCCCGTGCGCCGCGTACGCCCCGTACGCCGCGCAGGGTCCGTCGCCCCCGTGGCCCCAGCCACCCCCGTCGAGCCGGTCGAGCCGGTCGAGCCGGTTGCCTCCGGGGCCCTCACACCCTTCGAACTCTTCGGACTCATCAGACCAGGTCCTCCGTCCCGGCTCGGCGGATGTAGAAAGTGACCATCAGCAGGACGACCGCCATAAGGATGAACGAGAGCGCGGCGGCCGTCGGATAGTCGAGGACGCGCAGGAACTGCGTCTGGATGACGCTGCCGACCATCTTGGTGTCGGTCGAACCGAGCAGTTCCGCGTTGACGTAGTCCCCGCTGGCGGGGATGAAGGTGAGCAGTGTGCCGGAGACGACACCGGGCATGGAGAGCGGGAACGTAACCGTCCGGAAGGTCGTCAGCGGCCTGGCGTACAGGTCCCCGGCGGCCTCGTGCAGCCGGCTGTCGATGCGTTCCAGCGACGTGTACAGCGGCAGGATCATGAAGGGGAGGAAGTTGTACGTCAGACCGCAGACCACTGCCATGGGCGTCGCCAGGACGCGGTTGCCCTCGGTCCAGCCCAGCCAACTGGTCACGTCGAGGACGTGCAGGGTGTCCAGTACACCGACCACGGCGCCGCCGTCCGCCAGGATCGTCTTCCAGGCGAGCGTACGGATCAGGAAGCTGGTAAAGAACGGCGCGATGACCAGGACCAGCAGCAGTTTGCGCCAGCGGCCCGCCCTGAAGGCGATGAGGTACGCGAGGGGGTACCCGAGCAGCAGACACAGGAGGGTGGCGGTGCCCGCGTACAGCAGTGAGCGGACGAACTGCGGGTAGTACTCGCGAAACGCGTCCCAGTACGTCGGGAAGTGCCACGTGACCTGGAACCCCTCCTCCAGGGATCCGGTCTGCACAGAAGTAGACGCCTGGTAGACCATCGGCAGCGCGAAGAAGACCAGCAGCCAGAGAATGCCGGGCAGGAGCAGCCAGTACGGAACGAGGCGTCGGCGCGTGGAGGGCTTGCTCACAGTGGGTCCCGGCTCCGTGGCGGACGGCGGGGTGGGCGTGCCGGGCGGGACTGCGGTGGTGGTCATGCGCTTGCCCCTCCGGGGGCGCGCGTATCGGCACCTGGGCGCGCGGCACCCCCGTCGAGAGCCGTGGTGGCGCCGTCGGGGGCTCTGCTGACGCCCTCGCCCCCCGTTGTCCCGGCGAGGGGTGACTGCGCGGCGTCCAGACCGAAGGTGTGCGCTGGGTTCCAGTGCAGGACGACGTCGGCGCCGGGGGCGAGCCGGCTGTCGCGTTCGATGTTCTGCGCGTACACCTCCAGTTCGGGGCAGGCGGCGCTGTCGACCACGTACTGGGTGGAGACGCCGATGAAGCTCGAGGCGGCGATCCGGCCGGATACACGGTTACGTCCCTCCGGGATCGAGTCGGCGTCGTCCGCGTGGGTCAGGGAGATTTTCTCGGGGCGTACGCCGACCAGCAGCCTGCCGCCCCGTGCGGCCGGCGCGGAGCACCGGCCGCGCGGGAGCACGAGCCGGGCGCCGCCCGCCGTGACCGCCACGTCGTCGCCCCGTACGGCGCCGATCTCGGCCTCTATGAGGTTGGACGTACCGAGGAAGTTGGCGACGAAGGTGGTCCGCGGGTTCTCGTAGAGGTCGGCGGGGCTGCCGAGTTGTTCGACCCTCCCCGCGTTCATCACCGCGACGGTGTCGGCCATCGTCATGGCCTCCTCCTGGTCGTGGGTGACATGGATGAAGGTGATGCCGACCTCGGTCTGGATGCGCTTGAGCTCCCACTGCATCTGCCGGCGCAGCTTGAGGTCGAGCGCGCCGAGCGGCTCGTCGAGGAGGAGGACCCGCGGATGATTGATCAGCGCGCGGGCCACCGCGACGCGCTGCTGCTGTCCGCCGGAGAGCTGGTGCGGTTTGCGCTTGGCGTGATCGCCGAGCTGGACGAGGTCGAGCATGTCGCCGACCTGTTTGCGTACGGACCTGATGCCGCGGCGGCGCAGCCCGAAGGCGACGTTCTCGTAGATGTCGAGGTGAGGGAAGAGCGCGTAGCTCTGGAACACGGTGTTGACGGGGCGCTTGTACGGAGGGAGCCCCGTAACGTCCTTGTCGCCCAGGAAGACCGCCCCGGAGGTGGGTTCCTCCAGGCCGGCGATCATCCGCAGGGTGGTGGTCTTGCCGCAGCCCGACGCGCCGAGAAGAGCGAAGAAGGAGCCCTGCGGCACGGTGAGATCGAGCGGCCGTACGGCCCGGAAGGAGCCGTACGTCTTGCTGATCCCGGTCAGGCGGACGTCGCCGTCGCCCCGGCTGGTGGATGCGGTCTCTGTCATGGGTCACGGTCCCGGGGATGAGAGAGGTGGACGGACGGGGCGTACGGCGCGGAGCTCAACGGGGCGTAGGAAGCCACCCGGGCAAGGCGTACGAGGCGGGGCTAGGGTGTGTCGTTTGGATCAGTCCCTGACCCAGCACCCCACTCCGCCCAGCACTCCGCCGCGTTCACTTCACTCCGCGGCGTACGGGGCGGGCTGTACGGCCCTAGGCGCCGATGAGTTGGGCGAACTTCTGCTCGTACGCCGTCTCCTCCTTCGCGCTGAGGGAGCGGAAGGCGTGCGAGGCGGCGGCCATCGCCGCGTCCGGGAGGATCAGGGTGTTGTCAGCCATCGATTTGTCGATTCTGGACAGCTCGGCGCGCACGCCGTCGACCGGGCAGACGTAATTGATGTACGCGGCGAGCCGGGCTGCGATCGGAGGCCGGTAGTAGTGGTCGATGAGCTGCTCGGCGTTGGCCTTGTGCCGCGCTTCGGCCGGGACGAGCAGGTTGTCACTGGACAGCATGTAGCCGGCCCGCGGGATGGCGAATTTGATGTCCGGGTTGTCGTTCTGGAGCTGGACGATGTCTCCCGCCCAGGCGACGCACGCCGCGATGTCGCCCTTGTCGAGGTCGGCGGTGTAGTCGTTGCCGGTGAAGCGGCGTATCTGCCTCCGGTCGACAGCCTTCTGGATCCGGGCGAGTGCGGCGTCGAAGTCGTCGTCGGTGAAGGCCGCAGGGTCCTTGCCGAGGTCCAGAAGGGTCATCCCGACGGTGTCGCGCATCTCGGAGAGGAAGGCCACGCGCCCCTTGAGCTTCGGGTCGTCCAGGAGCTGAGAGACCGAGTCGACGGTGCGCCCGCCGGTCGCCCTGGCGTTGTAGGCGATGACGGTCGGGATCCCGGTCCAGGGGTACGTATAGGCGCGGCCCGGGTCCCAGTCGGGCGAACGGAACGGCTCCGAGAGGTTAGCGAAGGCGTGCGGCAGGTGGGACGGGTCGAGTTTCTGCGCCCAGCCGAGCCTGATGATGCGGGCGGCCAGCCAGTCGGTGACGCAGATGAGATCGCGCCCGGTGTCCTGGCGGGCCGCGAGCTGCGGCTGGATCTTGCCGAAGAACTCGACGTTGTCGTTGATGTCAGCGGTGTACTTGACCGTGATCCCGGTGCGCTTCGTGAACGCCTCAAGGGTCGGATAGTGCTTCTCGTCGTCGCTGACGTCCATGTACTCGGTCCAGTTGGAGAAGACGACGCGCTTCTCCTCTGCCGAGTGGTCGGTGGAGGCGGGCCCCGCACCCTCCCGCTTGGCCGGCGGGATACCGCAACCGCCCAGTCCGGCGAGCCCGCCGAGCGCGAGGCCACCGGCCCCGGTGGCCCGCAGCATCGAGCGACGGGTGAGGGCGCCCCTCCCGCTGGTCATGGTGCGACGTATCGCGGCCCACTGTGCCGCGGACGGGCGGCCGGGCTCGTACGGCTCCGTCTGCTCGATCTGATCCACCTGATCCATGCACTGTGCCCTTCGGCTGGACGGTTCGACGGCTTCTGCTGCGTGTAAGGGGGCGGCCACACGGCCCAGCGCTCGCCGCCCCGTACGGGGCGCCAGGGACGCGGCGCTACCGGTCGCCGAAGACGGTGCGGTGCCAGTCCTTCCTGACCACCGCCGTGTTGTCGTACATCACATGCTTGAGCTGCGTGTACTCGTCGAAGGAGTACGCCGACATGTCCTTGCCGAACCCGCTGGCCTTGTAGCCGCCGTGGGGCATCTCGCTGATGATCGGGATGTGGTCGTTGACCCACACGCAGCCGGCCCTGATCTCGCGCACCGCGCGGCCGGTGCGGTAGACGTCGCGGCTCCACGCGGAGGCCGCGAGACCGTACGGCGTGTCATTGGCGAGCCGGATGCCTTCGCCGTCGGAGTCGAAGGGCAGCACGACGAGGACGGGGCCGAAGACCTCGGACTGCACGATCTCGCTGTTCTGCGCGGCGTCGGTGACAAGTGTGGGGCGGTAGTAGGCGCCGTTCTTCCAGTCGCCTCCCGGCGACTCCCCACCGGTGACGACGCGGGCGTAGCCGCGGGCCCGGTCGACGAAGCCCGCGACGCGGTCGCGGTGGGCGTGGGAGATGAGCGGTCCGAGGTCGGTCGCCTCGTCGAACGGGTCACCGAGCCGGACGCTCGCCATGAGGTCGGCGACGCCGCCGACGAAGGCGTCGTACAGCGGGCGTTGGACGTAGGCCCTGGTGGCCGCCGTACAGTCCTGCCCGGCGTTGATGAGCGACGCGGCGACGGCGCCGTGGACGGCGGCCTCCAGGTCCGCGTCGTCGAAGACGAGAAAGGGCGCCTTGCCGCCGAGTTCGAGGTGGAGTCGCTTGACGGGTATGGCGGCGGTGGCGATCCCTGCGACGCGCCGCCCGACGGCGGTGGAGCCGGTGAACGACGTCATGGCGACATCCGGGTGGCCGACGAGGCGTTCGCCCGCGTCGGGGCCGGCACCGGTGACGATGTTGATCACGCCGTCGGGCAGTCCGGCCTCCTGGGCGGCGCGCGCGAACATCAGTGAGGTGAAGGGGGTGAGTTCAGCGGGCTTCAGGACGACCGTGTTCCCCGCCGCTACGGCGGGGAGGATCTTCCAGGCGGCCATCTGGAGCGGGTAGTTCCACGGTGCGACGGAGCCGACGACGCCGATCGGCTCGCGGCGTACGGAGGAGGTGTGGCCGCCGCTGTACTCACCGGCCGAGGCGCCGTCGAGGCGGCGTGCGGCGCCCGCGAAGAAGGCGGTGTTGTCGACGGTCCCGGGGACGTCGAACTCGGTGGAGAGCTTGATCGGCTTGCCGCACTGGAGTGATTCGGCGTACGCGAGGTCGTCAGCCTGGGCGGCGAGGATGCCCGCCAGGCGGTGCAGGGCGTCGGAGCGCTCACCGGGTGTGATGCCGGCCCAGTCGGGGAAGGCGTCCCGCGCGGCGGCGACGGCGGCGTCCACGTCCGTGGGGCCGGCCAGTTCGTACGTGTACACGTCCTCGCCGGTCGCCGGGTCCACGACGGCGTGCGTACGTCCCGAGGTGCCCGGCCACGACCGCCCGCCGATGAACTGCGCGCCGTCCGCGAAACGGTCCCGCACCTGGAAGCGGTTGCCCATGACGCTCTCCGATGTCCCGGCCGACGGGGCGCCGACCCTTGTACGAACTGTTGTTCCGGCTTGATTTGAGTGCAGATCCTGACAGAGCGCATTCATCTCAACAAGGGATTCCGTTGTTGCCTTTTGGTTACGCGACGGAATCGGTCGACGGTGCGCCGTATCCGAACCTGCGCCGCAGGAATGCCGGCCCCGTGCGGTGCGCACGGCCGGTTGTTGTGCGAGCCGACCGACGGGCCTTGTCAGTGGCGGCTGGCAGACTCACGGGCATGGGGATGAACACGGGGAGTTCCGTACGCACAGCAGCCGGGTTGGCCGAGCGCGTCCAAGGCGGCGAGGCGGTCAAGTATCTGCACTTCTGGGGTCACACACCACGGCAGGACGGCACGCTCGGTCCGAGCTGTCTGAGCCAGTGGTGGCCCTCTCCATTCACCGTCGACGGGGTCGAGTACGCGACGGCCGAGCACTGGATGATGGCGAGCAAGGCCCGGCTCTTCGCGGACGAGGAGGCCGAGCGGGCAGCTCTGCGGGCCGCGAATCCGGCACTCGCCAAGAAGGCAGGGCGGCTGGTACGCGACTTCGACCAGACCATCTGGGAGCGCGAGCGGTACGGAATCGTGGTGGCGGGCAGTGTCCACAAATTCGGGCAGGACGCGGCGCTGCGCACCTATCTGCTGACCACCGGCGAGCGGGTTCTCGTCGAGGCCAGCCCGATGGACCGGATCTGGGGCATCGGGCTGGCCTCGGACGACGAACGGGCGGCGGACCCGGCGCACTGGCGTGGGCTCAATCTCCTGGGGTTCGCACTCATGGAGGCACGCGATCGGCTCCGTGCGGACCGGCGGTGACGGCCGGAGCGCGCGGTACGGCGCGCTTCCCGCCCCGCCTTGAGCAATCCTTGGGTCCGGGTCCGGGTCCGGGTCCGGGTCCGGGTGCGAGGTCCGGGCCAAAGTTCAGGGCGGCAGGAAGGACCCGCAGGTCCATCGGGACCCGCAGCAGTTCTGACAGAACCCGTACTTCGGCCCCGTAGCCCTGTCGCGAGACCCGTAGCCCCGTAGACCGTAGCCGGTGGGCCTGTGGGCCTGTGGGCCTGTGGGCCTGTGGGCCTGTGGGCCTGTGGGCCTGTGGGCCTGTGGGCCTGTGGGCCTGTGGGCCTGTGGGCCTGTCGAGACCAACAGGCCTAACGGTGGGACGCGGCGCCGACGACGAGTGAGGTGGCGAACGGATCCTCCGTGTTGTCGGAGAGCTCCTCGCCCTTCACAAGCGCCCAGATCAGGAAGCCGAGGAAGGCGGCGCTGATCAAGGTGCCGATCGCACCGAGGATGATGCCCGCCAAGGCCATCCCCGCGTTGTTCGCCTCGCCCCGCTGGGCCCGTCCACGGCCCACGAACCCGAAGATCAGGGCCAGCACGCCGAGGATGATGCCGAGACCCCAGAAGCAGAAGGTCACGACGGCCAGGATCCCGAGCACGAGCGCCGTGATCCCCATGCCGTTCGACGATCCCTGCTGCCAGCCGGTCTGGCCGTAACCGGGATACGCGCCGCTGGGGTAGCCGGGATAGCCGTACCCGGAACCCGTGCCCGCCCCCGCACCGTACGAGGCGCTCTGCTCCTGGGTCCCGGGGTAGCCGTACGGCCCCGGGGTGGGCCTGGCAGGTCCTCCGGGAGCGGTCGGCGGCGGCGGTACGGCGCCCTCACCGGCGCCCGGTCCAGGCCCTGTGCCCGCGCCGGGTCTTGCGTTTCCGCCGGAGGCAGGTCCGGCGGCCGGCATCCCGGTGACCGTCGGCTGGTCGTGCACGGATCCGGCGGACGGCGGCGCCTGCGAGCCCTGTGGGGTGTGCGACTGCCCGGACGACGCCTTGTCCAGCGGTCCCCCGCGCTCCGGCGGCGCCCAGGGATCGCTCGGCTCGTAGCCACCCGACGGCTGCTCGCTCTTGTCTGACATGGGCCTCCCCCACTCGTAATTCCGTCATGCTACGGCCTCCGTACTGCGCCGAACCGGCCCGGCCTACGATGACCCCTGCCCCGGAAACCGTCCGGCAGGCAGCCCGCAGGGCGGCCCCGGCGAAGCCGCGCCTCCTGTTATCCGTACCGCCGGTACCCGCCCCGTACCGCCCCATCCCTGGAGGATCACGATGACCGATCCGAGCGCCTTCATCGCCGGTCTGCCCAAGGCCGAGCTCCACGTCCACCATGTCGGCTCCGCGTCGCCGCGCATCGTCGCCGAACTCGCGTCCCGGCACCCGGACTCCACCGTACCCACCGACCCCGGTGCGCTCGTCGACTTCTTCACGTTCACCGACTTCGGCCACTTCATCGACGTCTATCTCTCCGTTGTCGATCTGATCCGGACGCCGGAGGATGTACGGCTGCTGACCTTCGAGGTCGCCAGCGACATGGCCCGGCAGAACATCCGCTATGCCGAGCTGACGATCACACCGTTCAGTTCGACCAGCCGCGGCATCCCCGACCACGCCTTCATGGAAGCCATCGAGGACGCACGGAAGGCCGCCGAGGCCGAGCTGGGCGTCGTACTGCGCTGGATCTTCGACATCCCCGGAGAGGCAGGGCTGAAGGCGGCCGAGGAGACCACCCGGCTCGCGGTGGACCTGCGCCCCGAGGGGCTGGTCGGCTTCGGCCTGGGCGGCCCGGAGATCGGTGTGCCCAGGCCGCAGTTCAAGCCGTACTTCGACCGGGCGATCGCGGCGGGGCTGCGCTCCGTACCGCACGCCGGTGAGACGACGGGACCACAGACCGTCTGGGACGCGCTGCGTGAACTGCGCGCCGAACGCATCGGCCACGGCACCAGCTCCGTCCAGGATCCGGAGCTGCTCGCGTACCTCGCCGAGCACCGGATCCCGCTGGAGGTGTGCCCCACCTCCAACATCGCCACCCGCGCCGTCGCGGATCTCGAAGAGCATCCCATCAGGACGATGGTGTCGGCGGGCGTGCTGGTGACGGTCAACAGCGACGACCCGCCCATGTTCGGCACCGACCTGAACAAGGAGTACGGAGTCGCGGCGCGGCTGCTCGGCCTTGACGAGCGCGGTATCGCGGAACTCGCGAAGAACGGGGTCGAGGCGTCGTTCCTCGACGCGGCGGGCAAGAAGCGGCTCGCCGAGGAGATCGATACGTACACCGCCCAGTGGCTCGCGCACTGACCATGAGTGACAGCGTCATGAGCGACGGCGGCAACCGCGGCCACGGGGCGGGTACGGGGCGGGGGGTCGTCGCCGTCGGTCATCGCGGCGACCCGTACCGCGAGCGGGAGAACACCCTTCCCTCGGTCCGTTCCGCGCGGCAACGGGGCGCGGACGCGGTCGAGATCGACGTGCGGCTCACCCGCGACGGCGTACCCGTACTGCTGCACGACGCCACGTTGGCTCGGCTCTGGGGCCATGACCGGAGGCTGGCCGAGGTGACGTACGACGAGTTGCACGAGCTGACGCGCGGACAGGTACCGACCCTGCGCGACGCGCTCCTCCCGCCGCAGGACGGGGCGCACGACGACCACCGGGGGCCGGAACGGGGCCCGTACGGCGCGGGGGAAGGCCGGCTCATGATCGATCTGCCGGGGGCCACAGCGGCGTCCGTACGTACGGTCGTCGGCACCGTACGAGAGTGCGGCGCCGCGGACCGTGTGTACTACTGCGCCGGTCCGGACACCATGCTCGCCGTACGCGCCGCCGACACGCACGCCGAGATCGCGATGACATGGACGACCCTCGCACCGCCACGCCCCGCACTCCTCTCGGCGGTGCGGCCACGCTGGCTCAACTACCGCTTCGCACTGGTCAGTCGTGAGCTGGCGGACCGGAACCACAGGGACGGGCTGCTGGTCTCCGCCTGGACCGTGGACACGCGGCGCAGCATGCGCAAACTGATCGAACGCGGGGCAGATTCGATCACCACGAACCGCATCGACGTACTGTCCGGCCTGCTCCGCGGGACGCCCGGCACACCGGGAGCCATCCGCCGCTGAACAGGAACGGCTGGCTCTGAAGGTGCACGCACGTGCCGTGACGGCGCACGCGACGCCGTCGGCCCGCGGCGTACGGGGCCCTCACCGCACGGCACCCACGCGGCGTACGGGGCGGGCGTACTACGGAACGGCGCGGGCTCCGTCGGCGAACGCGCCACCTCAGCAGGGCGGGCGCTACCTTCCGCCGACGATGCGCCGCGCGACAGAGTGGGAGAACACGGTGGCGCCTGCGGCCAGCGCCAGCCCGGCCGCCACGTCGCGTGCCCGAGCGGGCCTGAGGATGCCGGCGCGCCGCAGCCTGCCCCGTGCCCAGAGCGTGAACGGCACGACGAGCAGCGGCGAGGTGACGGATCCGGGCGTGTAACCACGCACGGCCACCGCCTGGGCGATATGGACGAGCCCATGCAGGCCGAAACCATCCAGCGCACCCTGATAGAAACCGGACCGCCCGCCGGTACGCCGACCCGTCACAGCGGCGGCCGCGACGATCGTGCCCATCACTCCCACGGCCACTGCGAACTCGTGTTCGTCGACCGACCCGAGCGCGTGCCAGAGGCGCTCCGGGGCGGCAGGGAAACGCTCGCGCAGGGCGGGCAGATTCACCCGGATCCAGCCGGGCCCAGTAGCCAGTTCCTCCGCGTCGTGCACCACCCACGCGGCAAGGAGCCCCAAGGTGACGGCGGCGCCGGCATCTGTGCGGTCACTGTCTCTGCCCATCGGCCAAGTCTGCCGCAGACGTCAACCCGTATACGGGAGTTCGCCCGCTCCTCCTCCCCGTCTCCCGTCCCCCGTACGGCGCGTACGGCGCGCACGGGGGACGGACACACCACGTACAACAAGCGCCCGCGCCCTTCCGCCGCCCCGTACGCCACGCCTCACACCCGCCCCGCGCTCCCCGCCCCGTACGCCGCGTGGGACGCCCACTCCGGGCCGGTGTCCACGGTGGAAAGGATCAGCCGTCCAGCGACGTCATCACGTGCTTGATACGCGTGTAGTCGTCGAAGCCGTACGCCGAGAGGTCCTTGCCGTAACCCGACTTCTTGAAGCCTCCGTGCGGCATCTCCGCGACCAGCGGAATGTGCGTGTTGATCCACACGCAGCCGAAATCCAGAGCCTTCGACATCCGCATCGCCCGGGCGTGGTCCTTCGTCCACACGGACGAGGCCAGGGCGAACTCCACACCGTTGGCGTACTGCAGGGCCTGCGCCTCGTCCGTGAAGGACTGGACGGTGATGACCGGACCGAACACCTCGTTCTGGATGATCTCGTCGTCCTGCTTGAGGCCGGAGACGACGGTCGGGGCGTAGAAGTAGCCCTTCTCGCCGACCCGGTGGCCACCCGCCTCGACCCGCGCGTGGGCCGGCAGCCGCTCGATGAAGCCGGAGACCTGCTGAAGCTGCTGGGCGTTGTTGAGCGGCCCGTAGAGCACGTCCTCGTCGTCCGGCGCGCCCGTCTTCGTGTCGGCCGCCGCCTTCGCCAGCGCCGTCACGAACTCGTCGTGGATCGACTCGTGGACGAGAACGCGCGTAGCCGCCGTACAGTCCTGCCCCGCGTTGAAGTACCCCGCCACCGCGATGTCCTCGACGGCCTTCGCCAGGTCGACATCCTCGAAGACGACGACCGGCGCCTTGCCGCCCAGTTCCAGATGGACCCGCTTGACGTCCTTGGCCGCCGACTCGGCGACCTGCATCCCGGCCCGTACGGAGCCGGTGATGGAGGCCATCGCGGGCGTCGGGTGCTCGACCATAGCCCGGCCGCTGTCGCGGTCGCCGCAGATGACGTTGAAGACACCCTTGGGGACGATCGCACCGATGATCTCGGCCATCAGCACCGTCGACGCGGGGGTGGTGTCCGACGGCTTGAGCACGACGGTGTTGCCCGCGGCGAGCGCCGGCGCGAACTTCCATACGGCCATCATCATCGGGTAGTTCCACGGCGCGACCTGCGCGCAGACACCGACCGGCTCACGCCGCACGATGGAGGTGAAACCGTCCATGTACTCCCCGGCCGACCGGCCTTCGAGCATGCGGGCGGCGCCCGCGAAGAAACGGATCTGATCCACCATCGGCGGGATCTCTTCGGTGCGGGTGAGCTCGATCGGCTTGCCCGTGTTCTCGGACTCGGCTGCGATCAGGTCCTCCGCGCGCTCCTCGAAGGCGTCCGCGATCTTCAGCAGGACCTTCTGACGCTCGGCCGGTGTGGTGTCCCGCCAGGCCGGGAAGGCGGCGGCAGCGGCCTCCATGGCTGCGTCGACATCGGCCTTCCCCGAGAGCGGGGACGTGGCGTACGCATCGCCCGTGGTCGGGTCGATCACCTCGATGGTCCGCCCGTCAGCGGCGTCCCGGAACTCCCCGTTGATGTAGTTACGCAGCCGGCGCAGCTCGGTGGTCACTGCCACCCCTCCCTGTCAGATGTCCGATGGGTGAGACACCCACCCTAATCGCTCGATCGACGCTTTCAACAGACCTGACCCCTCACAACTTCGGATTCGGTGAGATCAGACCTCTCGAACAACGAATTTCATCGATTCGGGGTTGCGATACGGACGACTCGCGGTGCACAGTGAAACGCGTGGCCAGCCGTAGCACAGACTCCAGAAACAAATCGAAGACGGACTCCCGGACACCCCCACAGGCACACTCCGGGCCGGAGCCCAGGACCGGGAACGGCTCCTCGCCGTCGATCGACTCCGTGTCGCTCGCGATCATCGAACAGCTCCAGCAGGACGGACGCCGCCCGTACGCCGCGATCGGCAAGGCGGTCGGCCTCTCCGAGGCGGCCGTACGCCAGCGCGTCCAGAAGCTGCTCGATCAGGGAGTGATGCAGATTGTCGCGGTCACGGACCCGCTCACCGTCGGCTTCCGGCGCCAGGCAATGGTCGGCATCAATGTCGAAGGTGACCTGGAAACCGTCGCGGACGCGCTCTCGGAGATGCCGGAGTGCGAGTACGTGGTGATGACCGCGGGCTCCTTCGACCTGATGGTGGAGATCGTCTGCGAGGACGACGACCACCTGCTGGAAGTGATCAACAAGCGGATCCGCGCGCTCCCCGGCGTGCGCTCCACCGAGAGCTTCGTCTACCTGAAGCTGAAGAAGCAGACCTACATGTGGGGAACCCGATAGCCGTGAGCAAGGACCTATCCAAGACCGCGTACGACCATCTGTGGATGCACTTCACCCGCATGTCGTCGTACGAGAACGCACCCGTGCCCACCATCGTGCGGGGCGAGGGCACCTACATCTACGACGACCAGGGCAAGCGCTACCTGGACGGCCTCTCGGGGCTCTTCGTGGTCAACGCCGGCCACGGCCGGCACGAACTGGCCGAGGCCGCCTACAAGCAGGGCCAGGACCTGGGCTTCTTCCCTGTGTGGTCGTACGCCCACCCGAAGGCCGTCGAACTCGCCGAGCGGCTCGCCCACTACGCCCCCGGTGATCTCAACAAGGTCTTCTTCACCACGGGCGGCGGCGAGGCCGTCGAGACCGCCTGGAAGCTGGCCAAGCAGTACTTCAGGCTGACGGGCAAGCCGACCAAGTACAAGGTCATCTCGCGCGCCGTCGCCTACCACGGCACGCCGCAGGGCGCACTGTCCATCACCGGGCTGCCCGCCCTGAAGGCACCGTTCGAGCCGCTCGTCCCGGGCGCGCACAAGGTCGCGAACACCAACATCTACCGCGCCCCGCTGTACGGGGACGATCCGGAGGCGTTCGGACGCTGGGCGGCCGACCAGATCGAGCAGGAGATCCTCTTCGAAGGGCCCGAGACGGTCGCGGCGGTCTTCCTGGAACCGGTGCAGAACGCGGGTGGCTGCTTCCCCCCGCCGCCCGGCTACTTCCAGCGGGTCCGCGAGATCTGTGACCGGTACGACGTCCTGCTCGTCTCCGACGAGGTCATCTGTGCCTTCGGCCGACTCGGCACGATGTTCGCCTGCGACAAGTTCGACTACATACCCGACATGATCACCTGCGCCAAGGGGATGACATCCGGCTACTCCCCGATCGGCGCCTGCATCGTCTCCGACCGGCTCGCCGAGCCGTTCTACCAGGGCAACAACACGTTCCTGCACGGCTACACGTTCGGCGGTCACCCGGTCTCGGCGGCGGTCGGCCTCGCCAACCTCGACATCTTCGAGCGGGAGGGCCTCAACCAGCATGTGCTCGACAACGAGGCCGCGTTCTTCAGCACATTGAAGAAGCTCCACGACCTGCCCGTTGTGGGCGACGTCCGCGGCAACGGCTTCTTCTACGGCATCGAACTGGTGAAGGACAAGGCCACGAAGGAGACGTTCACGGACGAGGAGACGGAGCGTGTCCTGTACGGCTTCCTCTCCAAGAAGCTGTACGACAGCGGGCTGTACTGCCGCGCCGACGACCGGGGCGACCCCGTGGTGCAGCTCGCGCCGCCACTGATCTCCGACCAGTCCACGTTCGACGAGATCGAGGGCATCCTCCGGTCCGTACTCACGGAGGCGTGGACGAAGCTCTGAGCGGGCGGCACGGGGCCCGCGCGGAGCATGAGGTTCCCGCGGGGGCCCTGTCCGCCGTGCTCGCCCCGTACGGAGCCGCACAACCCGTACGGAGCCGAACAAGCGGCCGGATGTGCCCTCTTTCGGGTGAGATAGGGCTGCACCTGGGCCTGTGCTGTCCGCACTCCCCGCTCCGAAAACCTAGCGTGCCCCATGACCGATCGTCGCCGTCCTCGTTCCGCCGGACGACGGATGGCAGGGAAGCGCCGAGGCGCACCCACATCCGATCAGAACAGGAGGTGTACGCCATGGTGGCCCCGCCGGACAACGACGTGCTCTGGGCGCGTTCCCTGAACCACTCCCACAACGGATCACCCGCCCTCGACGGGATCTCGCTCGGCGTGCGCGAGGGCGAGATCCTCGCCGTGAACGGTCCACGCGGCAGCGGCAAGACGACGCTGCTCCAGTGCCTGTCGGGGCAGCTGGTCCCGCAGGAGGGCGAGGTCTGGTTCAACAGCTCGCCGGTCCACACCATGAGCCCGGTGCTGCGGGAGCGGCTGCGCCGCGACCGCTTCGGCTGGATCGGCCCCGAGCCGGCGCTCGTTCCCGAACTGACCTCGTGGGAGAACGCGGCCCTTCCCCTGCTGATGCGCGGTACGTCGCACCGTGCCGCCAAGACCGCCGCGCTGGAGTGGCTGGAGCGCCTCGATGTCGGCGCTTGCGCCCGCAAGCGGCCGTACGCCCTCTTCCGGGCCCAGCAGCAGCGCGTCGCCGTCGCGCGTGCCCTCGTCACCGAGCCCTCGGTCGTCTTCGCCGACGAGCCGACGGCGCCGCTACACCGTACGGACCGGGCACAGGTGCTGCGTACGCTGACCACTGCGGCGCGTTCGCACCAGATCACCGTTGTCCTCGCCACTCTGGACGCGGAGATCGCGACGGTCGCAGACCGCACGGTCACCCTGATCGACGGCCGGCGCGACAACTCGCCGCGATCGCCCGAGGCGGAAGGCCGGGCGGCGTGCTCGCTCTCCGTCTAGGCCGCGGCACGCACCCCGTCGTCCTGTTCCGGCGGCTGCTGGTCGTCGCGGCGTCGGCAGGGGTCGGCTTCCTGTTGCTGTGCACACTCGGCTGGGCGATGGACCACCCGGCAGGGTCGCCGATCCGGCTGGTCTGGTGTCTGATCCCGCTCGCGGCGGCGGTGCAGTTGGCCGTGGCGGTGGCGCGCGCCGAGCCGCGCACCCGCGTGCGGTCGGGGCTGTCGGCGGTGGGCCTCGGCCCGGCGCGGCTCACGGTACTCGCGGCGACGTCCACAGCGATCTCCTGCACGCTGGGCAGTTCCGTCGCGCTGCTGTTCTTCCTGCACCTGCGCGGCGATCTGACGGGCATGCCCTTCGACGGCGAAGCGGCGGAACTGCTGGCCGCGGGGCGTCCGCTGCCGCTCGGCGCGGTGTTCACCCTGCTGGGGGTCACTCCGGTCGTGGCGGTCGTGGCGACGGCTCTCGCGCTACGGCGCCGCGGATACACCGAGGCGAGGGCCGCAGGGGCCGTACAGGTCGCTCCGAGAGTCCGGGTGGCGGCGAGCGTCGGCGCCGCCAACGGTGCCTCCCTCGTGGCCGTCTCCGTCTCGGACTCACCGAACGCGGAGGGTGTCTCACCCGCCGCGGACGGCTCCGTAGTACTCACGGCCACGGCCTCCCCGGCGCCTGCGCCTGCGCCAGTGGCCGTACCGGCGCCGATGGCGGTGCCCCCGCTCGTCGTCGCGCCCTATCCCGTGACCGCGCCGAGCGGGCTGCCCTGGGGCGTCGCACTCACGGCGGTCGGCCTCGCGGTCGAGACATACGCGAGCCGGGACGGAGGCGGCTCCGCGATGCCACTGCCCGGTCAGTTCGACGGCAGCCCCACCGCGGTGCTGGCAGGCTGGGCGCTGACCGCCGTCGGCCTGGCGCTGGCAGGTCCAGGCGTGATGTACCTCTGCGGCTGGCTGCTCCAGGCCATGCGCCCCGGCGCGCTCCGTCTGCTCGCGGGACGGACTCTGATGACGGAGTCCCGAAGTATCGGCCGCCCACTGGGCGTGCTGTGCGCCGTACTGTCGGGTACGTTCGCCGCGGCGTCCCTGTACGGCCCCGCCGACGATCGCCCCTTCGGTCCGCTCACCGCTCTCGGCGCGACCCTTGTCATCGGGTGTACGGCGGCTACTGTGCTGATCGCGGCTTTGGAAGCACGGCAGGCGCGGGCATCTGTCACGGAGAACCTCCGCCTCTCGGGTACGCCGGCCTCGCTGCTGCGCACGGCGGTGGTAGTGAGGACGGCCACAGTGGTAGCGGTCTTCACGCCCTTGACCTGGGCCGTGGCGGCGCTCGCCGCGATTCCGCTGTCCAGATAGTCGAGCAGGGGCAAGGCCGACGAACACGTCGCGCCACGAGGCATGGGCTGGGCGGGGGAAGTGAGCGGCGCGAGGAAAGTGGGCGGCGAAGGCATCTCAGGCGTGCCCCGGTGGCAGGCGGGCCCCTGCCACCGGGCCCGGTTCGCGGGCGCGAGGCCGCCCGCCGCGGCGTACGGTGCGGCCGAGCGCCCTCTCGACGCCGCCCCGTACTGCGCGCAGGGATCCCACGGCGCGTCACGCTCCCGCCCCGTCCCATCGCACGGCACCGACTCGCTCGGCTCGCCTCGGCAGCCATGTCACCGGCTCCCGGACCGGGCTGGGACGGATCCCCTATCGTGAGCCCATGTCGAACGACGAGCAGCCCGCCGCGTACCGCCAGGACCGCGAGATCGAGTCCCTCGACGAGTTCGACCGCACCGTGCAGTCCGCGGGGACGCTCCGCGGATACCGTGTGCAGTCCGTCGATCTGACGGCCCGTACGCCGGAGCTTCTCCGTACCGACACCACCGATGCAGTCTTCCTCGGCTGCCCGATGGAGCCCGACGCCGCGGAGAAGGTGCGCGCCAACGGTGCCATGGTCTTCCCACCCGTGCCCAACCTGCCGTTCGATCCCTATCGAGGGTTCCTGTACTCCCCCGAACAGCTCTTCGAGGGCCTCACGGAGGGCGGCTACGAGGCCACACCCGACGCGCGTGCCTATGCCTGGTTCCAGCGGACCAAGGCCGACGGCGACATATTCGCCTCCATGCTGCGCTCGGTGCACGACGACGCGATCTCGGACGCCCTGGACGAACTGGTCGCCGGCGCGCGCGTCGTCGGCGTCATGGGAGGCCACGCCATGGCGCGGGGCACCGACGCGTATGCCGGCGCGGCGCGCTTGGGCCGCGCCCTCACCCGTACGGGACTGACCGTGGCCACCGGTGGCGGCCCGGGCGCCATGGAGGCCGCGAACCTCGGCGCGTACGCCGCCTCACACCCGGACGAGATGCTGGACAAGGCCCTCGAAGTGCTCTCCGAGGTGCCGTCGTTCGCTCCCTCCGTCTCGGCGTGGGCACGGGCCGCCTTCGACGTCAGGTCGCGCTGGCCGAAGGGCGAGGACTCCATCGGCATCCCCACCTGGTTCTACGGACACGAGCCGCCGAACGCCTTCGCGGGCCACATCGCGAAGTACTTCGCCAACGCGACCCGGGAGGACGGCCTGCTGGCCCGTTCCAACGCGGGTGTGGTGTTCCTGCCCGGCGCGGCGGGCACCGTCCAGGAGATCTTCGACAACGCGACGCCGAACTACTACGAGTCGCGCGGCGAACCGACCCCGATGGTCCTGGTCGACCGCGCCCACTGGACCGAGCGGTTCCCGACGTGGCCGCTGCTCCAAGCACTGGCGAAGGAACGCCCGATGGAGGCTCGGATCGCCCTCGTCGACTCGGTGGACGAGGCCCCCGCGGCGCTCGCCAGGCTCTCCGCGAGCTGAGGGCAGGGCGCCGCCCGTTCACCCCAGGAAGGCGGCAAGCCGCTCGTACGAACGATCCCAGTCCCACTCCGTACGGACCCAGTCGCGGCCCTTCCGTCCCATCTCACGGGCGGTTTCGCGGTCGCGGAGCAGTCGTACGAGCCGGTCGGCCACTACGTCGACGCGACGGCCGTCCACGACGTGTCCCGTCTCGCCGTCGCGCACCGCGTCGGGCGCGCCGCCCGAGTCTCCGGCGAGCACCGGCAGTCCCGCCGCAGCGGCCTCCAGGTAGACGATGCCCAGGCCCTCGACTTCCAGGCCGCCCTTTCGTGTGCGGCAGGGCATGGCGAAGACATCGGCCGCGGCGTAGAAGCGCGGCATCGCGCCGTGGGGGTGCCCGCCGGCGAAGACGACATAGTCCTGCATCCCCTCCGCCGCCGCGGTACGGCGCAGCGCGCGCTCATAGGGACCCGACCCGACCAGTAGCAGTCGGGTCCCCGGCACTGCTGCGCGCACGCGGGGCAGTGCCTGAATCAGTGTGTCCTGGCCTTTGCGCGCGACGAGCCGCGCGGCGCACAGCACTACGGGCCGGTCGCCCAGTCCGTACCGCTCCCGGAGCGCGTCGCGCTCCCCCGCAGCGGCGCGGGGGTGGAAGGCGGCGGCGTCCACGCCCGGCACGAGGCGCTCCAACCGGGCCGTTCGCCCGGCTGCCGTGACCTTCGGGGCTCCAGGGCCGGGCGTCCCTGGAAAGCGGCCGTGGCCTAGCGCCGCGGCGATCGGCTCGCGGGTGCTCGGACCGAGGTACGTGAGGGTGTCGACGCTCTCGCCGATGCGCCGCAACAGCCCTCGCGCGCCCGGTGTCCAAGCCCACCACACCTCGTGGCCGTGGGTTGTGGCAACCAGTCGCCGTATCCCCGCCTCACGCCGCAGCCGCTGCGCCATCAGTCCCAAGGGCGCGGCGGCGCCGAACCACACGCGATCGCAGTCGTACCGCCGAGCGAGCCGTACGGCGCGGGACGTGGCGCGCGGCGTCGGGAGCAGCATTCCAGCCCGGTCACGGACGACGGGATAGGGCAGCGCGGCGTCGTACGCGGCCCCTCCAGGCTCCGACGAGGTGAACACCACCACTTCGTCCGTGGGACAGCGGTCCGTCATCGCTTGGACGAAGGTTTCGATGCCGCCCTGCCGGGGCGGGAAGTCGTTGGTGATGACGAGCGTACGAGGCATGAGGACCCATTCCTCTGTGGAGCGCGGCGCGCAGGACGGGGCCCGGGAAACAGGCCACCAGCACCAGCGGATGGACGAGATAGCCGAACCGGGTCGTCGGCATGAACGCGATGGCGAGGGTGAGCCCCAGCGCGAGGCGTCGGGCCGCCGCGTCGACGGTGTGCGGTGGGCGCGTCACCAGCGACACGGCGAGCAGAACGGCACTGACCGCGAGCAGCACCATGGCGACGACGGTGCCGCCCGGCGCGTGATCGGCCAGCAGCCGGCCGGGAAACGGTGTGGCGGCGGGCGACGCGGTTGCGGTGAGACCCATGGGAAAGGAGATGACGTTCCGCCGGAACCCATCACCGTCGATGAGAGCGACGGGCGTGACCACGGCCCCGCAGACCGCGAGTGCCAGGCCCCCGCAGGTCAGTGCGCGCCGTGGGCCGCCCCGTACGGCGAGCAGCGTGACGGCCACGGGCAGCGCGGGCCAGGCGGTCCACTTGAGCGCGGCAGCCGCCCCGAGAACCAACCCTGCGCGGCCTGCCCGGCCCTGACCGGCGAGTGCCAGGCCCAGGCACATCAGTCCGGTGACCGGCAGGTCGGCGCTGCCGACGGCCAGAGGCAGCGCCACCAGAGGGCAGGCGGCTATAGCCACCACCATCGGCCCGCGGCGTACGGCGCAGCCCAGAGCCGCGAGAAAGGCGGCCCCGAGCCACCAGCGCACATCCCCTGGGAGGGCTCCGAACAGGGCCATGCCGGGCAGATACGGGTTGTAGTCGGCGAGTTCGCGGGGCTCCGGCACATACGGGTTACCGGTGGCCGTCAGCAGTTCCCCGGAGCGCCGCACGACGTCGGTCTCCAACTGTGCTCGGTCCGTGGCGACAAGGAGGAGAAGCGGCAGTGCCACCGCTCCGGTCGCCGCTACGACGGCGGGTGATATCCGCGCGGCCGGGCGCCCTGCGACCAGCGCGGCTGCCCCGTATCCGAGCGCCGCGGTGATGCCCCACACCCGGTGCGGAGCGGGACCGGAAACCATGCCGAAGATCAGCGCCACCACGCCGCAAGCCGCCGGACCCCGCACGCCGGGACGCACGCCTCGTACGCCAGGACGTACGCCCCGTACGCCGCGACGTACACGCGCCGCGAGGTCCGTTCGCGTCGCCGTCGGCCGGGCCGTCGTCTCATCGCCGGTCATCCTCTCCGCCCCCTCTCCCACCGTGATCAGGAGGCTAGGAAAGGCCGGGCCGCGGTACGTCAACCGTGGCTCCGGTCCTGAAGGTCAATCCGTGGCACGAGGAGCGTGCGGCGTATCAACCCGTGCTCCGACGCGCCGTTCCGCCTCGTGCCGAAGAATCGGCGGCATGAGCGACCATCTCCGGATCCCGTATGTCACGGAAGAACCGCCGGCCACAGGGGCCCTGCGGGCAGGGCTGCGCCGTACGGTGGGCTCCGCCGCCTATCCCTGGGTCACCGGCGCCGTGTTGACGGGGTGCGCGGCGGTGGAGCTGTGGGTGCTGCCCAACGGTCCGACGGTCTCGACCGGGACGACGATCTCCGCAGGGGTGCTGGTCTCCACTGCGACCCTCATGTGGCGCAGGGCACTGCCCGCGGTAGCGATCGTGACCGTGGCGTCGTCTCTGATCAGCTTTGCCGCGAGCGCCCATTCCAATGTCGCCTATACGACGCTGGCGGCTTTCCTGATCGGCTGCTACACCCTCGGCCGGCAACGGGTCCAGCACCCCGTGCTGATCGTCGGGGGCGGAACACTGGCGGCCCTCGCGGTGAATCTGCTCCATATCCGCACCTGGCAGAGCACCGCCCCCGGTGTCATCCCGGCGGTGCGGTCCGACGGCCCGCTCTCCGCCGCGCTCGCTTCCGGTCTCTCTCCCGGTCTGTTCGCCGAGACCTTTGTGGTGACGGCGACCATCCTGGGGGCCGTCAGCGCCGGTGACGCCGTACGCGCCAGGGAGGAGACCCGGCGCGAACGGACCTTCGCGCACGAGCGGCTCATCGCGATGGAACGCCGCCGCGCCGCGGAGGCCGAGCGCGCCGCGATCGCCCGTGAACTGCACGACGTGGTCTCCCACTCGGTCTCGATGATCGCGGTGCAGGCGGAGAGCGCTTCGTACACCACACCGGGGCTCTCTCCTCAAGCCCGGACCGCTTTCCAGGACATCGCGGGGACGGCACGCACCTCGATGGCGGAACTGCGCCGACTGCTCGGTGTGCTGCGTACCCGTCCCGAGGGACAGGCGGCGACCGCCCCGCAGCCGACACTCGACCGGCTGGACGAACTGCTGGAGCAGCACCGTGCGGTGGGCGGCGAGGCGGACCTGCGTGTCACCGGCGCGCGGGGGCACGCCGCTGAACGGGGCGGCCTGCCGGCCTCCTGGGAATTGTCGGCGTATCGCATCGTGCAGGAAGCACTGACCAACGCGCGGCGGCACGCGCCCGGCGCCCGTACGCTGGTCGAAATCGGTTATCTCGCCGACCGGCTGTCGATCCGGGTCAGCGACGACGGCCCCGGTCCCGCCGCGGGCCGTTCCCGAGGGCATGGCCTGGTGGGGATGGAGGAGCGCGCCGCGCTGCTGGGCGGGCGGCTCACGGCCGGGCCAGGGCCTGACGGCGGCTTTCTCGTGGAGGCGGAACTCCCTTGGTGATCAGAGCGATCGTGGCGGACGACCAGACGGTCGTACGGACCGGATTCGTCAATCTGTTGGCCACGCAGGGCGACATCTCCGTCGTGGGCGAGGCCGCGGACGGGGCGGAAGCGGTGCGTGTCGCCGCCGAGCACCGCCCCGACCTGGCGCTGCTCGACATCCGGATGCCACGCAAGAACGGCATCGAAGCGGCCCGGGAGATCCTCTCCGCCTCCGGCGGCGCGACGAAGGTCCTCATGCTGACCACGTTCGACCTCGACGAGTACGTGTACGACGCGCTGGCGGCCGGGGCAGGAGGTTTCCTCCTCAAGGACGCCACGTTTCCCGAACTGCTGCATGCCGTAAGGATCGTGGCGCGGGGGGACGCGCTGCTCGCTCCGGAGGTCACCAAACGACTGATAGCGGAGTTCGCACGCCAGCGGCCCCCTGTCCTGCCGGTACGCACGCTGGACGGGCTGACGGCGCGCGAGGCCGAGGTCCTCGTGCTGATCGCCCGTGGTCTCTCCAACGCCGAGATCGCCGGACGGCTCACCATCTCGGATCACACGGTCAAAACACACATCAACCGTCTGTTCGCGAAGATGCGGCTGCGGGACCGGGCTCAGGCGGTGATCCTGGCCTACGAACTCGGCCTGGTGCGGGCGGGCACGTCCGCGGCTCCGCCCACGGTGCGTCGGCCTGGCCTGTGAGGTGGCCGACGCCGCGGACCCGCGGCAGGCCTTCACGCCCCGCGCCCCGTACGGGGCGCGCCTGCTCTACGCGTGGATCCCTGGTACGGAGCACTTCCCCGGTACGGAGCGCTCCTGCGGTACGGGGTGCTCCTCCCGCCCTTCCAGGACCACCACATCCTCGCGGGTGAAGACGACCCCCACCGTCGCGCCCTCCTCGGGAGCTGCGTGCAGCCCGCACTCGGCTTCCAGGACGGGTCCGTCCCCGCGCCGTTCGGGGCGCAGCAGTACGGCGACGCGGCTGCCCCGGAAGGTACGGGCCTCGACAGTGCAGCGCAGGCCCTGCGCCGCGTCGACCAGTCGTACCCCGGCCGGGCGCACCAGCAGCAGCCGTTCTCCCCGCGCGGATCCGTCCGGCACAGGGATCCTGCCCCACGCCGTGTCCGCGGTCCCGTCGCCCACGGTCGCGTTCACGATGTTGTCGAAGCCGAGGAACCGCGCCACGAACGCGGAGGCGGGCCGCTGCCAGACCTCCAGTGGCGTGCCGCTCTGCGCAATACAACCGTCGCGCATCACCACGACGCGGTCGGCGAGAGCGAATGCCTCTCCCTGGTCATGAGTCACGGCGAGTACGGTCGTCCCCAGCCGTCCGAAGAGGCCACGCAGTTCGACGACGAGACGCTCGCGCAGGCTCCGGTCCAACTGGCCGAGCGGCTCGTCCAGCATCAACAGCCGCGGCCGCGGCGCGAGCGCCCGGGCCAGGGCGACCCGTTGCTGTTCGCCTCCGGAGAGTTCCGCGACGGCCCGGCGTCCGGCCCCTGGCAGGCCCACGAGTTCGAGCAGTTCCTCTACCCGCCGGGCCTGCTCGTCGCGTGACGCGCCGCGCATCCGCAGGCCGAAGGCGATGTTGCCCGCCACGTCGCGCTGCGGGAAGAGCTGGTGGTCCTGGAACATCAGGCCGACGCCACGCCGGTGCACCGGCACGCCGGTCTGGTCGGCACCGTCGAGGGACACTCGCCCGCCGTCCGGTGCCTGGAGACCGGCCACGACGCGCAGCAGGGTCGACTTGCCGCTGCCGCTCGGCCCGAGAACGCAGACGATCTCGTGTTCGGCGATCTCCAGATCGACCGCGTCGAGCGCGGCGTGCGCCGCGTTGCCGAACCGTACCGTGACGTCCGACAGGGTCAGCAGGGACATCAGAACTCTCCCGAGCGGTCGGTACGGATACGTTCCAGCACCAGCAGCGACACGGCGCACACCACCATCAGGACCGTGGACAGAGCCATCGCCTGCCCGTAGTTGAGCTCGCCGGGCCGGCCCAGCAGTCGCGCCACGGCCACCGGGAGTGTCGGCCGGTCGGGGCGCGCGATGAAGACCGTCGCGCCGAACTCACCGAGCGAGACGGCGAAGGCGAACCCTGCCGCCACGAGCGTGGCCCGCCGTACCAACGGCAGATCGACCTCGCGCCAGACCCGCAGCGGGGACGCTCCGAGGACGGCCGCAGCCTCGCGCAGCCGCCCGTCGACCGCACGGAGCACCGGCAGCATGGTCCGTACGACGAAGGGAACGCCCACCAGCGCCTGGGCGAGCGGCACGAGGATCCAGGAGGCCCGCAGATCCAGCGGCGGCTTGTCGAGCGTGATCAGGAAGCCGAAGCCGACGGTCACGGCGGAGACGCCGAGCGGCAGCATCAGCAGCGCGTCGAAGCCCCGTACGAGGCGTCCGGCGCGGCGTGTCAGCGCCGCTGCGGCCAGACCGCCGATCACCACCGCGATGGCCGTGGCGACCAGCGCGTACCGCAGCGAGTTCCAGATGGCCTCCAGCGGCGGCACGAGGAAGCTGCCGCCGCTCGCGTCCACCGAGGCGAGCGCCCAGTAGTAGGCAAAGCCGTAGCCGCCGGGGCCGTCGAGGGAGCGCTCGACGAGCACCCCCAGCGGCAGCAGGATCAGCAGCGCGACGGTCACGAGTACGCCGCCCAGCAGCGCCCACTGCCCGGTACCGCGCGGTCGGCGCGCGGTCTGCTCGGGGTCGACGAGCCTGAGGGCGGTCTCCCGCCTCCGTACGGTCCCGGCGTGTACGGCGAGGATCGCGCCGACCGCCGCGAACTGCACCAGCGTCAGCACGGCGGCGGTGGGCAGGTCGAGGAGTTGCGCGGTCTGCCGGTAGATCTCGACCTCAAGGGTGGCAAAGCCGGGGCCACCGAGAATCTGCACGACGCCGAAAGAGGTGAACGTGAAAAGGAAGACCATCAGCGCGGCGGCCGCGACGGCGGGAGCGAGCGCGGGCAGCGTCACGCGCCACCACGCCGCGAGACGCCCGGCGCCCAGTACGCGCGCAGCCTCCTCCTGGCGGGGGTCGAGTTGCGACCACAGGCCGCCCACGGTGCGTACGACCACCGCGTAGTTGAAGAAGACATGAGCGAGCAGGATCGCCCACACAGTGGTGTCGAGCCGTACGCCCCACAGTTCGTCGAGGAGTCCACCGCGTCCGAGCAGCGCCAGAAAGGCGGTGCCGACGACGACAGTGGGCAGCACGAACGGCACGGTGACCACGGCGCGCAGAAGCTGCTTGCCCGGGAAAGCGAAGCGCGCGAAGACATAGGCACCCGGCAGGGCGATCAGCAGGGTGAGCACGGTGGAGGCGAGCGCCTGCCAGGTGGTGAACCACAGGACGCCGAGGATGTCGGGGCGGCTCAGTACGGCGCCGACGCGGCCGAGCTGCCACGCGCTGCCCGTCGTGAGGCCGCGCCCGACAATCGCGACCACGGGGTAGGCGAAGAACACGCCGAAGAAGGCGAAAGGCCCGGCCATGAGTGCGAGGTGTACGGCGCCCCCGTGCCCACGCCGCAGCCCCCACCGCTCCCGGCACCGCGAAGGGGTCAACAGGCTGCCCCACAGGCCGCTCCGTACGTCGCCCTGTTCGCCCCCCCGTCGTCGCGGGACGCCCCGCCGGGTCCGGCCTTCCTCCACGGCCCGGCCCTCGTCCTCGGCGGTTACTTCACTACGAGTGAGGACCACGACTGGATCCACTGCTCACGGTTGGCGGCGATCCGGTCGGGCGCCACGGTCTCGGGCCGGTCGACCGTCGCGCCGAATTTCGTGAAGAGATCGGGCAGCGCGACGCCCTTGACCACCGGATTGACAAACATGTTCAGCGGCATGTCCGCCTGGAACTTCTCACTGATCAGGAAGTCCAGCAGCGCCTTGCCACCGGCCTCGTTCTTCGCGCCGTCGAGCAGCCCGGCGAACTCGGTCTGCCGGAAGCAGGTCCCGGTGGAGACCCCCGTCGGAGCCTGCTGGGGCTGCGGCTTCGCGTACAGCACCTCGACGGGCGGGCTGGAGGCGTACGAGACGACCAAAGGCCGGTCCCCCTTGGCCTTCTCGCCGCCCGCGGAGCCGGAGAAGCTCTCGTTGTACGCCTGCTCCCAGCCGTCGACGACCTGGACTCCGTTGGCCTTGAGCTTCTTCCAGTAGTCCTGCCAGCCATCGTCCCCGTAGCGCGCGACGGTGCCCAGGAGGAAGCCGAGACCGGGCGAGGACGTCGCGGCGTTCTCGGTGACGAGGAGGTTCTTGTACTGGGGCTTGATCAGGTCGTCGAAAGACTGCGGCGGCGCGAGCCTCTTGTCCGCGAAGTACTTTTTGTCATAGTTGACGCAGATATCACCGGTGTCGACCGGTGTCACCCGGTGCTTCTCCTTGTCGAGCCGCGCGCTCGCGTCGACGCGATCCAGGCCCTTCGCCTCGTACGGCGTGAACAGGCCATTGTCGAGTGCGCGGGAGAGCAGAGTGTTGTCGACCCCGAAGAAAACGTCGCCCTGGGGCGATCCCTTGGTGAGGATCTCCTTGTTGAGCGCTTCGCCGGCGTCACCGCTCTTCAGGACCTTGACGGTGTAGCCGGTCTCCTTGGTGAACTCTTTCAGCACCGCGGGGGAGGCGTTGAACGAGTCGTGGCTGACAAGGGTGACGGTCTTGGACTTCGTACCGCCGCTCCCCTCGTCACCGGACGACGCGGAGCCGTCGGAGCCGCCGCACGCGGCAAGGGTGGCGACGCCGATCGCCGCGGCGATCGCGGCGGACGCCGCGCTTCTGACGCCGGTACGGGTACGCATGGTGCCCACTGGTTTTCCTCCTGGGATGTCCAGGAGAAGACGCGGCCCCGCCCGGGGCGGGCCGTTGGCACGGACCGGCCCCCGGGCAGGGCGCAACAGCTTGAGTGATGTCCGAACTTCCTACCCAGAATGACCTGGGCAAGGTTCAGAGGGTCTGCGACCGCTGCCCGTTCTCACGGACATGTGCCGCACTCTCAGCGCTGTGGCGCTCCCCTGTCGGAAAATATGCAATATGTTTCGGCCCAAGGTTACCCCCAGGCCGCGCTAGCGCTCCGTGGCAGCCAACTGTCCACACGCACCGTCGATCTCCTGGCCCCGTGTGTCACGTACGGTCACCGGTACGCCGTGCGCCGCGATCGCCTCGACGAACTTCTTCTCGTCCTCCGGGCGCGACGCCGTCCACTTCGAGCCGGGAGTGGGGTTGAGCGGGATCAGGTTGACGTGCACCCTCTTGCCCTTGAGGAGCCTGCCGAGCCGGTCACCCCGCCACGCCTGGTCGTTGATGTCGCGGATCAGGGCGTACTCGATGGAGATTCGGCGGCCGGACTTCTCCGCGTACTCCCACGCGGCGTCCAGCACCTCCCGCACCTTCCAGCGCGTGTTGACCGGCACGAGGGTGTCGCGCAGTTCATCGTCGGGAGCGTGCAGGGAGACCGCGAGCCGGCACTTGAAGCCCTCGTCGGCGAAGCGCAGCATCGCGGGCACCAGCCCGACCGTGGAGACGGTGATCCCTCGCTGCGAGATACCCAGACCGTCCGGCTCGGGATCGGTGAGCCGGCGGATCGCGCCGACGACTCGCTTGTAGTTGGCGAGCGGCTCTCCCATGCCCATGAAGACGATGTTGGAAAGTCTCGCGGGACCGCCCGCGACCTCACCGTCGCGCAGGGCACGCATCCCGTCGACGATCTGGTGGACGATCTCCGCGGTGGACAGGTTCCGGTCCAGACCGGCCTGGCCGGTCGCGCAGAAGGGACAGTTCATCCCGCAGCCCGCCTGCGACGAGATGCACATGGTGACCCGGTCGGGATAGCGCATCAGCACGGACTCCACGAGGGTGCCGTCGTGCAGCCGCCAGAGCGTCTTACGGGTCGTGTCGTCGTCGCACGAGATGTGCCGCACCACCGACATCAGGTCGGGCAGCAGTTCCGTCGCGAGTTTCTGCCGCGCGGCGGCCGGGATGTCGGTCCACTGCTCGGGGTCGTGCGCGTACCGCGCGAAGTAGTGCTGTGACAGTTGCTTGGCGCGGAACGCCTTCTCCCCGATGGCGGCGACGGCCTCGCGGCGCTCGGCGGGAGTGAGGTCGGCGAGATGCCGCGGGGGCTTCTTGGCTCCGCGGGGCGCGACGAAAGTGAGTTCTCCGGGTGCAGGCATGGTCCGTCCAGTGTCGCAGACAGCGCCCCGTGGCCCGTTCCCCGTATTGGGTGGCATAAGAAAGGCGGTGGCATGGGAAAGGGGGTCCGCCGCCCCGTAGGCGACGCACCCCCTCCTCTGTTGCGCCCTCCGCGACCGCGCGAGCGCCCGCCCCGTACGGCGCTTGGCGCCCCGTACGGGGCGCCAAGCGCCGTACCGCCCAAGCGCCCGTATGCCTTACTAGGCGCCGTACCGGCCAAGCCGTGTGCCTTGCCTGGAAGCCCCAGTGCCTGCAAGGGCTCCTGCCTGTCAGGACCCCACGAAGAGCACCAGGAGCAGCCAGACCACCGGCGCCGTGGGCAGCAGCGAGTCCAGCCGGTCCATGATCCCGCCATGCCCCGGCAGCAGCGTGCCCATGTCCTTGATCCCGAGGTCGCGCTTGATCATGGACTCGCCGAGGTCACCGAGCGTGGCACTGGCCGCGACGGCCAGGCCGATCAGCAGCCCCTGCCACCAGGCGCCGCCGTCGATCAGGAACTCCATCAGGAGCGCGCCGGCCACCATCGCGAAGGTGACGGCCCCGCCGAGCCCCTCCCAGGTCTTGCCGGGGCTGATGCGCGGCGCGAGCTTGTGCGTACCGAAGCGCCAGCCGACGGCGTACGCGCCGGTGTCGCTGACGACGGTCAGCACGAGGAACATCAGCACGCGCTGCGATCCGTCCCCCGCCGTGAGCATCATCGCGACGAAGGTCGCCAGGAACGGTACGTAGAACGCGGCGAAGACCCCCGCGGTGACGTCCTTGAGGTAACCCTCGGGCGGCTCCGTCATCCGCCAGATCAGCACGGCGAGCGCGGTGAGGGCCATCGCGACCCAGGCGCCCTCCGCGCCGCGCGCGTATCCGGCGACGACCATCGCGGCGCCACCCACCGCCAGCGGCACGAGCGGTGCCTTGATGTCCTTCTTCTCGTCGAGCCGTGAGGTGAGCTCCCACAACCCCACGACCACGGCGATCGCAATGACACCGACGAACACGGCCTTGACGATGAAGAGCGACGCGGCGACCACCGCGCCGAGCCCGACACCGACCCCTATGGCCGCGCGCAGATCACGACCTGCCCGCTTCTTCGGCGGGGACGGCGGGGGGGCGGCCATGGGCTCCTGCGGAGTCTCGTCACGGAACAGGGGACCGCCCGGCCGAGCAGCCCCCCGGTCGTCATTCTGGTCCCCGCCGTTCGCGGGTTCGTCGGGCACGATGGGCATGGGCCGAGTCTGCTGTGCGGGATGCTCATCGTATGCGGGACCCGCCGGGGCAGCCCCCTGGTCGGTCGGTCCCCAGTAACCGGCTGTCGGCGAGGCCCCCCGGGAAGAGTCGTTCATCAGACCTCGAGCAGCTCGGCTTCCTTGTGCTTGAGCAGCTCGTCCACCTGCGCGACGTACTTCGCGGTGGTGTCGTCGAGCTCCTTCTCGGCGCGGCGTCCCTCGTCCTCGCCGACCTCGCCGTCCTTGATCAGCTTGTCGATCGTCTCCTTGGCCTTGCGGCGTACGGCGCGGATCGAGATCCTCGAGTCCTCCGCCTTGGTCTTGGCGACCTTGATGAACTCCTTGCGGCGGTCCTGGGTCAGCTCGGGGAACACCACCCGGATGATGTTGCCGTCGTTGCTCGGGTTGACGCCGAGGTCGGAGTCCCGGATGGCCTGCTCGATATTGCGCAGCGCGCTCTTGTCGAACGGAGTCACCACGGCCATCCGCGCCTCGGGTACGGCGAACGAGGCGAGCTGGTTGATCGGGGTGAGCGCACCGTAGTAGTCCGCCACGATCTTGTTGAACATCGCCGGATGCGCACGCCCGGTGCGGATCGCGGCGAAGTCGTCTTTGGCGACCAGGACGGCCTTCTCCATCTTCTCCTCGGCCTCGAGGAGGGTCTCTTCGATCACCACTTGCTCCTGCGTGTCTTGAGTGGGCCCGGCATGCTTGCCGGCCGGCGGAACCTGCGTCGCGTCTTGTCCTGCACGGTGTCCGACCGGCAGGGCTTTGTCCATCCTCCCCGTGCGGGGCAGCCCGGGATCAGCTCCGGGTGCCCTGGTCGCTCACGAGTGTGCCGATCTTCTCACCCTTGACCGCGCGCGCGATATTGCCTTCCTTCAGCAATTCGAAGACAAGGATCGGCAGCCGGTTGTCCTGGCACAGCGTGATCGCGGTCATGTCGGCGACACGCAGGTCCCCGGCGATGACCTCGCTGTATTCGAGCGCGTCGAACTTGACCGCGTCGGGGTTGGTCTTGGGGTCGGAGTCGTACACCCCGTCCACGCCGTTCTTGCCCATCAGCAGCGCCTGGGCGTCGATCTCCAGGGCTCGCTGGGCGGCTGTGGTGTCGGTGGAGAAGTACGGCATGCCCATACCCGCGCCGAAGATGACCACGCGGCCCTTCTCCAGGTGGCGTACGGCGCGCAGCGGGATGTACGGCTCCGCGACCTGGCCCATGGTGATGGCCGTCTGGACACGGGAGTCGATGCCTTCCTTCTCCAGGAAGTCCTGGAGAGCCAGACAGTTCATGACCGTACCGAGCATGCCCATGTAGTCGGAGCGGGCCCGGTCCATGCCACGCTGCTGGAGCTCGGCGCCTCGGAAGAAGTTTCCGCCGCCCAGGACGACCGCGATCTGGGCGCCGTCGCGGACGACGGCGGCGATCTCGCGGGCGATGGCGTGGACGACGTCGGGGTCGACTCCGAGCGCCCCTCCGCCGGCGAACGCCTCACCGGACAGCTTCAGCATGAAGCGGCGCTTCCTGCCGTCGTCGCTCTTCTCGACGCTCTTGTCGACCTGTTCCATGGAGATCTCCTCGTGCACATACGAAGAAGGCCATTGCCGGGGTCCTTACGGTTCCCTGTGCGGCAATGGCCTCCTCGTCAGATCTGCGGTCGCCCGGCCGCCTGCGAAGTAATGCCGTCAGGCACACGCGAGCGACTGCCTCCGACCCTATCGGGGTCTTTGGTTGATCGCGTACGGACTCAGACGCCGACCTTGATGCGCGAGAAGCGCTTCAGGGTGACGCCGGCCTCGTCCAGGATCTTCTGGACGGACTTCTTGTTGTCCTTCGCGAAAGCCTGCTCCAGAACGACGTTCTCCTTGAAGAAGCCGTTGACGCGACCCTCGATGATCTTCGGAAGGGCGGCCTCGGGCTTGCCCTCCTCGCGCGAGGTGGCCTCGGCGACGCGGCGCTCCTTCTCGACCGTCTCGGCCGGGACCTCGTCGCGGTTGAGGTACTTCGGCGCGAAGGCGGCGATGTGCTGCGCGATGTCCTTGGCGACCTCGGCGTCTTCCTTGTCCAGCTCGACCAGCACGCCGACCTGCGGCGGAAGGTCGGGCATGGTGCGGTGCATGTACGCGGCGACGTAGCCGCCGGTGAACTGCGCGAAGCGGTCCAGGACGATCTTCTCGCCCAGGTTCGCGTTCGCCTCGTCCACGTACGCCTGCACGGTCTTGCCGGCCTCGATCTCGGAGGCGAGCAGCGTGGCCAGGTCGGCCGGGGACGTCGCGGCGACGTGGGCGGCGAGCGTGTTGGCCACGGCCTGGAACTTGTCACCCTTGGCGACGAAGTCCGTCTCGCACTTCAGCTCAAGAAGGACGCCGGAGGTCTTGTCATCGGAGATGAGGGAGATGACGGCGCCGTTCTCAGCCGAACGGCCCTCGCGCTTGGCGACGCCCTTCTGACCCTTGACGCGGAGCGTCTCGACAGCCTTGTCGACACTGCCGTCGGCCTCTTCCAGGGCCTTCTTGCAGTCCATCATGCCGGCGCCGGTGAGCTCGCGGAGCTTCTTGACGTCAGCGGCGGTGAAGTTCGCCATGATCTGTAATTCTCTCTCGAAGGTCTGAAAGATCTACGGGTGAACGGCGGGGGCCGATGGGCCCCCGCCGTCAACTGCCGAACCTGGTGAGGGTCAGGCCTGCTCGGTGTCCGCGGCCGGGGCGTCGGCGGCGGGCGTCTCGGCCGGCTTCTCGGCCTCGGCGGCCGGAGCGGCAGCGGCCTCGGCCGGCTTCTCGGCGTCGTCCTTCTTCTCGCCCTCGAGCAGGTCGCGCTCCCACTCGGCGAGGGGCTCGCCGGCGGCCTTCTCGCCCGGCTTCGAGTCACCGGTGGCGACGCCCGAGCGGGCGATGAGGCCCTCGGCGACGGCGTCGGCGATCACGCGGGTGAGCAGGGTGACGGAGCGGATCGCGTCGTCGTTGCCCGGGATCTTGTAGTCGACCTCGTCGGGGTCGCAGTTGGTGTCGAGGATCGCGACGACCGGGATGTGGAGCTTGCGCGCCTCACCGACGGCGATGTGCTCCTTCTTGGTGTCGACGATCCAGACGGCGCTGGGCACCTTCTGCATCTCGCGGATACCACCGAGGGTCTTCTCCAGCTTGGCCTTCTCGCGGGAGAGAACCAGCAGCTCCTTCTTGGTGAGGCCGGAGGCGGCCACATCCTCGAAGTCGATCTGCTCAAGCTCCTTCAGGCGCTGCAGGCGCTTGTAGACGGTGGAGAAGTTGGTGAGCATGCCGCCCAGCCAGCGCTGGTTGACGTAGGGCATGCCCACGCGCGTCGCCTGCTCGGCGATGGCTTCCTGCGCCTGCTTCTTCGTACCGACGAACATGATGGAACCGCCGTGGGCGACGGTCTCCTTGACGAACTCGTAGGCGCGGTCGATGTACGACAGCGACTGGAGCAGGTCGATGATGTAGATGCCGTTGCGCTCCGTGAAGATGAAACGCTTCATCTTCGGGTTCCAGCGACGGGTCTGGTGACCGAAGTGGACGCCGCTTTCCAGCAGCTCCCGCATCGTGACGACGGCCATGGCCGTACTCCTTGAGGTACTCGGTTGTCGCGTCCGCCGGACGGCAGTCGCGCCTGACGCCCCGATTGCGCTGTGCCACGGGACAGTCCGAGACCGAGAAGCGCTGGCACCGGCGCGAAGAGGCCGATGACGGGGCGTGCGAAGTCGACCCGGTGACCCGGATCGCCACAAGAAGTGTACGGGACCTTCGCACCCTCGGGTGACGGCGTTATCCACAACCGGTCAGTTGTCCACAGATCCGGTTCATGATCAGCACGGTCGGGCTGTTCGGGGCCACCGTGTATCCCATGATCACTCGTCGCGTCACACGCCGTTCGCTGTTCCCGCGCCTCCTCGCCCGCGCCGGCGCGCATGTCCTCAAGCCGTCCTTCGCCCCTGCCCTCACGCTGGCGCTCTCACTCGTCGTGGGGCTGGTCTGGGCCGCTCCCGCCTCACCCGCCTCGACACCCGCTCCGACCGGAACGCCTTCCCCCGCCAAGCCGCCCCCCGATGTTCCGGTCGGCGTTTCCTCCGACTTTCCCGACGGCCGCCGGTTCTGGCCGGTGGGGACGCGCCCCACTGTGCTGCGCGGCTGGCAGCCGCCGGCCACGGGGTACGGGGCCGGACACCGCGGCGTAGACCTCGCGGCGTCCGCGGGTGCCCCGGTACGGGCGGCGGCGTCGGGGCAGGTCTCCTTCGCGGGCCCGGTGGCGGGGCGCGGGGTTGTCTCGATCACCCTGCCGGGCACGGGCGACCCGCCGCTGCGCACCACCTACGAACCGGTGGAGCCGCTGGTCAAGAAGGGCGACCAAGTCGTGGCCGGCCAGGTGGTCGGAGTGCTGGCGGCCGGTCCTTCCCACTGCCCGACGACCTGCCTTCACTGGGGGCTGCTTCGGGGTGAGACCTATCTGGACCCGCTGTCGCTGCTGCCCCCGAGCCTGCTCCGCCGGGGCCCCGCCCGGCTGCTGCCGGTGCTGGGTGTGCCGGAACCGCCCACGTCGACGGTCCGGACCGCTGTCGGGACACCGCGGCCGACGCGGCCCGCGCGGTCGGCCGGGGAGTCGGCCCCGGTCGGTGCGTACAGCGCCTCCTACGGGCCGTACCGGGCGTACGGACTGTACGCGCTGGCCCTACTGGCGGTGGCGGTCAGGGCACGTCGCCGCGAGCGCCACCGGTCGCCCGGCAGCCGAGGTGAGCCCGCGCCCCGTCATGTACGGCTCGCGCGTACGGGGGCAAACATGCGCCGCGCCGTACGGGGGCACCGCGCGCTCGGCAGGTTCAGCCCCGTACTCCTCGCAGCGCCATGGAGACCGCGGCCTCGGCGATCTCCGGGGGCGCTTCGGCCGCGCCGAGTTCGATCCGGCGGACCGCCGCGTCCACCACACCCTGGAGCAGCATCGCAGCCAGCCGGGGCTGCTCATGACCCAGTTCTGCCAGGGCTTCGACGATCATGGCGATCAGACCGCCGTGCGCGGCGCGGATCTTCTCCCGGGCGCCGGCGTCCAGCTCGCTCGCGGAGATGGCGACGACCGCGCGGTGACGCCGGTCACCGACCAGGGCGAGTTGCCGCCGTACGTACGCTTCGATCTTGGCCTCGGGGGTGTCCGCACTGGCCATGGCCGCCTCGACCTCCGCCGCCCAGACCGGGAAATCGACGGCGCACAGTTCCTCGACGACGGCGGCGCGCGAGCGGAAGTACTCGTAGACAGAGGACCTGGCGAGGCCCGTGCGCTCGGCGAGGGCGGGGAAGGTCAGCGCTTCCGTACCGCCTTCGGACAAGAGGGAGCGCGCGGCGTCCAGCAGGGCGCCGCGTTGCATGGTCCGGTGCTCGGCCACGGAGGCCGCTCGAATCCTGGGCACCCCTCCACTTTACGGATGCGGCCGCGGCGAAACAGCCTCAGCGTCCGACGTCGGCCAGCTTGGCCCGCAGCTGGAGGACGGATTTTGTGTGGATCTGGCTGACCCTGCTCTCGGTCACGCCGAGCACGTTGCCGATCTCGGCGAGGGTCAGTCCCTCGTAGTAGTAGAGCGTGACCACGGTTTTCTCCCGGTCGGGGAGGGTGTTGATCGCGCGCGCCAGCAACCGTCTCAGCTCACGGTCCTCGGCGACCTCCACCGGATTGTCAGCGGCGGTGTCCTCCAGGGTGTCCATGAGGCTGAGCCGCTCGCCGCCCTCACCGCCGACGTGGAGCAATTCCTCCAGTGCCACGACGTTCGCCAGGGACAACTGGCTGAAAACCGCATGCAGTTCCTCCAGGGCGATCCCCATCTCGGCGGCCACCTCACCCTCGGATGGGGTACGCCTGAGCTGGGCTTCCAGGGTGGCGTAGGCACGCTCGACGGCTCGCGCCTTCTGCCGCACGGAGCGCGGGATCCAGTCCAGCGCCCGGAGTTCGTCGATCATGGCCCCGCGGATCCGGGTGATCGCGTAGGTCTCGAACTTGATCGACCGCTCGATGTCGAACTTCTCGATCGCGTCGATGAGCCCGAAGACCCCGGAGGAGACGAAGTCCGCCTGCTCGACGTTGGCAGGCAGTCCGACACTGACCCGGCCCGCGACATATTTCACCAGCGGCGAGTAGTGCAGGATGAGCTGCTCGCGCAGCCGGCCGTCGCCCGTGGTCTTGTACGACCGCCACAACTCGTCGAGCGACGCGGGTGCGGGGGAACGCACGGCGCTCCGGGCAGCCGGGGGCGCTGCCGCGCGGTCAGACCCGGAGGTGTGCTGGGGCATGCGTCGCCTTGAGCCGTTCTGCCGTGAAGTGCGGGGGACATCTCGCTGGACCTGATTCCCGGTGAGCGTAGCGTGACTGAAGCGTCGCGCTGTGCGAGGAGCGGACGGCCGGGCCCGCGCCGGTGGATGCCGTAGGCCACGCATTCGATCGGGTGCCGACCCTGCCAGGACCTGTCCGGTTGCCGGCCTGACGGGGGTCACCGAGAGCGGTACGAGGATCATCCCTCTCACCTTTTCACCCGAATGCCCCCGGTCAAGCACCGCCTCGCCGCGCGGCGGTCTCCGGTGTGGACCGGGAGGCCAACTGCCACCGGTCACCGTGCCGTTCGACGAACCCCAACGAGTGGAGTTCGTACAGCCTGCCGAGTGCCTCGTCCGGCGTCGTGCCCGCGTCCCTAGCGATCTCCCGCCCGTAGGCGGCGCTCCGAGCCGGCAACGCCTCCAGGACCCGCGCACTGACCGGATCGAGCAGATCCCTGGGGAGTACCGGGCCCCGGCGCGCCGGGGCCAGCTCCCCGATGTCCCCCACGAGCTCGGCCACTTCGGCGGCGTCCGTGACCAGCACGCCTTCACCGCGCAGCAGTTCGTGCACGCCTGCCGAGAGCCCGCTGGTGACGGGGCCTGGAACCCCCATCGTGAATCGCCCCAGCCGCTGGGCGCAGCGCGCGGTGACCAGCGAGCCGCTGCGGTACTCCGCCTCCACCACGACGGTGCCTCTGGTGAGCGCGGCGATGACGCGGTTGCGCAGCACGAATCTGCTGCGGGTCGGATGGTCGCCCGGTGGCAATTCGCCGATGACCAGGCCCTGTTCCGCGATCCGGCTGACGAGCTCGGCATGGCCCGGCGGGTAGACCACGTCGACGCCGCAGGCGAGGACGGCCACGGTCGCCCCGTCGGCCGATAGGGCGCCGCGGTGGGCCGCGCCATCGACACCGAACGCGGCACCCGAGGTCACCACCCAGCCGCGCTCGGCGAGACCGGAGCCGATACTCGCCGCCATATGTGCCCCGTACGGAGTACACGCGCGGGCGCCGACGACGGCGACGGAGCGCAGGGACCAGATCCGCAGATCCGGTCGGCCGCGGATCCACAGGCCGATGGGCCGGGCCGCGCCGAGGTCGTCGAGCTGGCTGGGCCACTCCGCTTCACCGGGGCAGACGAACCGGCCGCCGGCCGCGGTGATCGCCGAGAGATCGCGCTCGGGGACGGCCCGCGCCGCCCTGGCGCGGTAGCCGTCGAGCCGGCGCTCGGTGGCTCCGGTGAGCTGCCCGCGCGCGCCGTCCCGGGCCCCGGCCGGTGACGACAGCAGGTCGAGCAGCCCTACGGCGCCCCAGGTGCGCAGCCAGCGGCCGCCCTGTTCGTCGCCCGGTTCGAGGATCCGGGTGAGTGCGGCGCGTGCCAGCCGCTCCTGGGTGCTGACGGGCGTCACGAGACGCCTCCCGTCACGGCCCCGGTGCCTCGGGCGACGCCGGTGCGCAGTTCCAGGGCGAGGTCCACGTGGCGGGCCTCCGGCCGGTCGCACCCGGCGAGGTCCGCGACCGTCCAGGCGACTCTCAGGACCCGGTCGATACCGCGTGCGGTGAGCAGTCCGCGCTCCAGATCCCGTTCCGCGGCGGCCAGCGCACCGGCGGAGACCGGCCAGCGGGTTCTCAGCTCATGGCCCGGAACCTCACTGTTGACCGACCAGGGCGTGGTGTCCAGCCGCGCCGCCGACCGCGCTCTGGCCTCCTGCACCCGCGCCGCGACCGCGGCGGTCGACTCGCCCCGGCCGCCCTGCCCCAGCAGATCCGCCCGGGTGACAGGCTGAACGTTCACCCGCAGGTCGACCCGGTCGAGCAGCGGCCCGGAGAGCCGCGACTGATAGCGGCGGATCGCCGAGGGCGGACACTCGCATCCCGCGCCGTTCAGAGTGTGCCGGCCGCAAGGGCACGGGTTGGCCGCGAGCACCATCAGGAAGCGCGCCGGCAACCGCACCACCCCCGCGCTGCGCGCCACGACCACATGGCCCGACTCCAGGGGCTGCCGCAGGGCATCCAGCGCCCGCCCGGAAAATTCCGGTGCTTCGTCCAGAAAAAGCACCCCGCGGTGGGCCAGCGAAACCGCGCCGGGGCGTGGCAGTCCGTTCCCGCCGCCGACCAGTGACTGCATGGTCGCCGAGTGGTGCGGTGCGCAGTACGGGGGTGTGTGGACGAGCGGTTCGCCCGGGGGGAGGATGCCCGCGACCGAGTGGACCGCTGTGACCTCCAGGGATTCCTGTTTGGTCAGCGGCGGCAGCACGGCGGGCAGCCGTTCCGCCAGTATGGTCTTGCCTGCGCCCGGCGGCCCCTGGAGCAGCAGATGATGTCCGCCCGCCGCGGCCACCTCCAGCGCCGTACGGGCAGCGGCCTGGCCCGCCACGTCCGCGAGGTCCGGCCGGTGCGCGCCTCCCGGCCCGCTCGCGGCGAGACCGGTGCCCACTCCGGCTCCAGGCATCATGAGCCCCGCCAGCATGGCGTCAGGACGGCCCTGCCCGGGCTCCTGCGGCTCTTCCGGAACCGCCTCGCCGGTCAGTACGGCGATGAGCTGGCGCAGGCTCCGTACGCCGAGGACGGAGACTCCCGGCACCAGTGAGGCCTCTCCCGCGGTCTGCTCGGGGACGACGACCTGGTGGTACCCGGCCTCCGCCGCGGCGAGCACCGCGGGGAGGACTCCGCGCACCGGTCGGACCCGCCCGTCCAGGCCCAGCTCTCCGATGAGCACCAGGTCCGCGATGGCCTTGGGATCGATGCGCTCGGCCGCGCCGAGTACGGAGCAGGCCACGGCGAGGTCGAAGCCGCTGCCGCCCTTGGGTACCGAGGCGGGGCTGAGTCCGACCGTGAGCTTCTTCTGCGGCCACTCCGCGCCGGAATTGACGACGGCGGCCCTCACCCGGTCGCGGCTCTCCACCAGGCTCTTGTCCGGGAGCCCGACCAGGGTGAAGGCGGCCACACCGGGCTCCAGATCTGCCTGGACCTCGACGACCACGCCCTCGACACCCACCAGCGCGACCGAACACGCGCGTGCGAACCCCATCAGGCCACCCCCCGCGCGTGCTCGACCTCGGGGGCGCCCCGCCGGGGCAGCACCACACCGATCAGGTCGATCCGTACGCCGCCGGGCGGTGGACCGCCGTGACGATCCAGCCAGCAGGCGGCCAGCCGCCGCAGCCGGTCGGCCTTCTCCGGTGTGACGGCCGCCATGGGATGCTCGAACGAACCCGTCCTGCGGGTCTTCACCTCACAGACGACCAGCGTTTCCCGGCCCCGCGTGTCGCTGTCCCGGGCGACGATGTCGATCTCGCCCGTCCTGCCGCACCGCCAGTTGCGGGCCAGCACGATCATCCCCGCCGCGACCAGCCGCCGCGCCGCCAGATTCTCGCCGTACCTTCCGAGTGCCCTCGTCGCGTTCATCTCGGCACCACCTCCGGCACCGACTCTGACGTGATCTCCTGATACGAGTGGATCTTGGTGGAAAACCCATCGGATGTGGATAACTCACTCACCCGTCAGAGTGATCAGTTCCGAATGATCAGCCCCGGACGAAGCGGCACGGCACGGAGCGAAGCAGCGCCGACGACCGGCCGACTCGCGCGTCTCAGCCGCCTGGCAGTTCGAGATCGCTCTTGTTCAGCTCCTCGATATTCACGTCCTTGAACGTGAGCACCCGCACCTGTTTGACGAACCTGGCCGGCCGGTACATGTCCCAGACCCACGCATCCGCCATCGTGACCTCGAAAAAGACCTCACCCTGAACCGAGTGCACCTGCATCTCGTAATCGTTGGTGAGATAGAAACGACGCTCGGTCTCGATCACGTATTTGAACAGACCGACGACATCGCGGTACTCCCGGTAGAGCTTCAGCTCCATCTCGGTCTCGTACTTTTCGAGGTCCTCGGCGCTCATGGCATGTTCCCCTTCAGCCGTACGTGCCCCTATTGTGCTCCGGCCCCCGCGCCGTTAGACGTGCTCGGGCGCGAGGTCCACCGGCGTGCCCGGGGGACCCTCGTCGAGCAGCGTGCGCAGCAGCTCGGCGAGCCTGGTCGGATACACCGTCTCACGCGCTGCCGACAGTTCGGCGGAGGTCCACCACCTCAGCCCCGCGACGCTGCGTCGCTCCAGGTCGGTGAGGTCGCCGAGGGCGGCCTCGGTCTGCGCCGTACGTGCCAGGAAGTACCACTCGTCCTGATCCCAGCGGCGGCCGTCGAACGGGAAGGAGCAGACTCTGCGCCAGAGCACGGGCCCCAGCTCCACCTGTGTGATCCCCGTCTCCTCGGCCAGTTCGCGCAGCGCGGCCGCCTCCCGGCTCTCGCCGCCCTCCAGTCCTCCGCCGGGCGTGAACCACCATTGCTGTTCGGGATGGTCCGGCTCGTACCCGTGCAGCAGCAGGATGCGGTCATCGGGGTCGAGCAGCACGACCCGTGCCACCTTCCTGACCGGGTGCGTGTCCGCCTCCGCCCCGGACCGGCCCTCAGACGGCATGTGCGGACGCCCCCTCGCCCCGGGGCTCGCTCCGGCGCCGCCGCGAGATCCACCGCACGACGGGCACGTATGCCGCACCGCCGAAGATCAGCAGCGTGCCGCCCACCACGGCCACGACAAGCGGTTCCAGCGGCCCGGGCGCGGACACGCCGCCCGGCAGCGCCGCGAAGGCCGCGGGCCGGCCGATCATGCCGCCCAGCGGCCAGGCCACGGCGTCCACGCGCGCGTCCACGGCCGTGCGCGGCACCGAGCCCTGCGTGGGGTCCTGGAGGTGCACACGGGAGTCCAGCGAGCCGCTGCGCTCGTCGCCGAGCAGGAAGAGCTGTCCCTCGGGCACGGTCGCGTCGAAGTCGGTCGTGGAGACGCGTCCGCCGAGCATGCCCTGCACATACGGTTCCTCGACCGGTTTGCCGTTGACCGTCAGCCGGCCGGAGGCGTCGCAGCAGGCGACCGTGTCGCCGCCGACGCCGACCACGCGCTTGACCATCGGCAGGTCGCCCCACTCGGAGTCCCTGAAGACGACCACGTCCCCGCGGCGCACGTCGCCACCCGAGATCCGCTGGGCCAGCACCCGGTCCCCCGCCTTCACGGTCGGGTCCATCGAATTGGTGGGCACGGTGTAGGGCCGGTATTCGACCGCGGCCCAGACGAACCCTCCGAGAAAGAGCACACAGCCGACGGCCACGGCCAGCCCCGACAACACGCTGCCGAGCCGGCCGTGGCCGCTGTTCCTACGTTCTGTTGTGCTCATCCCAGCACTCCCCCCGTTCGGAGAACGATCTGGGACGGCACCCTACCCGGCGGTGCTCCGGCGGGTCAGCCTCCTTCTGCGCCACAGCACGATCGGCACGGCTCCGGCCAGAGCGAGCGCCCCTGGTGTGGCGGCCGTCGCGACGGAGGCCGCGGCGCTCAGCCCCGACTGGTCGAATGTGTCGGGCACCGGCAGCAGGGACCAACGGTTGACCGGCCAGGCGACGACGACCGCGCGGCCCACGACGTCCTCGTTCAGGACCGTGCCGTTGCCGGGAAGCTCCTGGTGATAGCGAGAGTCCAGCGAATTCTGCCGGTGGTCACCCATCACCCAGATGCTGTCCTTGGGCACCTTGATCGGGCCGAACGGCTCGTCGTCGCACGGGGTGTTGCCGGGGTAGATGTAGTCCGTCTCGTTCAGCGCCTGCCCGTTGACATGGACCTTTCCGCCCTTTTTGCACTCCACCGTGTCGCCGCCGACCGCGATGACCCGCTTGATCAGGTCCTTCTCGTCGGAAGAAGGCATCAGGCCGATCTGGCCGAGGAACCACTGCACCGCGTTCGGCTCGGGGGTCTCGGCACCGTCCAGCCAGCCGCCCGGGTCGTTGAAGACGACCACCTCACCGCGCTGCGGTTCGGCGCCGAACCACGGCGTGAGCTTATCCACCAGCACCCGGTCACCGCGCTGCAGGGTGTCCTGCATCGAGTCCGAGGGGATCGAGAACGCCTGGACCAGAAAAGCCTTGATCAGGAAAGCCAGCAGAAGCGCGATCCCGATCAACAGGGGCAGTTCTTTCCAGAAGGAACGCGGCTTCCTCGGCGCCGTCGCACCGTCTCCGTCCGGCCCGTCCCCGCTGTCGCCCCGCTGCTCCGCCGGCTTGTCCCTCACGGCTTCGGGCGACTCGGCGAGCTGCTCGCGTCCCTCCTCGGGATCGTCGTGTCCGGATCGTGCGCCGACCGCCACATCCCCCACATCCACTCCTTACTCCGCGCGAATACTCTGTGTGATCGCCTGCCCCCGAGGAGGGACAGGCCCACCACTCCCATAACGAGCGGGAGTTCCGCAGGGGTCGGGAGCCGGACCAATCCGTTTCGATCCTGGGACGACAGACTATTCGACGGCCCCGTCGCCGTCGTCGGCGCGGCACGCGCGTCGGGTACGGAAGCGAAGGTCGACCGCTGTTCCAGCCCGCTCCAGTGGTCGAGCGGCCAGGCGATGACCACCGCGCGGCCCACGACTCCCGCCTCGGAGACCGTCCCGTTGTACTCCTCCTGGAGATGGAAGCGTGAATCGGCCGAATTCGAGCGGTGATCGCCCATGACGAAGATGCGCCCCGCAGGGACCTGCACTTCGAAGGGGATGGTGGAGGGCGCGTTGCCGGGGTTCAGGTACTGCTCGGTGAGGGGCATGCCGTTGACCGTCACCTTGCCGTTGACGTCACAGCACTTGACGGTGTCACCGCCCACCGCCACGACGCGCTTGATCAGGTCCTTGTCGTCGGCCGACGGCAGCAGTCCGATGGCCGACAGCCCTTCCTTGAGCTGCTTGACCACCACCGGGGAGTTGTCCGGCGGGGGCTGCTCGTCCTGGAGCCAGTTGCCGGGGTCCTTGAAGACCACGACATCGCCCCGCTGCGGCTTGGACCCGAACCAGGGGGTGAGCTTGTCCACCAGTACCCGGTCGCTGATCCTGATCGTCTGCTCCATGGATCCCGAGGGGATCACGAAGGCCTGCACCAGGAACGTCTTGAGGACGACGGCGATCAGCAGCGCCACCGTGATCAGCAGCGGAATCTCCTTGGCCGCGGAGCGACTGCGCCGCCGCTTCACCTTCTTGGCGAGCTTGCGCCGCTCCGCCCGGCCCGGCAGCGCCCGTCCCGTGGTGGGTCGGGAACCGGTCGGCAGTCTGGTGTCGTACCCGTGATTCGCCGGGCGTCCGCGCTTACCCATGGGCACCGCTCCCCGGCCCCGGAACCTCCGCGAAGGCGTCAGTGGGCTCCAGGCCCGACCAGCGGCCCATGGGCCAGCCGATCCAGTCCGCCCTTCCGATCACTCTCTCCACGGGCACCATCCCGCCTCCCGGCTCTCCGAGATGATCCCGGGAGTCACGCGAATTACTGCGATGATCGCCCATCACCCACAGGGTTCCCTCGGGCACGACGATGTCGAAGGGCACACGGGAGGGTGCGTCACCGGCATACAGATACCGCTCGTCGACGGCCCGGCCGTTCACTTCGACCCTGTCCCCCTTGTCGCAGCAGACCACACGGTCACCCCCCACACCGACCACGCGCTTGACGAAATCGGTCTCGGCGGGCTCGGCGAGACCAAGGGCCGCGGCCGCCCCGTGCAGCAGCCCGGTGACGGGGTTCTCACGGGCCGGCTCCTGTACGAAGGACCCGGTGCCGTCGAAGACGATCACGTCACCACGCTGCGGCTCGGTACCGAAACGGTACGCCAACTTGTTGACGAGCAGGCGGTCTCCGACATGGAGGGTGGGCTCCATCGAGCCACTGGGGATCAGAAACGGCTGGAGCACGAACGTGCTGAAGAGCAGCAGGAAGACCGTGCAGACCAGGCCGAGCAGCCCCGTACGGCGCCAGGAGAGCCATGAACTCCCCCCGCCCCCCTCGCCCCTGGCGGACCAGGGAGAACGCGAGAAGCGCGACCGCTCTTCCGCCCCCGCGGGGGTGTCGGAAGAGCGGTCGCGCTTCTCGTGCTGTGCTTCGGTGTCCATCGGGGCCAGATCTTATCCGGCGGCCCTGTACACCTGGCGTGAGAAGAGTCCCGGCCGCGGGCGTGAGAAGTATCCCGCTCGCGACCGTGGGGGCTCAGCGGTCGCGCTTCTCCTTGATCTTCGCGGCCTTGCCGCGCAGCTCACGGAGGTAGTACAGCTTGGCGCGGCGGACGTCACCGCGGCTGACCAGCTCGATCTTCTCGAAGATCGGGCTGTGCACCGGGAAGGTGCGCTCGACGCCGACGGAGAACGAGACCTTGCGGACCGTGAAGGTCTCGCGGACGCCCGAACCCTGGCGGCGGATGACAACACCCTTGAACTGCTGGATACGGGAGCGGTTGCCCTCGATGACCCGTACGTGCACGTTCACCGTGTCACCGGGGCGGAAGGCGGGGAGGTCGCTGCGGAGCGACGCGGCGTCGACGGAGTCGAGCAGGCTGGCCATGAAGGTCTGCTTCCTCGCTGATGCCACAGGTCATCAGCGGATGATCGGGAGAGTGTTGAGTGCCGTTCGGTCGGGCGGGCGTCGGTCCCCCTGTGGCAGGGGCGCACGCCGGACGTACAGCAGCGGCCTATTCTTCCACGTCGCCGGGCCTGCGCCAAAATCGGCCACCGGGCTCCGGCGCCCAGCCGAGGATGGAGAGCGTCTCCCGGTCCTTCTTGTCGAAGGCGGCGGGGTCGCACCGCTCGATCAGGTCGGGCCGGTTGAGCGCCGTACGGCGGAACGCCTCGTCGCGGCGCCACCGCGCGATCTTCCCGTGGTGGCCGCTGAGCAGGACGTCCGGGATACCGCGTCCGCGCCACTCGGGCGGCTTGGTGTAGACGGGGCCCTCCAGCAGGTCCGCCATCGCGCCGGGGGCGAACGAGTCGTCGCGGTGCGACTCGGCGTTGCCGAGGACGCCGGGCAGCAGCCGGGCCACTGCCTCCGTGATCACCAGGACCGCGGCCTCGCCGCCGGCCAGCACGTAGTCACCGATGGACACCTCGACGACGGGGATCCGCGTCGCGTACTCGTCGATGACCCGGCGGTCGATGCCCTCGTAGCGGGCGGGTGCGAAGAGCAGCCAGGGACGCTCCGAGAGCTCCACGGCGAGCTTCTGGGTGAAGGGGCGGCCGCTGGGCGTGGGGACGACCAGGACGGGGCCGTACGCGCCCGCCTCGTAGCCGTCGGCGAGCGTCTCGTCGAGGGCGTCACCCCAGGGGCCGGTCTTCATGACCATGCCCGGACCGCCGCCGTAGGGGGTGTCGTCGACCGTGTTGTGCCGGTCGTACGTCCACTCACGCAGGTCACGCACGTGCACGTCGAGGCGTCCGCGTGCCCGGGCCTTGCCGACGAGGGAGACGTTCAGCGGCTCCAGGTACTCCGGGAAGATCGTGACGACATCGATCCTCATCGGTCGTCGGCCTCTCCGCCTGGCCCGCTGGGCACGATCTCCGCGCGGTCGTCGATCAGCCCGGGCGGCGGGTCGATCACGGCCCGCTGCTCCGCCAGATCGATCTCGGTGACGATCTCCTCCACGAAGGGGATCATCACCTCGCTGCCGTCGGGGCGTTCCACGATGAACAGGTCCTGCGAGGGCAGATGCGAGATCTCGGTGATCCGGCCGACCTCTGTGCCATCGGCCAGGACGACGTCCAGGTCCATCAGCTGATGGTCGTAGAACTCCTCGGGGTCCTCGGGAAGTTCCTCCGGGTCGACCTCGGCGATCAGCAGGACGTTACGGAGCGCCTCGGCGCCCGTACGGTCGCGTACGCCCGCGAAGCGCAGCAACAGCCTGCCGCTGTGCACGCGGCCCGCCTCGATGGTCAGGGGCCCCGTCGAGGCCGGTTCCGTGGCGAGGACGGCGCCGGGGCCGAGCCGCAGCTCGGGCTCGTCCGTACGCACCTCGACGGTGACCTCGCCCTTGATGCCGTGGGCGCGGCCGATCCGCCCGACTACCAACTGCACTGCCGATCCACCCTTTGTGTGGCTGAGCCGCCGGCGCTCCCGCCGAGGTGGTCGCTCGCCGTTGCGCTTGCTCAATTGATGGTTGTGTCACTACGGAACAGCACGGGGCCGTGCAGCGTGGGGCTGAACAGCACGGGCCGGGAAGGGCCGTTGCCCTTCCCGGCCCGTGCCGGCTGTTCTGGTGTGTCAGCGGACCTGGTCCACGTCGACGAGGTCGACGCGGATGCCACGGCCGCCGAGGGCGCCCACGACCGTCCGCAGAGCACGCGCGGTGCGGCCGTTGCGGCCGATCACCTTGCCGAGGTCGTCCGGGTGCACCCGGACCTCCAGCACACGGCCGCGACGCAGATTGCGCGAGGCGACCTGCACTTCGTCCGGGTTGTCGACAATGCCCTTCACGAGGTGCTCGAGAGCCTCCTCGAGCATGCTCAGGCCCCGGTCGACTCGGCGGCGGCCGAGGACTCGGCCTCGTCGGCCTTCTTGTCGGACTTCTTGGCCTTCTGCGTGATGGCCTCGCCCTTGGGCTCGTCGCCGGCGTCCTTGGCAGCGGCCTCGAAGAGGGCGCGCTTGTCGGCCTTCGGCTCCGGCTGGAGCAGCGGCGCGGGGGCCGGGAGGCCCTTGTGTGCCTGCCAGTCGCCGGTGAGCTTGAGGATCGCGAGAACCGGCTCGGTCGGCTGGGCGCCGACGGACAGCCAGTAACGCGCGCGGTCCGAGTCGACCTCGATGCGCGAGGGGTTCTGCACCGGGTGGTACAGACCGATCTCCTCGATGGCCCGGCCGTCACGGCGGGTACGGGAGTCGGCGACGATGATGCGGTAGTGAGGCGAACGGATCTTGCCCAGACGCTTCAGCTTGATCTTGACTGCCACTGGAGTGGTGTCTCCTGGTCTTGACGTGGTTGGGCACAGCGGGATGCCGCGTGGGGTTGCGGTACCCGATCTGCCCGATGGACGCGTCAGCCGGAGGAGAGAGGGGTCCTGTGCGACTGTCGAGTACGGCTGGCCATTCTGCCACACCCCGGCGCCGGGGGTGACCCGGCCGGGGTACGGCGTACGGCTCCGGCCCCATGTGTGAACGGGGCCGTGCCGCGGTACGAGCCGTCGGCCCACGGCGGCGCGTGGCCGCCGGGGACGGGGTCCAGGGCCTCTCGTTTGGATCATGCTGGGCTCGCGTGCCCGCAGTGACATCAGCCGCTGACGCGGCGGGCGCTCCCCGATCCAACCTGATCCAAACGACAGACCCTAGCTCGCGGCGGCGACCACTTCCGGAATGCGGAAGGGTTTGCCGCAGCCGCCGCAGACGATCGGGGCCTGGGCGAGGACCGAAGGGACGACGCGCACGTTCCGGCCGCAGTCGCAAACCGCTTTGACCCGCACACCACCGCCGGAGGAGCCGTGCCGGGCGGCCGGGCCGCGGAAGCTGCGCTTGGTGTCGGCGGCCGTCGCAACCGTGTGCGCCTTGAGGGCGCGCTGGAGCCGCTCGATGGTGGGGCGGTACCGGCGCTTCGCCTCGGGGCTGAGCGAGACCAGGGAGAACCCGCTGCTGGGATGCGGCTCCTCGGGGTGGTCGAGGCCCATCTCCTCGGCGATCGCAAGGAATCGGCGGTTGTGGTAGCGGCCCGCGCGGGAGGTGTCGCGGACACCTCTGGCCGCGGCGATGCCGTGGACCGCTTCGTGAAGCAGTCGTTCGAAAGAGAGCTCGGCGCCGCAGGCGGACGACGACTCTCCGATCAGGGACTCTGGCGCGGCAAGATCCGGCAGCTCGGGGTGGGACCGCTGAATGTCGGCCCACGCCTGTGCCAGCTCTGCGGCGAGAACAGGTGGTGTCGTGCTCACGTCGTGAACAACGAGCCGGATCCCTCCCGGGTTCCATTACGGGGCATCACAAATAATTTGCACGTACCCGTCAGTTGCCGTTGATGCGTCCTGACGAGGGCGGGTGCGCCGATCTGCGGAGAAGGCTCACAGCTCGCACCAAGGTGGTACGTAGCGTCGGATACGCATCGACGCGTAGACGATCTACGTCTACCCCCACGCACGACGGCGAGAGTACCGGGACGGGCACCTTCTTCCCGCACCGCCCCCGCGGGGTCCTACTGCCCCGAATGGCTCAATCGGGGCCGGACCGCGCGCCGCTCCACCGTCGGCCCGCTCGACCGTCCTGCTCAGATCCTGGTACCCGTTCCGGAGCCGGGAAAAGGAATCGGCCATCCACGCGGGGGCGTACGCCGGGGGCACGCACGCTTTGCCCGTCACCCACTGGACGTGGGCACGGATGGGGAGTTCCCTGACATACGGGGGATGTGTGCACGCACGTACAGGGGGGCTGTCAATCAGGGTACGAACGACCTCTCGGCGGATTGGGGCGCTATCCATGACACGTACGCTCGCCCAGCACTCTCAGCTCCCTTCGGGCACGACCGCGGACCCGGCGCACCCGGCGCCGTCAGAAGTCCGCACGCGCGCCCGCGACTGGGCCGAGATCCAGGAGCGGATGCTGGTGCCGCTCTACGAAGCGGTGTACGAGCGTCTGGAGGTCCGCGCCGGGACCCGGGTGCTCGGTCTCGGCTGCGGCTCGGGGCTCGCACTGCTGCTGGCCACCGCACGGGGCGCGCGGGTGACCGGTGTCGAGGCGGACCGGGAGCGGCTGGCCCTGGCCCGCGAGCGGCTGCTCGCGGAGGACGGACGGGGCGGAGCTCCGCGCCGGCCGGACGGCACCGGGGGCGGGACACTGCTCCCCGCCGACCGCATGGCCGACGCCGTGACGGGGCCGGACCGGACCGGGTACGACCTGATCACCGCCTTTCAGCCGATCGGCTCCGTGGCGGGCGACGCGAAAGGGCTCGATCCCGCCCTCAGAACAGCCATACCGCTGGCCGGGCACGGCACTCCGGTGGTGCTGGCCGGCTGGGGTCCGCCGGAGCGCTGCGCGACGGACGCGGTGCTGCGGGTCGCGGGCCGGCTGGCCGACCGGCTGCGCAAGGGCGCCCGACGCCCCGCACACCGGGACGATCTGGAGGATGTCGCGGCGCGAGCCGGGCTGAAACCGGACGGTTCGGGGCGGGTGGCCTGCCCGTTCGGGTACGCGGACCAGGAGAGCGCGGTGCGCGGACTGCTGTCGACCGGAGTGTTCGACGGCGCGATCCGGGCGACGGACCAGCGGCAGGTGGAGAAGGAGATCGGCGAGGCGCTCCATCCGCATCTGCGACGGGACGGCACGGTCTGGATGCCGAACGTCTTCCGGTATCTGATCGCCCGCACGCCCTGACGGCGGGCGCGGTGACGACGGCTCGCCGCGAGACGCGAAATGGCGTGGAGACGCCAGAGCATCGCGGAAGCCTTGTCAATATCCAGAATCCTGTTTACTGTCATTTCCGTGACAGACTTCGACGAGCGCTTCCTGACCCGCAACGGCCTCGCGGCCCGGCAGCTCGCGGTTCTCCTGCTGAACCACGAGCCGGACACCCGGCTTCCGCGCGTCCGGGACTTCGCCGAAGAGCTGGGCGTGGGGAACGGCACGGTGCAGGCGGCGCTCCAACTCCTGGAGGACGCCGAAGCCATCGAGACGACAGCGCGGGGCCACCTCGGCACGTTCCTCGTCCGGTCCGACCGCTCGACGCTCTGGCGGCTCTCCGGGCTCGGCACCCTGCTCGCCGCCATGCCGCTGCCGTATTCCCGTCGTTACGAGGGGCTGGCCACCGGGCTGCGCTCCGCGTTCGAGGAGGCGGGGGCGCCTTTCGCGTTCACCTTCATGCGTGGCGCCGGCGCCCGCACCACCACACTGCTCGAAGGCAAGGTCGATCTCGTGGTGCTCTCCCGCTTCGCCGCCGACCGGCTGATCGAGGAGTATCCGGTCGAACTCGTCGCGGACCTCGGCCCGATCACCTATGCCGGGGCGCACGGCATACTGCTGCGCCACGGCTCGGACCTGGCGAGCCCAGGGCTGCGCGTCGCGGTCGACCACACTTCGGAGGATCAGCGCATACTCGCGGAGCGCACGTTCGCGGGACGGGACGACGTCACGTGGATCGAAGCCTCGCACATGCAACTCCGTGAGCTGTTCGAGCACGGCGGCGCGGACGCCACCGTCTGGAACCTGGACGAGGCGCAGGGCCTGCTCGGCACGGATGTGGACGTCCTGCCCCTCGGCGACGAGGTCACCCGCGACCTGTCGCTGCGCAACTCCAGCGCGGCGATCATCGGCAGAGCCGAAGGAGCCGGGGCCCTCGGCGCCGTACGCGGATCCCTCGACCTGTCCGTCGTCACCACCCTCCAGGCGGAGGTGCTGCGGGGAGAGCGCACTCCCTCGTACTGACCCCCCAGCCGGCCCCAAGTGCGATGAGCGCGCCCACCGCGCCGCATCACACCCGCTTCAATATACAAAATTCTGGTTACTGGATTCACTTGTTTGGATTGCGCACGAAAGGACGAAAGGAGCTCCATGGACAGCCAACTGTCCCTTCGCCTCCGGCTTTTCCGCGAGACCGGCCAGGCAGGTCCTGAGGTTGTCGCGTTCGTCGCGGCCGAGCTGGACACCCTGGCTGCCGAAGGCCTCACTGTCACCGAGGGCACGGCGGGGCCGCTCACCAGCCACCTGATGGCGGCGCTCACCCGTCTGCTGAACGGCGAGCCGGTCGAGGCCTTCGGCACCGACGAACAGGTCGCGGCCGAGCTGGCCGGACATCCCGAGGCGGTCGTCAGAGCACGTGGCGTGGCGATACGTGCCGAACAGACACTCGGCGCCCCGCTGCCCAGCTCCGAAGTCAACTTCCTGGGCCTGCACCTCGCCGTACTGGCCCAGAACTCACCTGCCCGGCACCACCCGTCACAGCGAAGGACCCCGTCATGACGAAGATCCTCACCGGCGGCATCGGGAAGACCGAGGTCGCGGACACTCTCTCCCGGCTCGGCCTCGACGGCTTGGAGATCACGGTCTCCAACGACATGGACGCCGCGATGAAGCTCCGGGCCGGCCGGGCCGACTACTACCTGGGCACCTGCCACACAGGAGCCGGTGCCTCGCTCGGCCTTCTCGTCGGGTTACTGGGCAGCCCCGTCTGCCACACCTTCGGCCGCTCCGTACCGACGCAGGAACAGGTGGCCGCGCTGCTCTCGGACGGCAGGAAGGTCTTCGGCTTCGCCGTCGACCGGATCGACGTGGTCGCCCCGCTCATGGCCCACGCGATCGCCGCGCACGGCTGACCTCGACGACCTGCCGGACCGCGGAGGAGACCACCCTGTGCACACCGTCCTCGCAGCCAGTACGCGTCTGGATCTCTCGCTGACGCAGCAACTGTTCGTCATAGCGCTCTGCGCGCTGACCGCCTTCGTCTCGCACCTGGCGCTGGCCGTCTTCAACGACGGCGTACGTCCCTTCATGCTCGACTTCATCCAGGGACGCGCCAAGCGTTCCGCCACCACGGCGGTGTCCTTCGGACTCTCCGCGGGCTTCATCTTCGGCCTCGGTGCGCCGATGGCCCTCGCCAGCGGTGTCCTCAACCCCTGGCTGCTCTTCCTTCCCACCGACATCCTGGGCATCCTCGCGCCCCGGAAGTGGGCAGCACCACTGCTGGGAGGCGCCTGGGGCGCTGTGGTCGTCTTCGGTCTCGGCGGCGCCAACGACCTGGCACACGATCTGCCCGTCGACTTCCTGACCGCGATGCAGCAGATGTCGACGCCGATCCTTTTCCTGTTCACGCTCTTTCCGGTGCTCGCCATCACCCAGCAGTTCGGACGGCTGCGCGGCGGCCTCGCCGCCGTGCTGGAACTGGCGCTGGTCCTCATGACGATGAAGCTCTGGCCGAAGGTCTTCGCGGGTTCCCTCGCGATGGCGGCGGGGGTGCTGCTGCTCATCGCGTTCGCCGTCAGGAAGGACCTGCTCCAGCGGAAGCAGGAGCAGCAACGGGAGCGGGAGCTGGGGCAAGCGCAGGCTCCGGCCCAGGGACAGCCGCGGGAAGACACCGGGGACGACCCGATGGCCTCCCTCTTCGGTACCAGCGCCCTGCGGCTGCGCCGTCATCTGCCACTCTTCATGGTGCTGGGTGCCGGGGTCTGCGTCCTGTCGCAGATGCACATATTCGGCGGCGGGGAGGCCACCAGCTTCCTGATCGCCAAGGGCCAGTACAGCGAGGCCGCCCAGGTCGACTTCTACCGGATGTTCGGCTTCATACCGCTGATCGCGACGACCGCGCTCGCCTCCGGCGCGTACGGCACAGCCGGATTCACGCTCGTGTATCCCCTCGGCTACGTGCTGCCGAACCCGTTCCTCGCGGCGGTTGTCGGCGCCGTGGTCTTCGCACTCGAAGTGCTGGCGCTCTCCTCCATCGGAAGGGTCCTCGGCAAGCTCCCGAGCGTGCGCGACTCCTCCGAGCATCTGCGGGCCGCGATCACGGAGACGCTGGGGCTGGCCATCCTCTTCGGCTCCCTGCTCGCGGCGCATGTGATGGGCGGCGGACCGGCGATCCTCGTCGTCGGTGGGCTCTACCTCCTCAACGAGGCGATGGGCAGACCGGTGGTGCGGATGGCGGCGGCACCGGCCGCGGTCGTCGTCGGTGGCGTCCTGCTCAACGTCCTCCACTGGCTCGACCTGTTCACGCCGCTGAAGAGTTGACCACCGGCGTCCCGGCGCGAACGGCCCCATCCGGAAGGCACCCGTACCCATGCACTCCCCGCTCCTCGATCCGTCCTCCATCACCCCATGTCTCACCACGGTCGCCGGGCCGCTGCCCGTCTCCGCCGTGCGCGGTCCGGCGCTCGCCCATGAGCATCTCGTGCTCGATCTCGACCGTGCGGGCGACGGCGCCGCCGTGCTCGACGCCGGGCGCCACCGGTCCGCGGTCGTCGCCGAACTGACCGCGTTGTCGGCCCGGTTCGGGCTCGCCCTCGTCATCGAGCTGACCTGCCGGGGCATGGGCCGCGATCCGCGCGCGCTGATGCGTTTCTCCGAGGAGTCCGGCGTCGCCGTGGTCGCCGCCACCGGCTGGTACTACGAGCCGTTCCACCCCATGGAGACGGCGGAGGCGAGCGTCGCGCAGCTCACGGAGATCCTGGTGCGGGAGATCGAGGAGGGTATCGACGGAAGCGGTGTCCGACCCGGCGTGCTCGGGGAGATCGGCAGCCATGGCGACCGGCCGAGCGGGCGCGAGAGCCGGGCGCTGCTCGCCTCGGCCCATGCCGCACGCGCCACCGGTCTGTCACTCGCCACTCATGCCCAGTCAGGCCGCGGCGGGCTCGCCCAACTGGAACTGCTCGCCGGTACGGGGCTTCCCCCGTGCCGGATCTCGATCGGCCACCAGGACCTGCTGGACGATCCGGGAACCCACCGTGAGCTCGCGGCAAGCGGCGCGTACGTCGCGTTCGACACCGTCGGCAAGGAGCACTACCAGAGCGATGGCACCCGCTTACGGCTGCTGCTGGCCCTGTTGGAGGCGGGACACGCCGACCGGGCCCTGCTGAGCTGCGACATCTCCCGCCACGGCTATCTGACGGCGGAGGGTGGCCAGGGGTACGGACATCTCTTCCGCTCCTTCCTGCCGGCAGCGCGCGCGGCGGGCGTGGACGACGACCTGATCGACCTGATGACACGCCGCAACCCCCTGCGTTTCCTGACCGGCGCCGGCACCGACAACACCCGCGCCGCAGACACTGCCCACGCCACAGGCACCACAGGCACCGCCCGCGCCACCGACGCCGAGGAGATCTGAGATGCCTCCACTGCCTCCACTGTCTCCACCGCTTCCCCCAACCTTCCCGCTGCCCACGATCACGCTGGAGGACGCCATCCGGCTCCAGTTCCGGCTGCTGGAGCACACCGCCGCCCACTTCGAGGGACCGCAGCTCTTCGAGGCGGACGCCGGTGTGGTCACCGGGCTCGGTCGGCCCCGTACGACGGCACGGGTCGAAGCCGTGCTCGCCGATTGGTTCGGCGCGGAGGAGGCCACGCTGGTGCAGGGGGCCGGTACCGGCGCGATCCGGGCCGCGCTCCAGGCGGCCGTCTCTCCCGGCGATCCGCTGCTGATCCACCGGGCCCCGGTCTACCGGACGACGGCCGTCACCCTGCGCGGACTCGGTGTCCGTACATCCGAAGCCGACTTCAACGACCGTACGGCCCTCCGGCAGTCCCTGGCGACCACCGGCCTCACCTGGGCGTACGTCCAACACAGCAGACAGCGGCTCGGGGACTCCTACGACCCGGGCGAAGTGCTGGCGGCCTGCCGCGCCGCAGGGGTGCGAACGGTCGTGGACGACAACTACGCGGTGCTGCGCGTGCCCGCCTGCGGCGTCCAGCTCGGCGCGGACGCCTCCTGTTTCTCGCTCTTCAAGCTGCACGGCCCGGAGGGCGTGGGCGCCGTCGTCGGCGCCCGTGATCTCGTCGGCCGGGTCCGCGCCGACAACTACTCGGGCGGCGGCCAGGTCCAGGGCTCCCAGGCGCTGGAGGCGCTGCGCGCCCTCACCCACGTGCCTGTCATGTGGGCACTCCAGTCCCTAGTGTCCGCCGAGGTCGCGGCGCGCCTCGGCGCCGGCGAGGTGCCGGGTGTCGCCGAGGTACGGATCGCCAACGCGCAGGACCGCTGCGTGCTGGTACGGCTCGACCGCCCCGTGGCCCGTCAACTGCCCGCCGTCGCCGCGCGGTACGGAGCCACGCCGTATCCCGTGGGTTCCGACTCCCGCTACGAGATCGCCCCGCTCGTCCACCGAATGTCCGCCTCGTCGCTCGACGACGCTCCCGAACTCGCCGACTGGACCGTACGGATCAACCCCATGCGGGCGGGCGCGGACCTGGTGATCGAGATCCTCCGCCGTTCGCTGCACGATCTGAAGGGCTGACCGTGTTCCTGGATACCGTCCTCACCCGCAACCCCGCACTCGTCGACGCGGCGACCGCGCTGCACGCCTCGGGCGCCGTTCCGCCCGACACCTATGTCCTGGACGCCGACGCCGTGGCGGCCAACGCGGGGTTGCTGGCGGACGAGGCGGAGCGGCTGGGGCTATCGCTCTGGTTCGTGGCCAAGCAGTTCGGCCGCAACCCCGCGCTGGTCCGGGCGGTCGCCCGGCACATCCCCCGATTCGCCGCGATCGCCCCGGACGAGGCCAGGACGCTGCACGCGGCGGGGGCCGGGGCGGGCAACCTGGGTCATCTCGTGCAGATCCCGCGTCGCGCGCTGCCCGAGATGCTGGCCTGGCGGCCCGAGGCGGTCACGGTCTTCGACCTCGCCAACGCGCGGGCGGTCTCGGAGGCGGCGGGCCGGCTCGGCCTCGTCCAGGACGTGTTCGTACGGATCGAGGCGGCGGCCGGGTCCGGCCATCCGGGCCAGGAGGGCGGCGTACCGCCGGCCGCCCTGGACGGCTTCGCCGCCGCGGTCGAGCGGCTGCCGTCGGTCCGGATCGCCGGGGTGACGGCGTTCCCCTGCGTGGTGTGCGACCCGGACACGGGACGGCCGGCGCCGACGGCCACCTTCGGGCGCGCCCTCGAAGCACGTGAGGTGCTGACCGCACGCGGTCATCAGGGGCTGAGCCTCAGCGCCCCGGGCGCGACCTCCGTGGCGACGCTGCACCTGCTGGCCCGGCTGGGCGCCACCCATGGCGAGCCGGGCCACGCCCTCACCGGCACCACGCCGCTGCACGCGGCGGATCCGCACCAGCCGGAACGGCCCGCGTATGTGTACGTCACCGAGGTCGCCCACACGCTCGCGGACGGCCGGCCCGCGCTCTTCGGTGGCGGGTTCTACGCCAGGGGCGGTGTCCGCGCCGCCCTGCTGCCCCGCACGGGGCTGCGCCTCCGGGTGGGCGACGCCCCCGCGGAGCACATCGACTACTACCGGCTGCTGGACCCGCCCGCCACGGGATCGGGCGGGGTCACTGTCGGGGACGCCGCCGTCCTGGCGTTCCGTACGCAGATCTTCGTCACCCGTTCGACCGTCGCGGTCGTCACCGGTCTCACCGAGGGAAGGCCCCGGCTGACGGGGCTGTACGACGCACGGGGCCGGGCCCTGGGAGGAGCCACCTCATGAACAGGACCGTCATGAGCAGGAACGCCCCGAGCAGGGCCGCCATGGGCACGAGCGTCACCGACGGCTCGGGCGGTGGTGGTGCGCCGACCACCGCCGGGGCCGCACCACCCTCCGTACACGGACGGCTAGCCCATGAACTTCTTGAACTCGTCGGGCAGTTCGAAGTTCTTGTCCTGGCCGCCCGCAGGCAGTCCGAACGCACTGCCCGACTGCGCCGCCTCCTCGCGCCGCGCCAGCGCCGCCTGCTCCTCGGCCTTGCGCTTCATCGGGTTGCCGGAGCGCTGCTTGCCCTTGGCCTGCTTGGCCTTCTTCTTCGTACGTCCGGGGCCGCCGCCCATGCCCGGGACGCCCGGCATGCCCGGCATGCCGCCGCCCTGCGCCATCTTCGACATCATCTTGCGCGCGTCGAAGAAACGCTCCACAAGGTTCTTCACCGCGCTGACCTCGACACCGGAACCCCGGGCGATACGGGCCCGCCGCGAGCCGTTGATGATGACGGGGTCCTGGCGCTCGGCCGGGGTCATCGACTTGATGATCGCGGCCGTGCGGTCCACGTCCTTCTCGTCGATGTTGTTGATCTGGTCCTTGATCTGCCCCATCCCGGGCAGCATCCCGAGCAGCTTGGAGATGGAGCCCATCTTCCTGACCTGCTCCATCTGCGCCAGGAAGTCGTCGAGCGTGAAGTCCTTCCCGCCCTTGCTGCTCGCCAGCTTGGAGGCCATCTTCTCGGCCTCGGCCTGGCTGAACGTCCTCTCCGCCTGCTCGATGAGGGTGAGCAGGTCACCCATGTCGAGGATGCGGGACGCCATCCGGTCGGGGTGGAACGCGTCGAACTCGTCCAGCTTCTCGCCGTTGGAGGCGAACATGATCTGCTTGCCGGTGACATGCGCGATGGAGAGGGCCGCACCGCCGCGGGCGTCGCCGTCGAGCTTGGAGAGCACCACACCGTCGAAGCCGACGCCGTCGCGGAACGCCTCCGCGGTATTGACGGCGTCCTGGCCGATCATCGCGTCCACGACGAAGAGAACCTCGTCGGGGCTGACGGCGTCGCGGATGTCCGCGGCCTGCTTCATCAGCTCCTCGTCGATACCGAGGCGTCCCGCGGTGTCGACGATGACCACGTCGTGCTGCTTGGTCCTCGCGTACTCGACCGAGTCCTTGGCGACCTTGACCGGGTCGCCGACGCCGTTGCCCGGCTCCGGCGCGTACACCGCGACGCCCGCGCGGTCGGCGACGACGGAGAGCTGGGTGACGGCATTGGGGCGCTGGAGGTCACAGGCGACGAGCAGCGGGGTGTGGCCCTGGCCCTTGAGCCAGAGACCGAGCTTTCCGGCCAGGGTGGTCTTACCGGCGCCCTGCAGACCCGCCAGCATGATCACGGTCGGCGGCTGCTTCGCGAAGCGCAGGACGCGGGTCTCACCACCGAGGATGCCGACCAGTTCCTCGTTGACGATCTTGACGACCTGCTGTGCCGGGTTCAGCGCCTGGGAGACCTCGGCTCCGGCCGCGCGCTCCTTGACCTTGGCGATGAAGGCGCGGACGACGGGCAGCGCCACGTCGGCCTCGAGCAGGGCGATACGGATCTCGCGGGCCGTGGCGTCGATGTCCTCCGGGCTGAGGCGCCCTTTGCCCCGGAGGCTCTTGAACGTGGCTGCGAGGCGGTCGGAGAGAGTATCGAACACGGCGGTCGCGGATCCTCAGGTCGGGAGCGGATGAGGGGGCTGTCCCGCGCGGTGAAGGACAGACCGTCCCCCAGGGTATCCGGCCTCGCGCGGTGGGGTCTGCCCCCTGGGTGGCGCGGCCGTACGGGAGGCGTACGCGCCCCGTACGGCCGGATGCCACCCGGCGGCCGGAAGCGTCACCGCCGGGGAGGCCCCCGCATCCTCAGCGGTACGCGGCGGGCCTCAGCGCAGCGCGGTCTCCACCGCGCGTGCCAGCTCGGCCGCGGCCTCCGCCGTCAGCGGGCGTCCACGGTCCGAGGTGACGTAGAAGGCGTCGACGGCGTTGGCGCCCAGTGTGGACACATGGGCGCTGCGCACCATCACCCGCGCGTCGTCCAGAGCGCGGCCGATGCGGTGGAGCAGCCCCGGGGCGTCCTGGGCCCGTACCTCGATGACGGTCGCGTGCCGGGAGGCGGTCGGTGCCACGGTCACCCGGGGCGGCGGGGCCTTGACGCCACGGCGACGCGGGTAGGCGGCCTCCCGCTCGGCGAGCCTGGCCGGGATGTCCAGGGAGCCGTCCAGGGCCCGTACGAGGTCGGCGCGGAGCCGGGCGGCCTGCGGCAGCGAGCCGTACGCCGCGGCGACGCGCCAGCTCAGCAGCAGGACGCCGACGCTCCGCTCCGGCCCGGCCCCCGCGCCCGGCCCGCCGCCGGCTCCGTCAGCCGGCTCGACCGGCAGGTCGCCCAGTCCGGCCGGCAGTTCGACGGCGCGCAGTTCGGCGGCGCGTACGGTGAGCCGGTGCAGCGCGAGCACCCCGGCCGCCGCGGGCAGCACGCCGGGCCGGTCGGGCAGGGCGATGAGCAGCTCGACGCCGACCGGTTCCGGCGCGCTGTCCTCCGGCCCGTCCTCCCACCCGTCCCGCGCCGCGCCCTCCGCGGGCTCCGGCCGCGCGGATTCGGGGCGCGGGGCGTGGGGCTGCGCGCGCAGGGCCAGTACGGGGCCCCCGGTGCGCAGTGCCTCCACGGCGAGGCGTTCCTGCTCCGCGCTGGGCGCGGCCGGCTCGGGCTCCGCCGGATCGTCGCCCGCGAGCACGGCCGCGACGCGTGCGACCAGGTCGGCGACGAGGGAGGAGCGCCACGACGACCAGGCGGCGGGGCCGGTGGCGAGCGCGTCGGCCTCGGTGAGCGCGTGCAGCAGCTCCAGCGTGGCGAGCGAGCCGACGCGGCCGGCGACGGAGCTGACGGTCGCCGGGTCGTCCAGGTCGCGCCGGGTCGCGGTGTCGATGAGCAGCAGGTGGTGGCGTACGACGGTGGCGATGACGGCGACGTCCTCGCGGTCGAACCCGATCCGGGCCGCCATGTCGCGAGCGATGACCTCGCCGGCCACCGAGTGGTCGCCCGGCCAGCCCTTGCCGATGTCGTGCAGCAGGGCGCAGACGAGCAGCAGGTCGGGGCGGCCGACGCGGCGGGTGAGCGAGGACGCCCGGACGGCGGCCTCGACCAGGTGGCGGTCGACGGTCCAGGTGTGGACGGGGTTGCGCTGGGGCCGGCACCGTACCCGCTCCCAGTCGGGCAGGAGCTGGGTGATGAGCCCTTCGGCTTCGAGCGCCTCCCAGACGGGGACGGTCGGCTCGCCGGCGCCGAGCAGGGTGACGAGTTCCTCGCGGGCCTCGGCCGGCCAGGGCACCGGCAGGGGTTTGCCGGTGCGGGCGAGGCGGCGTACGGCGTGCAGGGAGATCGGCAGTCCGGCCTGCGCGGCGGCGGCCGCGGCCCGCAGGGGCAGCACGGCGTCGCGTTCGGGCCGGGCGGTGCGGGCGAGGACGACCTCGCCGTCCTGCTCGACGACGCCCTCGGCGAGCGGGGTGCGGTCCGGGGCGGGCCTGCCGCCCAGCATGGCGCGCAGTTTGGGGCGTACGGAGCGGGAGCGCAGCACGCGGTTGACCTCGCGCCAAGTGACGTCGGAGGCGTACGAGACGGTGCGCGCGGCCTCGTACACCTGGCGCAGCAGGGCGTCGGCGTCGAGCAGCCCGAGTTCGGCGGCGACCGCGTCCTGTTCTTGGAGGGCGAGCCGGTCGGTGGCGCGTCCGGTGGTCAGGTGCAGGGCGTCGCGGGCGTCGAGCAGCGCCCGGCGGGCCTCACCGAGGCCCTCACGGGGCGCGTCGGCGAGCCAGGAGGCGGCGACGGCGCGCAGCGCGGTGGCGTCGCGCAGTCCGCCCCTGGCCTCCTTGAGGTCGGGCTCCAGGAGGAACTGGAGCTCGCCCTGGCGCTCGGCCCGTTCCCGGCACAGGTCGTCCAGTTGGGGCAGGCGCTTGGGCGCGGTGTTGCGCCAGTCGGCGAGGATCGCGGTGCGCACGCCGGTGACCAGCCCGAGGTCTCCGGCGACGTGCCGGGCGTCGAGCAGGCCGAGCTGCACCTTGAGGTCCTCGGCGGCGGTCCTGCGCGCCTCGGCGGGGGTGCGTACGGAGTGGTCGAGGGCGAGTCCGAGGTCCCAGACGGGGTACCAGACGCGGTCGGCGAGGGCGGCGACCGCCTGTGCGGAGGCCTTGCCGTCGTGCAGGAGCAGCAGGTCGAGATCGCTGCGCGGGGAGAGTTCGCCCCGTCCGTAGCCACCGACGGCGACGAGCGCCGCGCCGCGCACCCCGGTCTCCCGGGCGGCGGCGGTGAACAGCGCGTTGAGCCAGTCGTCGGTCAGGCGGGCCAGGGCGGCACGGCGCGGCGGCCCTGGCCGCGCCTTCTCCTGGAGGAGGCGCAGCCGGGCCGCCGCATAGCCGCTGGGTCCCGAGTCTGCCTTTTCGGTGGTCTCTTCGACGCTCGTCACCCAGTCGTTCCCGTCTCTAGAGGGCGTCCGGGCCGCGCTCGCCGGTCCGGACCCGGACCGCCGTGTCGACCGGAACGCTCCATACCTTCCCGTCACCGATCTTGCCGGTGCGGGCGGCCTTCACCACGACGTCGATGAGCTGTTCGGCGTCGTCGTCCTCGACCAGTACCTCGATACGGATCTTCGGTACGAGGTCGACGGTGTACTCCGCACCCCGGTAGACCTCGGTGTGGCCGCGCTGCCGGCCGTATCCGCTGGCCTCCGTGACCGTGAGGCCCTGGACGCCGAAGCCCTGGAGGGCCTCCTTGATCTCGTCCAGCCGGTGTGGCTTCACGACTGCGGTGATGAGCTTCATGCGTCCACCTTCTTGGTCTTCGCCGCGGCGGCGTGGGTCTCGTCGTGGTGCGGGGCGGCGGCGATGCTGCTGCGGCCCGACGGGGAGCCGCCGACCGCGCTGTAGTCGTACGCCGACTCCGCGTGGTACGCCATGTCGACACCGCTGGTCTCGTCGTCCTCGGAGGCCCGGAAACCGATGGTGACATCGACGATCTTGGCGAGGATCCAGGAAACCACGAAGGAGTACGCCATCACGGAGAAGGCCCCGGTGGCCTGCTTTCCGAGCTGCGTGAGGCCGCCGACACCGTCGACCGCGAGGAGACCGACGAGCAGGGTGCCGATGACACCGCCGACCAGGTGGACGCCGACCACGTCGAGGGAGTCGTCGTAACCCAGCTTGAACTTGAGGCTGACGGCCCAGGAGCAGACCAGACCGGCGACGAGGCCGATGAGGATCGCGCCGAAGGGGCTGACGTTCGCGCCGGACGGGGTGATGGCGACGAGGCCCGCGACGGCGCCGGAGGCGGCGCCCAGCGTGGTGAACGCGCCGTGCCGGATCCGCTCGTAGATCAGCCAGCCGAGCATGGCGGCGCCGGTGGCGATCTGCGTGTTGAAGGCCATGATCGCGGAGGTGCCGTTGGCGGCGAGCGCGGAGCCGGCGTTGAAGCCGAACCAGCCGAACCACAGCAGGGCCATGCCGAGGACGACGAGCGGCAGGCTGTGCGGCCGCATCGGGTCCTTCTTGAAGCCGATGCGCTTGCCGACGACGAGGACCGCGGCGAGCGCGCCGACGCCGGCGTTGATGTGGACCGCCGTACCGCCGGCGAAGTCGATCACACCCAGCTTGAAGAGCCAGCCGTCGGACTGCCAGACCCAGTGCGCGATCGGGAAGTACACCACGGTCACCCAGAGCGTGATGAAGAGCGCCCAGGCGCTGAACTTCACGCGGTCGGCGAGCGCGCCGCTCATCAGCGCGGGGGTGAGGATGGCGAACATCAGCTGGAAAAGAGCGAAGGCGAAGACGGGGATGCCTTCCTTGCCCCCGGTCAGCGTGTCGACCGAAATGCCCTGGAACCCGATGTGGTCGAAGTTGCCCAGGAGACCGCCGCCGATGTCGTCGCCGAAGGCCAGTGAGTATCCGTAGAGGACCCACAGCACGCTGACGATCCCGAGCGAGATCAAGGACATCATGAGCATGTTGAGGGCGCTCTTCACCCGCACCATGCCGCCGTAGAAGAATGCCAGGCCGGGCGTCATCAGCATGACGAGCGCGGCACTGATCAGTACGAATGCGGTATCTGCGCCATTCAAGGCCAGCGTCTCCTCGTGGGTCGGATACGGCCCGTGCGGATGCTCAAGCGGGTATGGGGCCGACTGTGCTCAGGAGATTGACGCAGCGCGGTTTCAGCCAGTGCCGCTCGATGTTTCGCGGGGGTGACGAAGGCGTCCCGCGTGTTACACCCCGATGAACCGGCCCCTTTCGTCAGGTGGCCGCGGATATCCTCCGCGGACGTCCCGTGGGCGTGTCACGGGCCGCTCGGGGCTTCTCGCGGACGGCGGAGACCGGCCGCGGCACCCACCCTGCTGTCCTGGCGGCGGGGGAGCCGTGTCGGGCTGTACGGGGTGGTTGCCGCGGCCGGAGCTGGGGCGCGCCGGGCACGACCGGATAGGGCCGGGCTCGGCGCCGGGCGGGGTGCGAGGGATCGGGCCGGGTACGGCGCGGTCGGGCTGTGTACGACGTCAGGGTGTGTACGGCGGGGCGGCTGTGTACGACCGGGATGGGACGCCCACGACCGGGGTAGGCCCGCGGTTCAGACGGCCTCCGCGGACTCGGGCAGCTTCTTGGCGAGCACTTCGGTGAGATCGACGACCTCGGCGACGTCACCGAAGTCCCGGGCGGCGGTGTCGAGCGTCTTGCGCAGCCGGGTGTTGACGCGCTCCGAGCGCACGCTGCGGGCGACGTCGAGGGCCTTCTCCGCCAGGGCCGTGGCCTGCTCGGGCTCGCGGTTGAGGAGGTGGACGGTGGCCATGCCGATCAGGTTCAGCGCGTACGACCGCTGGTGGTCGTCGTCCTTGGCGAAGAGTTCCACGGCGCGCCGCATGACGGGCTCGGCGAGGGAGGCGTAGGTGGGGCTGCGGCCGGCGACATAGGCCAGATCGCGGTACGAGTGGGCGTTCTCCCCGTTGAGCTCGGCCTCGGAGAAGAAGCGGATCCAGTCGGGCTCCGGCCCGCCGTCGAGCCCGGCGTCGGAGAAGGAGTCCTCGGCCATTCTCACGGCGCGCTTGGTCTTGCTCGGCTGCCCCATGTTGGCGTACGCCCTGGCCTCCATGGCATAGAGCATCGCCTGGGTCCTGGGGGTGGCGCTGTCCCTGCTGCCGTACTGCGCGAGATGGATGAGTTCGAGCGCGTCGTCGGGCCGTCCCAGGTGGATCATCTGGCGGCTCATGGAGGAGAGGATGTACGAGCCGAGCGGCTTGTCCCCGGCCTCCTTCGCGGCGTGCAGGGCCAGCACGAAGTACTTCTGGGCGTTGGGGTGGAGGCCCATGTCGTAGCTCATCCAGCCGGCCAGCTCCGCCAGCTCGGCCGCGCACCGGAAGAGCCGCCGGGAGGTCGCCTGGGGCTGCGGCTCCTGGAGGAGTTCGGTGACCTCGTGGAGCTGGCCGACGACCGCCTTGCGGCGCAGGCCGCCGCCGCACTGGGCGTCCCACAGCCGGAAACAGGCCGTGGTCGACTCCAGCAGATCCAGCTCAGGGCCGGAGAGTCGGGTGGCGCGGGAGGGAGCGACGGGATCGGGGGCCGGCTCGCCGGGGTCGGCGGCGGGGGTGGGCACCAGCCAGCGCTGCATCGGCTCGACGAGGGCGGGCCCGGCGGCCAGCCCCAGGGACGTACCGAGGAAGCCGCGGCGCGCCAGCATCAGGTCGCTGCGGGAGAACTCGCTGATGAGCGCGACGGTCTGGGGGCCGGCCCAGGGCAGGTCCACCCCGGACACCGAGGGCGAGCGGTGGGCGGAGCGCAACCCCAGCTCCTCGACGGCCACCGCGGCGCCGAAGCGCTCGGAGAACAGCTCGGAGAGGATGCGCGGGATCGGCTCGCGCGGCTGCTCGCCGTCGAGCCAGCGGCGTACGCGCGACGTGTCCGTGCTGATGTGATGCGCACCCATCTGGCGCGCACGGCGGTTGACCTGGCGCGCCAGCTCCCCCTTCGACCAGCCGCTGCGCAGGAACCACGAGTTGAGTTGCCCATTCGGACGCTTGCCGGTATCCGTACCGCCTGCGCCGCTGCCGCCCACTGGAAAGCCCCCATCCGACGAATGCCGTTGTCTCGCGAACCGCTATCAGAATGCCGTGGGTGACCGCTCCGTGTCCGGCAGTTGCACCCCTTCGAACAGGAAACCGAGTTGCCCTTGGCATACCCGCGAGACTGTCTTACCCGAGGTTCGTGCACCGAAAGTAATCCTGCCATCACCCGTCCGGCGAGGGTGATTCCACAAACGCCACCATTCGCCACCCCTTCGAATGAACGCGCCCCGCACGGGGCGCGATTGACTTGACGTACGACGTTCAGGGGGTGGCGAAGGATGCATATGGGGGCGCGCGAATCGGATCGCACTACCCCCAATGCCACTTCGCGCCACTCGAATGGCTTAAGTGACGACGGAGCGTCACAGGCAGACTGCGAGTCGTAACCACCGGCGAGTTCGACCCGTTGGAGGGGGCATGGGCTTCACGATCGGCGGCATCCGGGAGATGCGGTCCGGCTCGCGGCGCCGCGGTCGCACCACAGAGTGCACCGCGGTGGCGGAGTACACCGGACTCTGGGGCTGGGACGTCGTGCCCGGCGCGCGGGCCTCGGGCGGACGGTGCTCCTGCGGTGACCCACGGTGTGCGGCGCCCGGCGCGCACCCGCTCGACTTCTGCCCCGAGGTCCCGGCGGGCGCCACGGTGGACGACGCCACCAAGGCATGGGCGGAGGTGCCCGGCGCGGCGGTGCTGCTCCCGGTGGGCCGGGGCTTCGACATCATCGACGTCGCGGAGCCGGCGGGCAGCCGCGCGCTGGTGCGGCTCGAACGGATGGGGCTCCCGCTGGGCCCGGTGCTGGCCACACCGACGGGCCGCGCCCACTTCTTCGTGGCGCCGGGCGCGGCGGCGGAGCTGCCCGAGCTGCTCTACCGGATGGGCTGGGACGACGCGGACCTGGATCTGCACGGCCTGGGCCCCGGCGCGCACGTCACGGCTCCGCCGTCGGACCTGGCGGGTCTCGGCCCGGTCCGCTGGCTGCGGGCACCGTCCCTGGACACGGCGGCACCACCCCCACAGGCCCGGCTGCTGCTCGGCACCCTGGCGTACATCTGCCACCGCTCGATGCCGCCGCCGTAGCTGCGGGCGGGCCGTACACGGGCCGTAAACGGGGGGGCGTCGCCCGTCCCACGGGGGCAAGCGGCGCGGGTACGGGGGGCGCCCCCGCCCCGTGGCGGCGCCCCGAGGCCCGCCCGGGGGGCGCCGCCACGGGCGGGCGCCGCCGACGGGCCCCGGCCGGGCGCCGCGCCGTTCCGTACGGCCCGCGAACCGGCCGGGTCAGTCCGCGGTCAGTCAGTCCCCGATCAGCGCGTCGACGAAGGCGCCCGGCTCGAACGGCGCCAGATCGTCCGGGCCCTCGCCCAGGCCCACCAGCTTCACCGGCACGCCCAGCTCCCGCTGGACCGCGATCACGATGCCGCCCTTGGCCGTGCCGTCCAGCTTGGTGAGCACGATCCCCGTGATCTCGACGACCTCCGAGAAGACCCGCGCCTGCACGAGGCCGTTCTGTCCGGTCGTCGCGTCGAGGACGAGCAGCACCTCGTCGAGCGGACCATGCTTCTCCACGACGCGCTTGACCTTGCCCAGCTCGTCCATGAGGCCGGTCTTCGTGTGCAGCCGCCCCGCCGTGTCGATGAGGACGACATCGGCGCCCTCCGCGATGCCCTCCTTGACCGCGTCGAAGGCGATCGACGCCGGGTCGCCGCCCTCGGGGCCCCGTACGGTGCGCGCACCGACACGCTCGCCCCAGGTCTGGAGCTGGTCGGCGGCGGCGGCGCGGAACGTGTCCGCCGCTCCGAGGACGACCGACCGGCCGTCCGCGACGAGCACCCGCGCCAGCTTGCCCGTGGTCGTGGTCTTGCCGGTGCCGTTGACCCCGACGACCATCACGACGCCGGGCGTCTCCAGACCGCTCTCCGTCTTCACCGCCCGGTCGAGAGCGGGGTCGAGGAGAACCAGCAGCTCCTCCCTGAGCAGCGTGCGCAGCTCCGCCGGGGTCCGGGTGCCCAGCACCCGGACGCGCTCGCGCAGCCGCTCGACCAGCTCCTGGGTCGGGGCGACGCCGACATCGGCGGTGAGGAGGGTCTCCTCGATCTCCTCCCAGGTCTCCTCGTCCAGGTGCTCACGGGAGAGCAGGGTGAGCAGCCCCTTGCCGAGGGAGTTCTGCGAGCGGGCGAGCCGCGCGCGCAGCCGGACCAGCCGGCCGGCCGACGGCTCGGGAATCTCGATGGCGGGCGCCTCGACCGCCTCGGCGGGCTCCTCGACGGCGACCGGCGCACCGGTGGTATCGGGGAGCCCGACCTCCTCGATCGTGCGGCGCGACTCGTCGCGCGGTGTCTCCGCCTCGTCACCGACGTGCGGTTCGGCGGGTGGGGCTGTGATGGTCGGCGTGCTCGACGGTGCCGAGGGCGGCAGCTTCTTCTTGCGGCTGCCGACCACGAGCCCGCTGATCGCGCCGACCGCGACCAGGGCGATGACTACAACAAGGATGACGATTTCCATAACTCTCCCAGTATCGGCCACGGCCAGGCGCGGCTCCCGGCCACGTCGGGGCGCGTCCTGGCGCGATCCGCCCCGGCCATGACTTCAGAGGTTCACACGAAGACCCTCGTGACGATTTGGACGTTTTACCCCGAACGCGCGATGGTCGTGGTTCCGGTTTCGCCCGGAATCCACTCCCCCAGGAGCCCCCACCTCTGTACGGAGCCCGTTCATGCCCCACGCCTCCGCCCCCGAAGGCGCGCTGGAGACCCGCGGTCTGGAACCCGTCCCCGACGCCGAGCGCACCGGCCGCGTGCGGGGACTCTTCCCCACCTGGGTCGCCGCCAACATCAGCGTGCTGCTCCTCACGATGGGCGCCGGTCTGATCGTCCTCAACGGACTCAACTTCTGGCAGGCGCTGGTCGTCGGGGTCGCGGCGCCCGTCGTCTCGTACGGCACGGTCGGGTTGATCTCCATCGCGGGCAAGCGCGGCGGAGCGCCCGGGATGGCGCTCTCGCGGGCGGTCTTCGGCCAGCGCGGGAACCTCTTCCCGGGGTCGCTGATCTGGGTCGCTCGCTGGGGCTGGGAGACGATCAACGCGGTGACCGGGGCGTACGCCGTGCTGACGGTGCTCGATCTGCTCTTCGGGATCAAGCGCAGTACCCCGCTCGTCGTGATCACCCTGCTGCTCTTCGTGGCCGGGACCTTCCTGGTCTCGGGTCTGGGCATCAAGGCGCTGCGGGTCTGCAGCACCTGGTCGGCGTATCTCTTCGGCGCGTTCAGCGTGCTGGTGCTGGTCCATCTCGTCGCGGAAACCGACTGGTCGGCGGTCTTCGGCAAGCCGGCCGGCCCGACGGCGATGATGATCGCGGGCATCGGCACGATCGCGGCGGGCGGCCTCAGCTGGGTCCCCTCGGGCCCGGACTTCACCCGCTATCTGCCCCGGTCTGCCTCCGGCCGGGCGATGGTCGGCACGACGGTGGGCGGCGCGGGGATCACCGTGGTGCCCCTGGTGCTGATGGGCGCGGTGATGGCGGTGGGCGCCCCCGATCTCGCCACGGCGCGGGATCCCGTCTCCTTCATCGGCGCGCTGCTGCCCACCTGGATCTCCGTACCGTATCTGCTGATCGCGCTGGTGGGGATGGTGCTGATCAACTCGATGTCGATGTATTCGGCGGGGTTCACGGCGCAGACCCTGGGCATCAAGGTGCCTCGCGCCTGGGCGGTCAGCGTGAACGCGGTGATCAGCCTGGTCCTCGGCTTCCTGCTGATGGTGATCGCCACGAGCTTCATCGGCTCGTTCGTCTCGTTCCTCACGCTGCTCGCGGTGGCGTTCTCCGCGTGGATCGGCGTCTTCGGCGTGGACATGCTGCGGCGGCGTACGTACGACGCCACGGCGCTGATGGACACGACCCGCACCAGTGGCTACTGGTACCGGGGCGGCTTCGCCCCGTCGGCCATGGCCGCCTGGGGTACGGCGCTGGTGGTGGGGGTGCTCTTCACGTCGGTGGAGTGGTTCTCGGGCCCCCTCGCCGGTACCTGGGTCGGCGAGAACGGCCTGGGCTGGGTGGTCACCGTCCTGGTGGCGGCGGGGCTGTACGGGGTGCTGCCGCGCGAGCGCGCGAAGACCCCGGCGCCCGCGGAAGCGGAGAGCGGCGCCGGGTCCGGTGAGCGGATGGGGGCGGGTACGGACGGCGCCGGGTCCGCGTCGGCGAGGCTGCCCGTCTGACCTCCGGCGCCTTCACGCGGGGGCGGAGCCGGGGCCGGCTCGGAGACCGGTCCGCGGCCCCGCGTGCCGGGACAGGCCCTACCCCATCTCCTCCAGCGTCTTTCCCTTCGTCTCCTTCACGAAAAGGATCACGAAGGGAATGGAGAGCGTGGCGAAGCAGGCGTAAATGATGTACGTACCCGAAAGGTTCCAGTCGGCCAGGCTCGGGAAGCTCGCCGTGATGGCCCAGTTGGCGATCCACTGCGCCGAGGCGGCGACGCCGAGCGCGGCCGCGCGGATCCTGTTCGGGAACATCTCGCCGAGGAAGACCCAGACGATGACACCCCAGGAGAGCGCGAAGAAGAGCACGAACACGTGCGCCGCGATCAGGGCTACGGTGCCCTCGGTGCTGGGCAGCTTGCCGTTGACCAGGTGCGCGGAGAACGCCCATGCCTCGCAGGCGAGCGCGACGGCCATACCGGCGGAGCCGACGAGCGCGAGCGGCTTGCGGCCGACCCGGTCCACCAGGACCATCGCGATCACGGTGCCGATGATGTTGACGATCGACGTCGTGAACGAATAGAAGAACGAGCTGGACGGGTTGATCCCGACGGACTGCCAGAGCGTCGCCGAGTAGTAGAAGGCGACGTTGATGCCGACGAGCTGCTGGAAGACCGAGAGTCCGATCCCCACCCACACGATGGGCAGGAAGAAGAAGCCGCCACCGCCCAGCAGGTCCTTGAAGGTCGACTTGTGCTCACGGCGCATCGCGTGCTCGATCTCGGTGATCCGCGCGTTCAGATCGACGCCGTTGCTCTCGACCTCGGCGAGCACCTCCTTGGCGCGGTCCACCCGGCCGACGGAGATCAGGAAGCGCGGGGACTCGGGGATCGCGAAGGAGAGGAGACCGTAGAGCAATGCCGGTACGACCATCACACCGAGCATCCACTGCCACGCCTCGAAGCCCAGCAGCTTGCCACGCTGGTCACCGTCGGCGAGTTGGAGGATGCCGTAGTTGACGAGCTGCGAGATGGCGATGCCGATGACGATCGCGGCCTGCTGGAAGGAGCCGAGCCGGCCGCGGTAGGCGGCCGGGGAGACCTCCGCGATGTACGCGGGGCCGATCACCGACGCCATGCCGATCGCGAAGCCGCCGATGATCCGCCAGAACGCGAGATCGTAGATGTTGAACGGCAGGGCCGAACCGACGGCGCTGACCGTGAAGAGGGCGGCGGAGATCTGCATGCAGCGGATCCGGCCGATCCGGTCGGCGATCCGGCCCGCCGTGGCGGCCCCGATCGCACAGCCGATCAGCGCGATGGCGATGACCTGGGCGAGGGCCGCGGAGCCGATGTCGTACCGGTCACGGATGGCCTCGACGGCGCCGTTGATCACCGAGCTGTCGTAGCCGAAGAGGAAGCCGCCCATCGCGGCGGCGGCCGTGATGAAGATGACATGGCCGAGATGTTCGGGGTGGGCCGCTCGACCTCCTGTCGGCGGAACCTGCGCTGTGCTGGTCACGTGTACTCCTGAAGCCGCCCGGCTGCGTCGCCGGGCGTGGGGTGGGGGGGAGCCCTACAAGTGAGGCATAACGTCCTGTCAGCCACCACTTGAAGGCAAAAGCAACGCGAAAGAGCGTATGCCTTCACCTTTCGAATGGACAGAGCGGGGGTTACGCGCGGCACCATGCGACAAAATGGGCTACCCACCCTCCCCTCATCTTCAAGATGTGAAAGTGGCCGGAGCCTCGGCACGGTGATGCCCTCAGCGGAGCCGCTGGCTGATGACTTTGGATACCCCGTCGCCCTGCATGGACACCCCGTAGAGCGCGTCGGCGACCTCCATCGTCCGTTTCTGATGGGTGATCACGATGAGCTGCGAGCTCTCCTGGAGCTCCTGCATGATGCGGATCAGCCGCTGGAGATTGGTGTCGTCGAGCGCCGCCTCGACCTCGTCCATCACGTAGAACGGGCTCGGACGCGCCTTGAAGATCGACACCAGCAGCGCCACCGCCGTCAGGGACCGTTCGCCGCCGGAGAGCAGCGAGAGCCGCTTGACCTTCTTGCCCGGCGGCCTGGCCTCCACCTCCACGCCCGTGGTCAGCATGTTCTCCGGGTCCGTCAGGATCAGCCGCCCCTCGCCGCCGGGGAAGAGCCGGGAGAAGACACCCTCGAACTGGACGGCGGTGTCCCGGAACGCCTCGGTGAAGACCTGCTCCACCCGCTCGTCGACCTCCTTCACCACGCCCAGCAGATCGGCCCTGGCCTTCTTCAGGTCTTCGAGCTGCGCGGAGAGGAACTGATGGCGCTCCTCAAGGGCGGCGAACTCCTCAAGGGCCAGCGGATTCACCTTCCCGAGCTGCTGATACGCCCGTTCGGCGGCCTTGAGCCGCTTCTCCTGCTCGGCCCGCGCGTAGGGCCGGGGCCGGTTCCGCGGGTCCTCCGGGTCCTCCGGCAGCTCCTCGCCCTCGGCCGCCGGCGAGGGCGGCACGGGCTGGTCGGGGCCGTACTCGGCGATCAGCCCGGCCGGCTCCACGCCCAGCTCCTCCAGCGCCTTCGCCTCCAGCTGCTCGATCCGCAACCGCTTCTCGGCGCCGAGCACCTCGCCCCGGTGCACCGAGTCGGTGAGCTTGTCCAGCTCGCTCTTGAGGTCGCGGCCGGTGTTCCGCTCGGCGGTCAGCTCCCGGTCGCGTACGGATCCGGCCTCCTCGGCCGCGGCGCGCTCCGCCTCGGCCCGGACGACGGACACCTCCACATGCGCGAGCAGCTGCCGGGCGCCGGCCGCGACCGCCGCGGCGGTCCGGGCCTCGTGACGGAGCCGGGCGCGCCGCCGCTCCGCGCGGGCCCGCGCCTCGCGCTCGGCGCGCGCCGCCCGGTCGAGACCGTCGGCCCGGCCCGCGAGTCCTTTCACGCGCTCCTCGTGGGTACGGACCTGGAGCCTGGCCTCCATCTCGGTCTGCCGGGCGTTGGCCCCGTCGGCGGCGAGCCGGTCGCGTACGGAGGTGTCCGGCTCCTCCTGCCCCTCCCCGAAGGGGGACTCCTCCTCCGCGACGAGCAACCGCTCCGTCAGCTCCTCCGCCTGCTCCGTGGCGCGCTCCAGCGCCTCCTGCGCCTCGGCGGCGGCCCCGGCGGCCCGTTCGGCCTCCGCGGCGGCGGCGCGGGCCTGTCCGGAGAGCCGGCCGAGCCGCCCGGACACGGCGGACTTCTCCCGGTCGGCGGCGCGCCGGCGCTCCCCCAGCTCCTCCACGAGCGCGACGTGTTCGGCGCGGCGCCCGGTGGCGGCGCGCTGGGCCCCGGCCAGTTCCTCGCACCGTACGGCGAGCAGCGCCAGCTCGGCGGCGGCCTGGTCGACGGCGGCCTGCGCCTCCAGCAGGCTGGGCGCCCCCGCGGAGCCGCCGTGCGCGAAGTGCGCCCCGAGCACATCCCCTTCGGCGGTCACGGCGGTGAGCGTGGGCCGCGCGGCGACGAGTTCCTCGGCGTCCTCAAGGGTCGCGACGACCACCATGTCGCGCACGAGGCGGCGTACGGCGCCCATCAGCTCGGCGGGTCCCTGGACGAGATCGATCACGTACGGCGCGGCGACAGCGGTCCGTACGGAGCCGGCGGGGCCGGGCACCGCGCCCGCCGGCTCCGCACCGGGGCCCCCGCTCTGTGCGGGAACACCTGCCGACGGGGCGGACGGAGCCGGAGGCGCGGGCGGTACGGGCGGCGTGGTGGCAGCGGGCGCGGCGGCGCGGCTGGGAGCGGGGGCGCGGGCGGGAGCGGGTGCGGGGGCGTCGGGGCGGGCCATCCTGATGTTGTCGGCGACGGTGGCACGCAGCAGACGGACGTCCT
>NZ_JBFBJB010000030.1:0-114187 GCF_040685895.1 Streptomyces sp. NPDC088124 | reverse complement strand
GCCGTGCCGCGTCAGCTCGAAGCGTCGACGAGGTAGGCCGACTCCAGCAAGATCAATCTCAACGGCACTTTCTGTACCGCAACTACTCACACCCGGAGAACGGCTCTCAGCCCGCGGGTGATTCCTGCACTCGTGGCAAGGCCGGCGAGGACCGCGCCGGTCCGCTCGAAGGCGTCCACCCATCGGGTATGTCCGGCGATCGGGCCCCCGGGGTGGCACAGGGTCATGGTGCTGGCGGTCATGAGCGTGCGCATCGCCGGGACCAGAGTGGCGGTCCCATCCGGGGAGATCGGTCCCGTGGCAGGGCGGAGGGCGGCGTACTTTGCCCAGACGTCGCCCTGCTCGAACCAGTCCAGACCAGCGGCCCGCATCATCGCACTTGCCAGGAGAACGGCAGTCTCCCGGCGGCCGAGGCGACCCGGGCCAGGCGAATATGTGAGCAGGTGCCAGCAGTCGGCGTGAAACAGCTCATGTGCCGCTTCCATGGCGTACTGGCCGCCGAACGCTTCCGTCTCGGGCTCGTAGATGCCGGGCAGCCAGGAGCAGACGACGCCGTCGCCGACCAGATCACTCAGGAGCTGTTCGACGAGCGGTGACGGCTCGGGCGCGCGGTAACGCAGGGGCCAAGGTTGCTTGTTCATGAACCACCAGCCGCTGACCTGTCCAGCTTGTTCGGCCGCGAACAGCGCAGGGCCGAGACGGTCGGTGATGGCGCGCTGTGCGCTCTTGCGGTCCGTGAAGACGACGTTGTGCTGGTGCCAGTCCTGGGGCATGACGCGTCCTTCGGTCGGCGGTGGTCAGTTAATGAGGAGGCAGGCGTCCCATGCGGTGCGCGGCGAAGTCGGGGTAGCGGGCGCCAGGAGCGCAAGGGCGATGCCCGCGGCGCCGTCGAGGAACCCCGGCCCGGGTTCGGTCACCACGGTGGCCGCGGCGGCTGCCGGGTCGGTGCCTGGTGGGCAGATTGCGGCGAGAAGCGCTGGGATGACGGCTTGGAACCGTCCGACGGTTGAGGGGTGGGCGGCGTCGGCGGTCCGGGCGGCGATGTGCGCAAGGCCAGCGAAACCGTGGCACAGGCCCTTGTCCGTGGTGGCCTTGAGCTGTGCGGAGTCGGTGAGGGCGGCTATGAGCCCGTTCTCCGCGGCGATACGACGGGGGCTGTCGCCCAGGGCGAGGGCGGCGAGTTGCTGGGCACGGGCCAGGCCAGCGGTGCCGTAGCACCACGACGGTCTCCGGGGCGCGGACGGGGTGAGTCGGTCGCCGCGAAGTTCAGTCCGGGTGACCCAGTACGGCCAGGCCGGGCCGTGATCGGTCTCCTTCTGCCAGCGGTCCAGCCACGCGAGGATGGTGCGCATCGCGTCGTGGTGTCCGTCAACAACGGTCCCGTGCCGGGCAGCGAGTGCCAGCAGGGCGAGGACGCCGCCGATTATCTTAGGTGCTTGAAAGAGTCTCTGGCACATGAGGCATGTAGGGTGAAGACCAACGTGCCTCACAGATATCATCGGGGTTCAAGTGACGTATGGAGCCATCAGCCCGCCGCCTCGGCCGTTCCGTTCCGAGAAGGCGCTGTCCCCGGACGACGGCTCGCCAATGTGGGTCGTGGTCGATGCCGCCTATGAGTTACACCGGTACTCGTCGGCGTATCTGGCCTCCCTGCGCAGTGCGGAGGACGCGTCGGTGAACACCGAGCGGGCCTACGCTGGCCGTATCGCCCTGTACCTCTGCTACTGCGTGGATCACGGCGTCGACTGGGCTGCGCCTTCGATGCGGCACCTGGCCGGCTTCCTGAACTGGCTGGTGGATGAGCCGCTGCCGCCCAGGGGGCGGGAAGTACGAGTGGAGCCCAAGTACCGGTCCAAGGGCACCGCCAACGCCATCGTGGGCACGGTGTTCCGCTTCCTTCGGTACTGCGCGCTGCTCGACGACAGCCCGGTGTCCGCCGACCTGGCCACGAAGCTGTACGAGCCGAAGCAGCTGCGGTACGCGCCGCCGGGGTACGACCGGGGCGAGGAGGGCCAGTTCTCGACAGTCAACGTCAAGACCATCAAGTTCAAGATCGTGGTCCCTGGCTACGAGTATCTGACGGATGAGGAGATCCGGCAGGTCCTCGACTGCACGGTGCACTCTCGCGACCGCCTGCTGATCGCCCTCCTGGCAGTTACCGGCATCCGCATCGGCGAGGCCCTGGGGCTGCGCCGGGAGGACATGCATCTGCTGGCCAGTTCGAAGGTGCTGGGCTGCGCGGTTGCCGGGCCGCACATCCATGTCAGGCGTCGGCAGAACGCCAACGGAGCCCTGTCCAAGACCCGCAAGACCCGCTGGGTCCCGGTGGGCGAGGACATCGGCAGTCTGTACGCGGACTACCAGTGGGAACGCGACCGGGTGCCGGAAGCGGCGGACTGCGACATGGTGTTCGTCAACCTCTTCGCCGCACCGCTCGGGCAACCGATGAAGTACCCCAGCACGTATGAGCTGTTCCAGCGCCTGGCGAAGAAGGCCGGGTTCACCGCCCGCCCCCACATGCTTCGCCACTCCGCCATCACGCGCTGGCGCCGTGAGGGCAAACCCGACTACCTGATCATGGATATGGCGGGGCACGTGTCGCGGCAGTCCTTGGACCAGTACACGCACGCGAGCGACCAGGAGAAACGCGACGCCGTGAACCACGTCGCCACCCCCGGGAAGGTTCGCCCGTGACCGTCGCAGTCGTTCCGGCCCAGCCCCGGAAACTGAACCGCCGTCCCGACGATGCCCAGGCCGTTGCCGCATGGGCCGAGTGGCTCCGTGGAGGACTCGACCCCGGCTGGCGTCCCGGCGAATGGAATGCGGACGTGCTGCTGTTCGTCGGTGACCCGCACAACCCGCGGACAAGCGTCGCAGTCTGCCGGATCGTCGGCTGCGGGGCGACCATGATGAATCCGGGCTACTGCAAGCCCTGCCGCGACGCCTACCGCGAGAGCGGCATGACCAAAGAGGAGTTCGAGGCGACCTACACACGGACGATCCGTCGCGTCGCCGCGCATCGCAGTCTCGCCACGTGCGCGGTATCCGCGTGCCCCAGGGACGCCTTCGCCCTGGGGTTGTGTCTGACCCACTACCGCGGATGGGCGAAGGCCAAGAAGCGGTCCGAAGCCGACATGCCGGAGTGGGTGGCGCGTCAGAAGCCGTTGGGTGCCGCAGAACGGTGCCGAGTTCCGGGATGTTCAAGGGAGAGGTCCCAGAACAACGGCCTGTGTCGCACACACCACAGGCAGTGGCGGCTCCAGGCCAGCCAGGCCGACCTCGTCGGAGACGGGAGCGCGGCTGCCGCGCGGTGGGCCGAGCGTCAGTCGCCGTTTCTGGCCGCCCACATGTTCTCGCTCGCTCCGCTGTCTGCGGTGGCGCGGCTGGAGATTCTCTACGTTCTCCAGCAGCGTGACGCACGCGGGCAGAATCTCTCTCCGCAGGCGGTAAGGGGCGTCGTCGGCTTGTTGGCCGGCCTGCCGAGCATCGCCCTGGCGGGAGAGACATTCCCGGATCCCTCCCAAGCAGGTTACGAGGGGACAGCGTCGCTCCTGAGCGGGGTGCGGTGGGACATCGCGACCGGCTTCGACCAGTTCCGGGGGGTTGACCCCGCCCGGAAACTGGTCTGGGATCTGCGTACCGTCAGCCAGGCGATCCCCTCCCTCAAGAAGACCCAGAGCGCTCTTCGCAATCCCAGTTCCCTCGACTTCGGTGAGATCCGCCAGGCGTGGTTGCGGGAACTCGTGATGCACTGGGCCCGCACCGCGAACCCCAACAGCAAGGATCTCCGAGAACACCACTGGGCGTGCGTCATCGCCTCACGCGCCCTGGAACTGCGACCGGGCGGCGGCGACGATCCGGGCAAGCTCCAGTTCTCGGACGTGACCGCGATCGTCGACGCGTTCCGGACGGCCCGGGGCAGGCAGGGCAACGTCTATGCCTCCACCACGCTGATCAAGAGAGCCGCCCAGTTCTTCGACCTCCTGGACTTCGGGCGCCGCGAGGGGGTACTGGATGACCTGTCCTCGCGCTTCGTCCGTCATCCGGACCATCACACGATCAAGAAGGTCGACGAGAACGACGAGGAGATCGGCAAGGCCATCCCCGAACCGGTGATCCGCCAGCTCGACCAGCACGTCAACCTGCTCGGCAAGGACTTCCCCTACGGGGAGCTTCCTCCCGAGGCCGTTAACGCGATGCTTCGCACGGCCTATGTGGTCCTGCGGGACACCGGTCGGCGCCCCGCCGAGGTCGCCGGACTCGACCTGGACTGCCTGGAGTTCGACAACGGCGAGTACCAGCTCATCTGGCACAACATGAAAGGCCGACGACGGCGACGGCGCCTGCCGGTCCACCAGCAGACCGTGGACGCCATCAAGGACTGGCAGGAGATCCGGGCCGGGCTGGACCTGCCGGACAACAGCGCGGAACATCTCTTCCCGGCCATCACCAACCGCTACCATCACCTCGACACGGGATACCTCTCGCGGTTCATCCGGTCGTGGGCCGACTCGATTCCGGCGCTGGACTCCGAGGAACTGGGGCGTGACGGTACGCCGTTGCCGTTCGACCGGACCAAGATCTTCCCCTACGCCTTCCGGCATACCTTCTGCCAGCGCTACGCGGACGCCGGTGTCCCCCTTCACGTCCTGCAAGCGCTCATGGACCACAGATCGGCAGATACCACGGCCGCGTATTACCAGGTGTCGAAGAAGATGAAGCGCGAGGCGGTGGACACCCTGCGGGTCCTCGCGATCGACCGGCAGGGCAACTCCGAGCCCATGGGCTCGGCGACAGCATACGAGCTGCGGTCGGTCGCCGTGCTCTGGGGCAACTGCGTCGAGCCGTCCAACGTGAAGGCCGGAGGCAATGCCTGCCCGATCCGCTTCCAGTGCTCCGGCTGCGGCTCCTACCGCCCCGACCCCTCACACCTGCCCGCCATCGAGGACCAGGTCCGCAGCCTGAAGGCCAATCTGGAGCTGGCCCGCGCGATGGGCGCGGCCGACTACACGATCAAGGGCATGGAAGGCGAGATCGCGGACTACCTGAACGTGATCAAGAAGATGAAGGCGAAGATGGAGTCCATGCCCGACGAGGAACGCCACGAGGTCGAAGAGGCCAGCAAGATCTTGCGGCGCCTGCGCGCCGGCTCCGCTGCCTTGGGACCGGTCGCCCTGCCCATGCCCGTCGTCCGCCCTGCCGACGAGGCCGGGGCGTGACCGCCAAGCGCACCCCCGCCGACGTGCTCCGCGAGGCCAGGAAGAAGGACAGCCTGGCCAAACGGGCGAAGGTCCTCGCCGTCATGAACGACATGAAGGCCAAGGGCGAGCCCATCACGTTCCTCGGCGTCGCCAAGGCCGCCCAGGTGTCGAACTGGCTCGTCTACGCCGAGGGCGTGCGCGAGCACATCGAGGCCGCGCGCAAGGCCCAGACCGGAGGCAAGGTTCGGGAGCGCAAGACCGGTGCCGTCGCCAGCTCGGCGAGTATGGCGACCGACCTGGAACTGGCTCGCGCCGAGCTCCGGGCCCTGAGGGAGGAGCGGGACCGGCTCAAGGCCGCCGTTCAGCGCGGCCTTGGACAGCAAGTCGGACAAGCAGGCCAAGCTGAGCTCGTCTCCCGCATCAACGAACTCATTGCGGCCAACCAGGAGCTCGCCTACAAGCTGGCCCGCGCCGAAGCGGACCGAGACGGCCTGCAGTCCTCGCTCACCGAGGCCCAGGACGACCTGATCTCTGCCCGGCAGGCCCTGCGGAACATGATGCGCGAGCAGAACCGCCCCAGCGAGTGACGGCTCGATGCCGGGCGGCGATGGTCAGGATGAAAGTTGCGGCCGGTAGATGTCCTGCTATCCGGTTCTGGGCCGACGGAGCGCGCCAGCGGCGAGTGGCGTCTGCACCAGGGGCGGGATCTCACCTCTTTGCTATTACATCGAGCACGGCCTTAATCACGACACGGCGGGCAAGGAGCGCCTCGGCTGCTTCCGGAGCGCGTTCCCAGGAGTCGCGCCAGCCGATCTGAGGATCGAGTGCCTTGTTTTCGAGGAGGTCCACGAGGTAGGCGAGGTCTGGAACCGAGCTGCCGCAGCACCCGCAGCGCGGTGACACCTGCTGCCGGAAGTGCGCTCGCGGAGGCAAGGTCGACGGAGTCGGGAACAACGGCAAGCTCTGCGGTGCCAGCGGCGCGGCGACCTGGCCGAGTCCCGGGGGACCGGCTCAAGGCGGCCCTTCAGCTGCAGCTCGGCGAGCAACTCGACCAGGTCGGGGCAGCGGATTTGGTGGCGCGGGTGGACGAGCTGACCCGCCAGCACGCGGAACTGACCGCGGAGCGGGACACGCTGCAGCGGGAGAAGACCGAGCTGGAGGAACGTCTGGCCGAGGCTGAGGAAGATCTTGCCGCGGTTCGTTCCAGCCTCCGCAGAATGATCCGTGCGGAAAACGATGGAACGAAATCGACCGCCTGAACCTCAAGTGGGAAACCATGCTGGGGCCCATCCACGCGCCAGTTACTGGCTGCCATCGCCATCTTCGTCGTCAGCAGCTGCCGATCGAAGGAGGGAAATGAGACGCCGGATCTCAGCGTCGTCTTCCGCGCCTGTAATGGTGATTGAAGTGTCACCGACCTGCAGCCGAAATCCGCCCGCCCGCACCCCACCTCTGGAATCAATATAGTTGCGAATTACCTGAAATGTGGCAGGGAGCCCCAGGAGAGTGGTCACGGTCAGAGTCAGCCAGTCAAGGCCGTCCCCCAGCATTCCTTCATCCACTTTTCCATCCCGCCGAACACTCCCCACTTCTCGCATTTCAGGAGCACGCTTAAGGAAAACTCGAAGCCCATCGGGCACTTTTTCCCCGGATGCTCCATAGATTCTGATCTCGGTTGCCATTCTCAAATACCCCACGTCTCAGTCGATCCACGGATTTCGCATCAGCGGGAGTTCAGTGGCGCTCATGTTACTCCGACTGTGCGGAACTGGCTTGCATACCCTTTTAAGGTGTCGAACCAGGGAGTTCGCAGTAAGAAAATCAGGCCCATCGGGGATGCCCTCTGAAAGGGCCCGGATCAGCTGGCCGGTGAAAGTTGTGTACTTCTCGCCCGAGGGTGATCCCGATCCACTGAACGCACCAGACGACGTAATGACGTACGACCCCTCGATCGCCGCAGCCCCAGCCACGTCGCCCTCAGAGAGGTCCTGGATCGCGCTTCCGCTATAGCAGCTATCTAGAATCGCCAGCCGGACTGGGGTATCGGTATCCGCGATCTGGCCACGGATTGCGTCGAATGGAAACTGCGTCCACGAGCGATCCGGGATGGAGTTACTCAACGCAAGCATCAGGTCGAGGTTGCGCTCATGAGTCCATCCATGCCCTGCATAATAGAAGAATAGGCCACCCTTGGCATCGGCGGCCAAACTTGCCGCCCGTTCAATCGCGTCATGAATGATGCGCGGATTGTCTGGGTTTTCAACGGGCACGATGTTCTCGACGGGAACCCCGAAGCGCTCGTTTAGTAGCTGTGAAAGACGCGATACATTGTTGGCAACGGACGGCCTGTTGAGTTCTCGAAGAGTGTACTGAGACACCCCAACCAAGACCGCTGCCCCCCTCTGCCAGATTGGATCGAATCTCGGAACATCGAATCGGCTATGCAATGTCGATCGTGCCACGCTGTTCTGCCCGGGCATCGATTTTCCGAATTCGATTCGGGACCGCGCCTTAGCCTTCGAGCTAACATCGTCCGCCTCCTGCTGGAGGAATTCTTCCTCGGCCTTTTTGATGCGCTTCTTGATTTCTCTGCGCTTGGCGAGTTCCCATGGCAAGGTTCCTTCCAAGTCGGCTTTCAAATGGGCCAACGTATGGAAGGTAATTCTCGACTTGCGATCGTTCGCGTTAGTGGCTGACTCGCTCCGGTCCGCGTTACGTTCGCTCGGATCCGAGTCTTGATGCTCAGGCATGCCCCTCCCCGTCCTCGGTTCTGCCAGAATCATTTTGTCAGAAGTCAGTGGTCGAACGAGGGACGTTCGGCCCTGCGGTTGCGCACCCGCAAACAAGGACGGGGACAGCCGGTGACCGCCGCCAGGACTCCGGCCCAGGTCCGGCCAGAGTCTCGAACTGGCTGGTCTGCTCGGCCGGGATGCGCAAGCACATCGAGGAGGCCCGCAAGAGCCTGCGGGTGGATAGCAACTTTCAGCAGGACCCCACTTTCTACCTCCTCGGCCAGGAGGCGTCCTCCGACATCGGGTTCGTCCTCGCCCCCAAAATCGATCTCCTCAAGAGCCAGGCCAGCAGCGGCAAGGCGTTCCTCCGCGCTCATGCGCGCCGGCTCAGATGGCACAACTCCAACTACGTGCCTAATGTCCCTGTCAGCAATACAGCGCTCTCACCAGTACAGAGACTTGAGAACCCTAGATAACCGCGATGCCGTGGGCCATGCCGAAGTTCCCGTGGCCCCCGGGGTAGTCGGGGCTGACTTCGCCGTTGGGTGCCACACCGGTCCACCACGGCGGGAGTCCGTGCTCCTGGGGGCGGGGTTCGGTCAGGCGTACGAGGTAGGCGAGGACGTCTGCGGTGATCGGGTGGTCTGGGTGGCGTTTGAGGTGGTAGGCGCCCAGCCCCGCCAGGCCGCGGATCACGTCGAATTCCTTCATCGCCGGGGCCTCGCCGCTGTCGATGCGGGTGTGGGCCTGGGTCAGGCGTCGGCGGGTGACGGTGATCGTGGCGTCGTCCAGCTTCTTCAGGGCGCGCTGGTATCGGCCGGAGTCCCCTGCGGCGGCGTTCATGGCGAATGCCAGGGCCGGGGCTCCCATGTAGAGGCTGGCGTTCGCGGCTGCGGTCAGATCACCAGCAGCGGCCGCGGTCAGCCAGGTGTGCACGGTGTCCCAGTCGCCCCGGCCGCAGTGGGCGCGTTCGATGTGGAGCAGGGCGATGCCCGCGGCGCCGCCCGCCAGGGACTGCGGCCACGTCCGCCCGCCCGGCGGTGCCGCGTTCCAGGCGGTGCGCGGATCGGACAACTCTTCGGCCAGCGTATCGGCCAGGGCCAGAGCCTGCGGTATCGGCCGGTCAACGGTCATGTAGTGCCCCCCTGGTTGCGCGGGCGGTCCAGCTGAGGGCCGCGGCGCGGGCCAGGTGTACGCAGCGGCGTTCGGCCTCCATGTCGAGGCCGGCCATACGGGTGTGGTGCAGGTGCAGCAGCTCCGGCAGCACGACCGTTGCCGTGCCCTCTCCCGTGGCCGGGAGGGCACGGCGGTAGGCGGCCAGCGCGTCGCGCCGCCGCGTCCACCGGTCGATGACCTCCCCTCCCCCGGGCTGACTGGCCAGGGCGGCGCGGTCGTAGGGGTTGGCCAGGGTGATCGCCTGGTCGTACCGGCCGCGGCCTGGTGCGGTGCCGGTAGTCCGGGAGCAGTCGATGAGCCACCGCATGGCCTCACCCGGGGTGCTGAAGAAGCCGATGGTGAGATCGAGCATGCTGGCTGCGGTCAGGGCCCGTCGATCGGGCCCGTCCTTGGCCGCGCAGGCGGCCAGTTGTGCGACAGCGGTCTCGGAGTCAGCCTCGAAGTATGCCTCGGCGGCCTCCCACGCCTGGGTGCCTCCGAAGCGGGGGGTCTCGGGGAAGTCGGTGTCCCACTGCACCCGGGCCAGGAGCCCGGCCTGGCGCAGCCGCCTGGTCCAAGATCCCATCGCCGCGGCGGCGTCAGCGTACCGGCCGTCGGGGACGGTCAGGCGCAGACGCAGGTGATCGTCGGAGTCGCGGTAGGGCAGGAACCACCACCGCACCTCGCCGCCCGGCAGGTCGCGCAACCGGTCGAGCAGTTCCGGCAGATGGTGGGTGAGGATGCCGGCGTGGCGGTCGTGGTCCGCGTAGAGCTTGATGAAGAACCGCCCGTCGCAGCCGGGCAGGCGACCGTGCTCGCGCACCGCCACCGGGGCGGTGTGCAGCCAGTACGGCGCCTTGGCAGGGGGGATGGTGGTACTGAGGGGAATGACGACTTCGTGGGAGTGCCCGTCGGCCCACCCCGCGTCGGCTGCACTCTCGGCGCGCAGAACCGCCGTGGCGTCGCGCCGCATCTGAGTGTGCAGCAGGGCCCGGTGTGAGGGTTCGCTCAGATCCAGGCGGAGGCGCTGGTCACCGTCACCCAGGTAGACGGTGCTCGGAACTGCGGCCATCTCGCGCCATGCGGACAGGGACCGGTCCCAATGCCCCCAGTCGGCTGCGGGGTCGGGGAGGTCGGTTGCGGTGAGTCGCCAGCGGGCCGGGGACAGAATCGTGCGCCCGTAGCGCAGGGCAGGCACGAACGGCAGGCTGGCGGCTGCTCCCCAGTCGAAGGTGGTACACGGGACACTCAGCGCGTTGGTGGCTTCGGTGAGGAACCGCACCAGCGGACGGATGCGGCGGGTCGGCTCCACCGCGTTCATGGTCACGAACTGAAGCGGCCGGCGCCGCGAGATCGATATCAAGTACAGGCGGTGGGCGTCCGCAGTGACTGCGATGTCCTCCACGGGCACCAGATCCGTACCGCCGGGGTCGTGGCACTCGCCGAGGCGAACGGCGGCGGGCATCACCTGCGGGGTCCGGGCGACGTTCTCGGTGCTGACATACAGCGGAGGCGCACAGGCCTGGACATTCAGCGCGTTCTCGGTCGCGGTGGATACCGACGCGTACACCGCCGCCATCCGCTCCCGTTCTCCCGGGTCGAGCAGGCTCAGGAATCTGCCGCTCGTCGTCCCGGCGGACCGCGACACCCCGACAACCGCCAGCGTGAACTCCCCCGTGTCCAGAGCCCGTACGCTGCGGGACCCGATGCGTACAGTCAGTTCCGTCGTCGGCTGGATGCGTTTCTCCGGGCCGACCTTCTCGGCGAGGTCGGTGACCATGGTGTCGTCCAGCACGAGTTCGCGGCAGCGGCGCAGGGCCGCGTTCTGCGCGAGCGTCAAGAGCTTGGTGTCCCGCTCGCTCAGTGCGGCGGGGGCCGCGGCGGCTGGGCCGCCGAGGAAACCGGCCGGGTATCCCAGGCCCGTGCCGCTGTCCACAACGTGCATGAGCGGCACTACGGCGCGGGGACCGTAGCGCTCCAGGAAACGGCTGTGCCAGGCCGCCCAGCCGGGGGAGAGCGCGGGACGGCCCGAGAGCCGGACGAGCGCGGTGGCCGCCCGCGCGGCCTCCGCCGCGACCGCGGCGGGGAGCGTCACGTCCGCGTCAAGACGCAGATCGACCGACAGCAGCGGTCCGGCCGCCGGGCTGAAGTCGCGCATCACCGCAGTGATTTCAGCGCGTTCGGCCTGGGCGATCGTCGGGTCGGTGGTGGTGTCGTGCCGCGCCAGCGCGCGGGTGATCTCGCGCAGCTTCACCGCCGGCTCGGCGGCTTCGGCGGTGCCCTCGGTGCCGAGGACCGTCAGCACATGGGCGAGCGGGTCTGTCACCGACATCGCCGGGCGGAGGTTCGTGATGAGAAACCGCTGGGCGATCAGGCCCGCCAGGAGCCGGTTGACGGTCGGGGCGGGAACGTGGGGGAAGTCGGCGGCCAGTTTGGCCGCGAGATCCGCGGTGCCGATGGGGGCACGGGCCGCGTCCAGCGCCGCCTTGACGGGTGTAGTGAGGCGGACCTGCACGTGTGCCGGTGCACCGCCGCCGCTGCCCGCGGGCCGGTGTTCCAGCACCATCTGACCGTCCCGCTCCACCGCGAGCGGATGAGCCTGGACTGTTAAGCGGAGCTGGAGCACCCGGTCGGCTTCCAGCCGTTCGATCACCGTCGCCAGCCAGGTGGCATCCGCTCTGGCGACAGCCTGGTGCCCCGTGCCGACGCGCACTGCCGCCGCGCCGCCGATGCGGGCCGGCGCTACTCCGGCGAAGAGGCCGAAGGGAGTAGCCCGGCTCGAAGCGCGCAGCACATAGCGCATGAGGGCGACCACCACTTTGCGGACGGCCGGCTCCGGCAGCTGCCGTCCCTCACAGATCTGCTGGACGCGGTGTGCCAGCACTGGGCTGGCCTGCTCCACCGCAGCGGCGAAGCCGGGGACCTGCAGGGTCTCCTCCAGCCACGGCCGCCACGATGCCGGGCCGTCGCAGTCGCCGGTCAGGTCGGGCCAGAACCGGATGCGGCGATCCGGTGGCCAGACCGCTGCACGCAGCATGGCCGCATCGATGTACTCGTACACCAGCCACCCCTATCGCCTCGTGGTGCCCGGCCGCCCCGCAGCCGGGCACCACGGATTTCTGAAGCCGGACGGCCTACGGGCAGGTCGCCGGGCAGGCGGACTCGCAGGTCTGACCGCAGCCGTCATCGGTCATCTGAATGAGCCGGTCGGCCTCGGGGCCGGACTCGACGATGGAGACATCCAGGTCCCAGCCGTCGACGCTCCCTTCCAGGCCCTCTGCTGCCACGGGGCCCGTAGCCACTGCTTCCTCGGACTGCACGGACACAACAACCTCCATGAGAGTCGGGTGGTGCACACAGCCCGTCCCCGGGCGGTTTGCCAGGGGCGGGAGCCTATGACCAGGAGACTTCGACGGCCCCGAGCCGCTTCGCCACGACCTGCGCGGCCGGCTCGGCGCCTCCCTCGGACATCGGCACGTAGCGGATGCGGGCGGCACCGCGCCGCCGGTGATCGGACGCCCACCGCCGCAGCAGCTCCACGTATTGTGCGGCGACGGTCTCCGCCTCGGGCCCGTGCGCGAACACCCCGCTCTCGAAGCCGCCGGTCTCCTCATTAGCCCGCTTGGTCCGGTATGCGAAGCTGCCGCCCATCACCAGAGCAGGGACACCGCGCGTCACCGACGGCGCGAGCACACCTTGGTCGACCACGTGCTTGCCGCCGTGCAGCATCACCATCTGCGGTGTGCTGGTCGCCAGGAACAGCTCCAGCTCATCGGGCATGTCGAACGCGGCACCGGACCAGACCTCCAGACGCGGCGCGTGCACAGCGGCGCCCAGGGCCTCGGTGTCGAACTCCTGACGCTGATCGTCGAGCTGAAGAGCGACCCCGTCCGTGATCGGCAGGAGCCGCTCGGTGTAGGCGCCGCTGCCCTGCATCGGCACGAAGCCGCACAGCCGGTAGCTGGCGCTGACGAGCTCTTTGCCGTCGTGGTCGAACGCGAACGACCGGGTGATTCCCCGCATGCGCAGGGGGACGACGATCCTGCCCCGCTCGGACATCTGCTCCCGCCACGCCGGCGGGATATCCCATGCTCCCGCCGTGACGATGATCCGGTCGAACGGTGCGTGCTCGGGCACGCCGCCATCGGCGTCGGCCAGCACCACCTGGACCCGGCCGTAGCCGACCGCGTCCAGGCAAGCGCGGGCGCGCTCCACGATCTCCGCGTCGATGTCGGCGGTGACCACCATGCCCGCCTCCCCGACCAGCTCCGCGATCAGGGCCGCGTTGTAGCCGCCGGATCCCACTTCGAGCACGCGCATCCCCGGCTCAATCTCGGCCTGCTCCAGCATCACCGCCTGGATGTGCGTGGCCGACAGCGAGCTCAGCGCCTGGCCCTGCTCGTCGCGCTTGATCACCAGGGCCTTGTTGGCGGCATACGCCGACTCCAGCGACTCACCCGTCGCGAACAGGTGCCGGGGCACCGTCGCGACAGCGCTCGCGACAGCATCGGACTGGAACACGCCCATCTCATCCAGCTCGCTCACCATCGCCGCGCGGAGCGAGGCCGCCTCATCATCGGTTTCTCGGACCGTACTCATAGCATCACCCTAGACGTCTGTAATCGCGATACCCGACAGTTGGAAGAGCCAGACCCCGACTCATACGGGGCAGCAAATCCGCAGAAGTTGATGCTGCTGCCGACAGGGCTGGTGGTGCAGCCCGACGCCCTACCGGACCCGCGTCGGGGGGCCTCGGCAAACAGGCCGCCCCCGTCCGACCTCGGCGGCTTGGGCAGGCGATGGCTGGCGCTCACTCCACGACCACCACCGCCTCAGCCGGCGCCTCGCGGATGGGGCACTGGCGCTCCGTGCCGTTCTCCAGCCGTGCCCAGACCAAGGCACGGTCCGTGTCCACCCCGGCACAGCCACCGCCGAGCCCGACCACGGCGCCCTCGAACTTCTCCGGCTCCTTCCCTTCCCGCCGCTCGGGCGGCACGCAGGAAATACCTCGTACACGATCACCAACCCGGAAGGTTGCCGCCTCCGGCCCGCTCACGCCGCATCGTCTCCCGCCACTCCCGCTGCCGGGGCGCAGATGCGCTCCAGGTCCACGTAGACCTCGAAGTCCTCGGCGCTCCAACCGGCCGGCAGGCCACGGGTCGCACGGAATTCAACGGCGTCAGCGGCTACCGGAGCTGCGCGCCTCCTGTCCGTCAGGCAGAAGGGCTCCGCTGATCCGATGGAGCTGGAGCGCAAGGACATGCCTCCTCCGAAGTGGTAAGCCGCAATGGGCTGAATGACCTGCCCCCAGCAAGGATGCAGGGCAGGCAGACCTCCTTCATGCCCGTCGGCGTCCAACTTCGCTAATCCGGGGGCCCATTCACCGTGCCCGCAGACAGAGTGGGTCCGCAAGTGAAACCGCACCGAATACGTCACTGCGAGGAAAATGGCACATGCCAAGGCAAGCGCATCGCTGTTTCAGCGGGCACGTGCCGTGCCACACTCCGCACATCACAGCAGAAGCGGACACGTACGCAGGGGAGACAAGCGGGTGCCAGCACGAGCCAGACCAACACCCCGGCGCATCGAACTCGGCTACGAGCTGAAGGAGTTACGCAAGCGGGCCGGCCTCACCTTGGAAGAGGCCGTCCGCGGACTGCCGCTGTCAGACACCAAGCTCTACCGCGTCGAGACCGGACTGCAGGATCTGCGCAACGCAGGTGACCTGCGCAAACTCCTCGGCCGATACGGCGTGACCGAGGAAGAGGACACCGAGCGGCTGCTGGCGATCCAGCGCGCGGCCTCCAGCCGAGAGTGGTGGACCCAGTTCAAAGGATCGATGCCCTCGGGCATGCCGCGCTTCATCGGCATCGAGTCCGCCGCCGTCGAAATACAGGCGTTCCACCCCGTCCTGGTCCTCGGGCTACTGCAGACTGAACGCTATGCACGGGCCCTGTACGAGATCGCCAAACAGGTCGAAGACACCACCAACGAGTTCATCGATCAGGGCGTCACCCTGCGGATGAAGCGCAAGGAGTACCTCACCCGCGACGAGGAACCCGGCAGGCTGTGGGCGATTCTCTACGAGTCGGCCCTGCGCTACCTCGTCGGCGGCCCCGACGTGATGCGCGAGCAGTACAACGAGATCACTAGGCTGGCCGCGCTCGACAACGTGACCGTCCAGGTCCTCCCGCACACCGTGCGCGGGTACGTCGCGGTGAACGACTTCAGCATCCTCCACCTCGGCGACACGCTGCCGACCACAGTCCAGGTAGACAACGCGTGGGGCGCTTCGTCAGTGTCCGACACCCCGCGCGAAGTCGCGAAATTCTCACGAAAGTTCAACGCCCTGGTGGCATCGTCCCTCCCGCCCGAGGACACTCCGAAGTTCCTGCACCAACTATCGCGAGAGATCACGGAATGACCACACAGACCCGCGCGCTCACAGCATCCGACCTGGACTGTGTGGCCACCTGGTTCAGGTCCTCCTACAGCAGCGGCTCAGGCAACAACTGCGTGGAGGTCGCTGACCTGACCCACACCGCCCACCGCGCGATCGCCATCCGCGACTCGAAGACCCCCAGGGGGCCCGTCCTGCTGGTCGGGCCGGAGCGCTTTGCCGCCCTCGTCGACGGCGTACGCGACGGCCACTTCACCACCTGAACAGTCCATCCCGATCCGAGCGGGGCGCGCCGAGCAAGTCGAGTGCACCCGGTCCACGCAGCACCACACCTACTCCTGCCCATCTCCAACCACCTTTCGAGGCGCTTGCCGACGCCGACTGACGCTCCGATTGATCGTCAAGCGTGGGGAAACTCACAGGAGCGAGGTACCTTTACGCCCTGTCACTCACTCCTGACGGCGACATCCGCAGGCACGCCGGGCTGGGTTACGTCTTGCCGGGCAGCCTCACCTCCTCCACCGAGGCGATCGAGGAGACCGCCCGCGACCACACGCGCCTCCACCTGTCCCACCGCGACGCCTTCGGCGCCCACCGGGTCCCAGCCGCTTGAACCACCTGGCCGTCCGGGCGGCTCAGGGGAAAGCGACAGCCCTGTCCGCGGGGCGGCGACAAGCCGCATACGGCAGCGCCCACGGAGCCGAGGCAGTGGCCTACGACCCACCGTGCGGTAAGTGAGGCTCGCCGATCAGTGAGGTTCGCGTTCGCGGAACCGTACCGGGCAGACAGCGAGCATCAAGCCCGGTCGCAGCGCGGGCGCGGCTGACCTCCTCCTGAATGCGGTTGCGCAGTCAGAGCGGCACGTCCACGGGGACACCCTCAACGTCGAAATAGATGCAGAGCTTCCCGCGCATCTCGGCCTGGTAGGGATGGCCGAATGCTTCGACGACCATGCGACCCACCTCGTTGATCTCCTGATGTGGATCATCTGCGTCCGACTGGTCGTAGAACATGCGCAGCCCCGGAACACGAGGCAGGGATCGAGTCACCTTCGGTCCTGCGTCCCCGACAACCCGGCCCTCTGCGTCCCAGTACCGGGTGAAGCGCAGGCGGTACGCGCTAACGACAGCCGCCACCGCAATGTCACTCATGATAACGATCCCGTCACTCAGAGGAGGTTGGAGTCTAGCGACGGGTTCCCAGAAACGGTACATTCCCGCGCTATCCGCGCAGCCCCGTACGCTCGTGCCCACTCCGACCACCAAGGAGCCCGTGCCCCGTGCCGTCGTTCTCCCGTCTTCCCCACGCCGCCCAGCTCGACCTGCTCGAAGGACTGACCCGGGCCGCGCTGACCGAGTACTACGGACTCGACGGCAAGGCCGTACGGATGGAGGTCCAGCAGTACGAAGACAACGCCGTCTGGCGCATCACCCCGCCAGAACGCAGTTCCTTCGTGGCCCGCCTGTCCGTCCGTGACGGCCGCCCCGCCCACCAGCAGCGCAGCGAAATGCGATGGCTGGAGAGCCTGGCCGCGTCCTGCACGGTCTCCGTCCCGGAGCCCGTCACCACCACCGGCGGCCAGTACGTGGTCCCCGTCGAAGTCCCCGGCCACGACGAGCCGTCCACCCTCGCCCTGCTGCACTGGCTTCCCGGCACAGCAGAGCCCCCCTACAGCCAGCCCGGCGTGGCGCAGGAGATGGGCCGCGCGACCGCCCACCTGCACCAGCATGCCGCGACGGTGCCGCTGCCAGAGTTCGACCGGCCGGTCTGGGACGCGGAGACGATCCTCCTCAAGGGGCACACCCTCACCGATCCGGCCGCCCATGAGCAGCTGGGCACCGGAGGCACCGCCGCGCTCCGCAAGGTCGCCGAGTTGATCACCCCAGCCCTCCAAGAGGGCAGCCAGGACGACCGCGGGCGTATCCACGGCGACCTGCACCGAGAGAACGTGATCGCCATGTCCGGCGGCGGCATCGGCATCATCGACTTCGATGACTGCGGCACCGGCCACTACCTGCTCGACATCGCCACCGTGTTCTCGTCCGTCCACCGGATCGCGCAGGAGGAACCGGGCGCCTACGAGGAGTTCGCCCGCGCCTTCCTGGCCGGCTACACGCAGGTGCGGCCCCTGCCGATTAACTGGGCCCGGCTCCTGGAGCCCTACCTGCTGTTGCGCGATGCTTTCATCCTCAACTTCGTCACCATGGCAGCACCGGTCAACGCCGACGTCGCCTCGTGGGGACCGCGCCGCATCGCCGGCATCGTGGAGAACATGCAGGCGTACGTGGAGGGGCGCCCCTACCCGGGCACTCTGACCTCCGAGCAGTCCTGAGCGCCTGCTGGACGCCTGCTGGCAGCAACGCGGGAAAGTGGCCGACCCGTTGTTCGAGCAGCGCCTCGCTTTCCACCGCCTGGTCATCACCCTGTCGTACTTCCTGTACTGGCACGGCCGTGACCCCACCCAGTTCCCTGGGTGCACGGCGGCCCTGCGAACCGAACTGGAGCGAACATGACCGCCAAGGACAACGCCACCACAGCCGCCCCGGCTCCCGCACCGGTCACCGGGCCCGGTGTCCAGGTCGTCGCCGCACTGCTGCGCCGCGACGACCACATCGTCCTCGTCCAGGAACAGCGTGACGGAAAGGAGATGTGGTCCGTCCCCGGCGGCGGCGTCGAGCGCGGCGAACTCCTCAGCGATGCCCTGGTCCGCGAGGTCAAGGAAGAGACCGGCCTCAGCCTGACGACGGTGGGCCCGCTGGCCTACCTGGTCAACACCACGACCGACAGGTACCCCTCCACCGTGGTATTGACCTTCGACTGCACCGAGTGGGACGGCGAGATCGCGGTGCACGACCCGGACGGCAAAGTGACCGGCGCGGTCCTGCTGCCGCTGCCCGAGGCCACGGCCGTCCTGGCGTCCTCTACCGCGGCCCGACCCGAGATTGAACCCCTGCTGGACTACCTCGACAGCCTCAGCGCCGGCCGCGTGTGGTCCTACCGGGACGACCTGCCCATCGAATGACCATGCCCGGGACACCGGGAGCCGGGAGAGGACTTATGACGCTCACCCACGACCTCGAGCGCGTGCCGGACGAGGACGTCGCCGAGACGGTCGACGTGAGCGACGCGCTGGATCGGAAGTGGCAAGCCATCTTGTCGCTCGCAGTGGAGCAGCTCGGGAGCAGCCCCTCCCCGGGATCCTTTCCCGGCGTCCGGCAGCAGGGTGTTACGGCCGGGCGGTCAGCAATTCTTGGATGTCGCGGGCGTGGGAGACGGTCTGGTGGGTGGCTGCTTCATTGGCGAGGTCGCGGTAGCGGCGACGGACGCGGGCGGAGTCGAGTCCGGCCCCGATGGTGACTGCCTGTTCAGCGCTGGTGCGGGCAGCCTCGAAGCGGCCGGTGAAGAGTTGGGCACGGGCCAGGGCGATGGCGTCGAAGGCGCGAGAGCGGACACGGTGTTCGGCGCGGTTGCCGGCGGCGGTGGCCAGCATGCCGATGGCGTCTTTGGCGTGGCGTGGGGTGTCGGTGGTGCGCGCGAGGAAGAGTAGGACTTCGCCAAGGGTGGAGGAGAGTTCGGCTTGGTCGAGGTAGGCGACGAATGCGGGGGCGGGGTCGGGACTGTCCTCGGTGAAGATTTCCTGGGCGAGGTGGATGGCGCGTAGAGCGTCGCGGGGCAGGCCGAGGAGGGCGGCGAAACGGGCGTCGAGTGCGTGGAGTCCGGCACGTAGAACGGGGCTTGCGGTGTTGCGGGTGCCGTAGAGGGCGAGGGCGATGCAGTCGCGGGCGAGTTGGGGGTGTCCGCCGTATCCCCAGACGCGGGCGAGGCATTGAAGGAGGTGGGCGGTGAGGTTGCGGTCCCCGCTCTCGCGGGCGGCGTGGACGGCCAGGGTGAGGTATTTGACGGCTTGGGGGTAGTGGGCGGCGTCGTGGGCGGCCCATCCGACAACGCCGGCGAGGTCGCCGAGTTCGCGGAACAGGGTGCGGCCGGCTTGTTCTGTGTAGGTGCCGCCTTTGATGGCGGTGTTGGTGGTGGCCAGGTGGGCGGTGGCCATGTAGAGCATGCTGGCGCCGCCGTGGGTGTTGTCCAGCTGTCGCAAGGCGCTGGTGTGTGCGGCGATGCGTTCGGCGTCGGTGTGGCTGAGGCGTCCGTCGGCCGCAACGGCGGGCAGGGGGTGGGCGGCGCTCCAGGACCAGGATTCCAGAGCAGTGAGCAGGTGACGGGGCTCCGAACGCTGCTGGTTGTCTTCGTACTCGGCGCGTTCGGGGCGGTGGGGGCCGTGGGCGAGGGTTGCGCTGGTGACACGGTGAAGGTCGGTCAGGATCTCGGTAGGCCCGCGGTAGCGGGCTTCTTCTTCGGTGGGGGCGGCGGCAAGCCCGAGGTCGGCGGCGGACAGGCGGTAGCCGGTGCGCTGGGAGAGGATCTTGGCAATCAGGTCGGGGACCGGGGGCCGGGGTCGCTCACCGTTGTCGATCCAGCGTCGTACGCGTGATCCGTCTGGTCGTACCTGGGTGTGGCCGTTTTCTGTGGCGAGTTCGGTAACGGCGCGGGCGAGTGCGTTCTTGCTCATCCCCGACAGCCGGAACCAGTAGCGCAGGGCCGTCTCGTCGGAGAGACGGGCTTCGACGTCGCCGGTCGCCGGTGGTGGTAATGCCTGGTCGTTGGGCACGGCCGCTGTCCTTCTCGCGGGGCCGGGAGGGATTCCGGCCGTTTGTGGACGGGGCGGACATTATGCGGCCTGGAGCTCAGATCGGTCGAGGAGTCTGGTCCCGGCGATTGCCCTGAGCGTGATCGCCAGTTCCTGCGCCGGGTTTTCGCCGCAGGTTCGCCGTCTTGGAGCGCCCTGTCTGGGTCGCGCCATGGTGGCCTCCTGATGCTTTTCACCAGGAGGACGTTCATGAGTGCTGAGCTCGCTGTCGTGTGGCCGAGGCCGTTACTCGGGCCGGGTATGTCGGATCCCGTACGCCTGCGTGATGTGCTCGCGCATGTCCTTGACCGGCCGGCGGCGTCGGTCGAGCTGACGGTGGCGCCGGCCACCACCAGGGAAGTCCTGGCCCGTCAGCAGCTTGCGGCCGCGATGTGGCTGCCGGGCGGGGCGGTGCCGTCCGAGGCGCTGCGGCGTGCGTTGCTGGGCCGGCACGGAGTCGGTGTGTGGACCGGCCAACTCACGGTCCCGGCACGGGCGTACAGCTTCGGGCCGCTGGCCCTCCGGGCGCATAGCCGGTGCGTGGAGAGCGGGTGTGCCCCGGCGGGGTCGAGCGCGGCAGCAACTGCGCGGCATCTGGTCGCGCGGCACCGGGTTCCGCTCGCCGGGCCGCGACCGGGGCTGGTGCCGTGGCAGGTCGGTGAGCAGCGGGCGCGGCTGCTGCTGGGCGGCAAGGACGTATCGCTGCGGAGGCTGGCACCTCTGTTGGCGGGGGTGCGGGTGGATGAGGGTCTGTCGGTGGGGTGGCGGTGGTGGGAGCGGGACCCCGGTGGGGTGCTGGATGAGGTGGCTGTCCGGTATGCGGGGCGGGGGGTGATCGTCCGGTCCTGTTCGGACGGCGAGGACGGGTGGGAGCGGTCGGGTGCGGGGGCGTACTTGAGCGTGCCCGTTGCGGTGGCGGCGCCTCCGGGGGTACTCGCGGAGGCCGTGCGGGCCGTGTTCGCGTCCTACGGCGCTCAGGGTCCTGACGTCCGGGTTTTCGTGCAGGAATGGCTGCATCCGGTGCAGGCGGCTGGTGTGGTGACCGCCCGGAGCGTGGCGGGTGCGCCGTACTACACGGCTGCGGTGGATCTGGTCTCGGGCCGTACGGACACGGTGACCGCTGGGACCGGGAAGGGGGTGCAGACGTGGTATGTACGGCGCCCGTGCGGGGTCGAGCTCGGGCAGGCCGGTATGCCCTCTGCGGCCCGGCAGTTGCTGGATGCGGCCGTGGAGACGGAACAGTGCGTGGGTACGAGTTGTCTCGATGTGGAGGTCGCGCTGTCCGGGGGTGCGGTGCACCTGCTGCAGGCCCGTCCACTGGCGGCGGCCCGGGCCGTGGCCGACGCTCGTGTGCACAGGGTGGTCGACATGGCCAAGCTGCAGATCGGCGGCTTGGCCGGCCGCACCGGTCGTTTTCCGGGAACCGGGGCGGGGGTGGTGCTGTCGACGATGGCAGACTGGAACCCTGCCGAGATGCTCGGTCGCCGCCCCTCCGCCCTGGCCGCGTCGCTGTACGCCGCGCTGATCACGGAGAGGACATGGGCCCAGCAGCGGGCTGCCTACGGCTACCGGGACCTGCGCGGCACCCCGCTGATGCACGTGGTGGCGGGATCCACGTACATCGACGCGCTCGTGAGCCTCGCCTCGTTCGTACCGGCCGGGATCGACGAGGCGCTGGCGGCCGCCGTGCTCCGGGCGATGGGCGAGCGGCTCGTGGCGGATCCGTTGGCGCACGACAAGATCGAGTTCGAGATCGCAGCGACGTGCTGGACCCCTCGGATCGCGGAGCGGACGGCGTATCTGGCCTCGGCTGGGATCGGCAGCGCGGCGCGGCGGCGGCTGCACGAGCAGCTTCTCACCGTCACGCGCGGCGGGGTGCGTCGCCTCGCGGACGATGTCCGGTGGCTGGAGCGCGCTTCTGCGCCCACGCGGGCGGATGCCGGACCGGAGCGGCTCGCTGCGACGCTGAACGCGGCCCAGGGGGCGGCACTTCGGTTCGCGCACCTGGCCCGGGCGGGCTTCGTGGCCACCGACCTGCTGCGCGTCCTGGAGGCGGAAGGGCTGGCCGACCGGCGGGAGGAGTGGGTACGCACCGTGGGCACCCCGGCGACGGCACTGCGGCGCGACGCCAGCGAGGTTACGGCCGGGCGGCTGGTGTGGGAGGCGTTCGTGGAGCGCTATCGGTGGATCCGTCCGGGCACCTACGACCTGGCCGTGCCCGCGTATGGCGACGACCCGGAGGGCTACCTGCGGCCTCTGCTCGACATCCCGCCGCCCAGACCGCACACGGTAACGGCGCCGTGGAGCGCCCGGAACGCCGCCGCGGTGACCGTGGCGGTGGCGCCCCTGGGACTGGACGCGGCGGAACTGGAGGCGTTCTGCAGGGCCGCGATCACCGGCCGTGAACACGGCAAGGCCTTCTACGCGGGGTGGGTCAGTGCTGTGCTTGAGGGCGTCCGTGCCCGGGGCCGGGCAGGCGGGCTGGCTGACGGGGATGTCCGGTACCTGCGCGTCGGCGAGGTCCTCGGGAGCGAAGCAGGCCGGTGGCCGGGTCTGGTCGCGCGTCGCCGGGCGCACGCCGAGGTGTGTGCGCTCGTTGAACTGCCCGATGTGATCACGGGACCGGATAATCTCGACTGTTTCGTGCGCGCGCCGGGCCGGGCCAACTTTGTCACGGGTCGGCAGGTGTCCGGGCCCGTGCACGCCGACCCGGCCCCGGCATCCCCGCCGCCGCCTGGCGCAGTGATCGTGCTGGAGGCCGCCGACCCGGGATACGACTGGGTCTTCGCCCACGGTCCCGGTGCCCTGGTCACCGCCTACGGCGGCGCCAACTCCCACATGATGATCCGGTGCGCCGAGCTCGGCGTCCCTGCCGCGATCGGCATCGGCCCTCAGGCCCACGCCCTGGTGGCCGCGGCCCGCTCGGTTGCCGTGGACGCGGCGGCCGGCCGTGTGGATGTACTGTCATGACCCGGCCCTGGGTGGCGGTCACGCAGCGCCGGGTGCACTTCGAGCAGCGGGACGAAACGGGCGACTACCTCGACGCGCGGTGGATGCCGCTGCTGGCCGCGCACCGCGTGGTGCCGGTGCCCAACGACCTCGGCGCGGCCCGCCGACTGCTCGCCGGGGTGCCTCTGGCCGCGATCGTCCTGTCCGGAGGCAACGACCTTCCGGGCGCTCCGGGTGCCGCCGACTGTGCACCGGCCCGCGACGAGGTCGAAGACTGGCTCCTGGACCGCGCCGAGCAGCGCCGCACCACTGTTGTCGGGATCTGCCGCGGCGCGCAGGCACTCGCCGTACGGGCCGGTGCCCGCCTCGCGGACGGTGCGCCCCAGCACGCTGGAACCCGCCACGAGGTCCGATCCGTTGCCTCTACCCCGTGGGGCTGGCCTGCCACGTTCGCCGTCGCCTCGCACCACCGCCACGTCCTGCCCGCTGTCGGTCTCCCGCCTGCTCTGCGGGTACTTGCCGTAGCCGATGGCGGCGGCACGGTGGAGGCGCTCGGCTTCCGCCGGCTGCCGTGGTGGGGGCTGATGTGGCATCCCGAACGCGAATCGCCGCCCGGGCCCGCGGCCCGTGCCCTCGCCCACCTCCTTGGGCACACCATCCGCTCCCTCTGACCGACCTGAGAAGGAGAACTCTCCTCGTGCGTGCTGTCATCCTCGCCGCCGGCCGGGGCTCGCGTCTCGGCCCGCTGAGCAACTCGTGCCCCAAGCCGCTGCTGCCGCTGGCCGGCGTTCCGCTGCTCACCCGACTCCTGCACAGCCTCAGTGTCGCCGGGTGCGGACCCATCACACTCGTCACCGGCTACCGTCCCGACACCCTCGCCGCCCACGCGCCCGGCCTGTCCACGGTGCACAACCCGCACTGGGGCACCACCAGCATCGCCGCCAGCCTCCTGGCCGCCGCTGACGCAGGCGCCCTCAAGCACGGCGCGGTCATCACGTACGGGGACATCGTCACCGAACCGAGAGTGTTCGCCGCTCTCCTCGCCGCACCGCCGGCGGATGTGTGCCTGCCGGTGAACACCCAGTGGCTGGAGCTCTGGCAGGCCCGGATGAGTGACCCGCTCGACGACGCCGAGCGGCTTCTGACAGACCAGCACGGACAGTTGGTGGACATCGGCGGCAAGCCGACGGGACTCGACGAGGTCCACGCTCAATTCATGGGAATCGTGCGCCTCAGCCCCGCTGGAGCAGCCGACCTCACCAGCTTCTACCGCCGCGCCCTGGCCAAGACACCGGCCGCTGACCGATGGGACAGCACCACGCTGCTGGCAGCCTGGCTGGAGACCGGAGGCCGCGCCACCACCGTGCCGGTCGACGGCGGCTGGCTGGAGATCGACACCGCCCACGACCGCGATCTCTACCAGCAGTTGCACGTCGACGGCAGGCTGACCGACCTGTGCGACCTGAGCACCACCCAGCCCGCTCACAAAGGAGATACGACCGATGCCTGACACCCTGCGACCGCTCACCGGCCGCCACGCCCACTTCAATGGCCTGGGCGGCAAGGGCATCGCCCCGGCCGCCGTTCTCGCCCACCAGGCCGGGATGCGTGTCACCGGCGACGACCTCGCCGACAACCACCGCACCACCGCGTTCGCCGCCGAGGGCATCAACGTCACCCTCGGCACCAACACCGCTCCCCCGCACGCCGAGTACCTCGTCGCCACCGGTGCCCTCCCCCACCAGCCCGGCGGGCCACGGCGAATGGCCCGGCTGGAGTTCGTCCAGCACCTCCTCGCCGCCCACGACAAGAAGCCGATCGCGGTCGCCGGATCGCTGGGCAAATCCACCGCCGCCGCCCTGCTCCACCGTGTCCTCACCCCGCTGGCCCCCTCCGCCTACATCGGCGCCGACGTCCCCGGCCTGCTGTGCGGCGGCCAGCTCGCGGCCGGTGAGTGGGCGGTCGTCGAGGCGTGCGAGTACCAGGGCGCCTACCGCGCGCTTGTTCCGGAGATCGTCATCGCCCTCAACCTCGTCCAGAACCACGAGGACGACTTCGGGCCCGGCACGGCCGGGTTCGAACGCAGCCTCGCCGGCTTCCTCACCGACCCGCCCACCCCGCCGCGCCTGGCCGTACTGCCCGAAGACGTCGCCGCCCTGCTCGCGCCCCGCCTCGCCGGTCACCGCTCGCTGAGGGTTGAGACGGTCGGGGAGGACGCCGACTGGACCATCGACATCACCACCGCCGACCCCACCGGCACCACCTTCCGCCTCGCACAGCACGGCACCCATGCCGGTTCGTGGACCGTTCCTGCCCCCGGCCGCCACCTTGTCACCGCCGCGGCCTGCGCCCTGGTCACCTCGCTACACCTCGGCGTCACCCCCGCCGACAGCGCCGAGGCGCTCGCCGGGTTCCGGCTGCCGCGCCGCCGGATGAGCACCATGCACCACGACGCCCGGCTTGTCCTCATCGATGACAACGCCCGCCAGCCCGGCCAGGCCGCCGCCCTCCTCCAGGCTCTGCGCCAGGCCCACCCCGACCGTCACCTCGCGATCGCCGTAGCCCCCTGGGGCCGCAAGAACCAGCGCGACCTCGCCGCCTGGGCACTCGGCCTGTCCGAGGCCGACACCGTATGGGTGCTGCCCGTCGGCGGCACCGCCGTCTCCGGCGGAGAAGCCCCCAACGCGGACACCCGGCTCGCCGAGCTCATCCGCCTCGAAGGCACCGCCGCCTACACCGTGCACCCCGGCGGTGACCTCCCGCTCCCGCCCGACCGCCACGCCGACGGCCTGGTCGTCGCCACCGCCGGGTACGACGCGAGCCTGACGACATTCTCCGTCCTGCACGACCAGACCATCGCCGCCTTCGGTGCCAACCCCGCCCCGGCCGCATGAACCGCAGCCCCCAAACCGTCACCCTGCTTGCCGCCCGGACCGACGGCAGCGTCATGACCGGTCCCGATGGCTCGCCACCCACCACCGTGCTCGGGCCCAGAGCCACCCTCGGCACCGCCGCACACGACCTGGAAGACGTCCTCGGCCTCGGCCACGGCGGAACACATCTGGCCGTCACCGACACCACCGGCGAAGGGGGCGTGCACCATGTCGCGTGGCGCGGGCTGCTGCCCGCCTCCTGGACGCCCCCAGGCGCGTGGCGGCCCGTCCCGTTCGGCCGGGCCCTGGCCGCCCTGGAATCAGCAGCCAGGGCCCGGCTCCGTGCGGCCGCCCGCACCGGCCTCCTGGGCGCTTCGGCCGCGCACCTGACCGACGGCCTTCGCCCCGGCGCCCGGCCGGCCAAGTCCGAGCGCACTGCCGCCCGCTTCACCTGGCACGCCCGAACCCCCACCGCCGCGGAAGAGCCGACGGTGCGCCAGGTGTGGGGATGGCTGACCGACCCGTACGGCCGAGTCCTGGTCATCCTCGACGACAACGACTCCCCCGGTCTTCCCGGAGGACAGCCGGAGCCCGGCGAGAACCGGGACGCAACGCTCGCCCGCGAGGCCATGGAAGAAGCTGCCGCACGGCACGGCCGGCCCACCGTGCTCGGGTTCCAGAGGGTCACCGAGCCCGGGCAGGCTCCGTACCTGCAACTGCGCATGCACGCACCTCTCCTGGCACTCGGGCCCGCTGTGCCCGACCCGGACAACGGGGAGATCTACCGGCGCGTCCTCGTTCCCGCCGCCCAAGCCAACCTGCTGCTCGGCTGGGGCCCGGAGGGCGACTCCCAGGCAACCGCCGTCGCCGCCAACGTTCCCCGTACACACGGCTGCGCCCTCCAGCACGTCCCCGAACAAGGGTGGGTACCGAAGATCGCAGAGAGGCCCGGAAGGGTCAGCTGACCAGATCCTCGGCAAGGGCGTTGACGTCGCCGGCTCCGATCAGCATGACGACATCGCCGTCGGCGGCCTCGTCCAGCAGCAGCCGGGCAAGGTCACCCCGCCCAGGCGACATCCGTGTCTGCGGCGCCCGGCCAGCAACGTCTGCGGCGAGCTCCTCGGCGACGTGCGTCCACTCCTCGGGGTTCTCTCGCGCCGGGTAGACCGGCTCGACCCACGCGAGGTCCACCGTGGCGAGCGCATCGAGGAACTCGGTCTGAAACTGGTGGGTCCGGGAAAACAGGTGCGGCTGGAACACCGCCAGGACCCGCCCGCCACGGGCGACCTGGCGGGCGGCGGCCAGGGCCGCGGCCACCTCGACGGGGTGGTGGGCGTAATCGTCGTACACCCGGGCCCCCGTCTTCGTCCGGCCGCGCAGCTCGAACCGGCGTGCCAGACCGGGGAACGACAGCAGCGCGGCCCGGATGTCCCCAGGCACGCAGCCCCGGGCCAGCGCGACCTCGACAACCAGAGCGGCATTGTGGAGCTGGTGCTCGCCCGGCTGATTGACCTCGTAGTCCTCGCCGTGGAGACGGAAACGCATCGGCTCGCCGCCGACCAAGTCCGGTCGTACGACCGTCATCCCCGACAAAAACGGCGCCAGATGCTCGGCGGCCTGGGCCGACACGATCGCGGCCTGGGCGTTGGCGGCGAACTCACCCAGCACTTTCGCCACGTCCGCGATGTCGTGGTACGCGCCGCTGTCCCCGACATGGTCGAGATCGACATTCGTGACGACCGCCGTGTGCACCTGATAGTTCAGCAGACTCTTATCGGACTCGTCCGCCTCGATCACCAGCGTTCCGCCGGCACCGGCCGCCGCGTGAACGCCCGGGGGCCGCAGCAACGCACCGACCACGTAGCTCGGCTCCTTCCCACAGGCGGTCAGGACGTGCGCCAGGAGCGCGGCGGTGGACGACTTGCCGTGCGCGCCACCGACCGCGACCGTTTCGTGCAGCGCCGTGAACTCGGTCAGCAGCTCTGAGCGGTGCAGCTCATCCAGCCCCTTGCGGCGGGCCTCGGCCCGCTCGATGTTCTCCGGCCTGATCGCGCTGGAGAACACCACCTGAGCCGGCGCGTCAGGCACGCTGGCGGCGGTGTGGCCGATGGTCACCCCCGTCACGCCATTGCGCTCCAGAGAATCGGTGTAGATAGTCTGCTTGGCGTCACTGCCGGTCACCTGCGCGCCCAACTCCCGGGCGACAAGGGCCAGCCCGGACATGCCGCACCCTCCGATCCCGATGAAGTGAAAACGACGGCCGACAAGGGGCATACGGGCATCTGGCATGACCAGAGTGTACCGGCGCAACCCCGTGTCCCAGCGGATGCGACACAGAGCCTGGTACGTCACGGCGGCAGGGGTGACGAACCGCTCCATAAGCACTCTGGCCGCCGCATCCACTATCGAACACGGACAGCACTGTTCAGGCGCGCCCCGCCGCTCGGCCCCATGCCGTCGGGGAACGGTAGCTGGCCTACGGTCCGAACAGATTGGTGGGCTCAGCGCCATTAGAGAAGGCGATGTGCGACCTCTGCGGGCAGATCGCCATCAGACTCACCTGCTCGGCCCAGAACGATCTCCTGGATGCGATGTGCAGCACGACGCCACGTGGTGCCCACAACTGCCTCCTGCCCGGGGCCTGAGCTTCACACCACCACGCCGTTCTCCAGGTAGACCGTCTCTCCCCGCTCCCGTGCCGCCATGCATGCCTGGACCCGCCGCGCGAGCAACGGGACCAGCAACTCACGGATCTGTTCCAGACCGACGAACTCGAAGGACCGGATCTCCTCAGCCTGCAGTTGGATCCTGGCGACCTGCTCGGCACCCAGCACGCCACCGTCGAAGACAGCGGCCATGCCCTCGCTACGGCCCGGCCGCGGGCGAACCCAGTCGATCCCGAGCAGTGGGCCCGGCGCGCAGACAAGACCCAGCTCTTCCTTCACCTCGCGCGCAGCGCCGTCGCGAGGTGACTCGTCCCACTCGACGGCACCGCCCGGAATCTCCCACGGAGCCTTATAGACCGGATCAACCAGCATCACGCGGCCGTCCGCGTCGAAGAACAGCACGCCGGCCGCGACGCGCTTCCGCGGCAACGTACGGTCAAAATCGGACAACTGAACTTTAGAAACCTCAAATGCGTCATTCATGCCTAATGAGGCTACTCCTGACAACCACCCCATAGACGGGCGCTCCGTTCTGCCACTCGTCCCTCACGTTGTCCTGCCGGAACCATGAAGCAGGCTTCTCGAGCCCAAGCGGCGACAACCACGCACCCGCACCACGTCTCCGACACACGCGAACTCCTCGACAGAAAATCCGTTCGCCACTCTCCGTCACAGGGAGGGGCTGTGACGCCCGTTCGGGTGAGTTGATGTCACAGGTGTGACGACCGCCACCTCTACGCGCCCCGAGCCCGTGCCTCAGCCCGGGCCGTCGGTCATCTGGGCACCGTCGCCGAGCACCGTGCCGACACCCTCGGCGTCGTCGGCGACCCAGTCGCGTACCCCCTCGCCACTGCCGTGCACCGTAGGCTCGGGCACCGGGACCTCTCTTCCCTGGCCTCAGCGGGCGCACCGCGTGGAGTCAGGGAGGTCAAGCGCCGCCGGCTGAGAACATGCTCAGCGAGGCACACCGGATACTCCCCCAATCTCCGCGGCAGGCGAGCCGTCCTGCTGACCTGCGGCGCTTCCCGGACGCCCATGCCGAAGTGGGGTCGGCCGGTACGATGGCCGCGCCTGGCCGCCGTCCCGGCGACACGAGTGCGTCCAGCAAGGAGACCCCGCAGTGAACCAGCACCACGCCCGTACCGCGGTGTTCTCGGCTGGTTCCTGGGGCACCGCCATGGGCAAAGTCATGGCCGACGCGGGTACCAGCGTGATCATGCACGCCCGCCGCGGCGAGATCGCGGACGCGATCAATACGCAGCACCGTAACCCCGGGTACTTCCCGGACATCGAGCTGCCCCACACGGTGAGGGCCACCACCGATCCGGCCGCCGCACTGGACGGCGCGGACTTCCTCGTGCTGTCCATCCCCGCGCAGTCCCTGCGCGCGAGCCTCACCGCCTGGGCCCCGCACATCGGCCCGGACACTGTGATCGTGTCGCTGATGAAGGGAATCGAGACCGGCAGCGGGCTGCGGGCGAGCCAGATCATCACCGAGGTGACCGGCCTGCCCGCCGAGCGGGTCGCCGTGCTGTCCGGCCCGAACCTCGCGCGTGAGATCATCGCCGGCCAGCCCGCCGCCGCCGCCATCGCCTGCCCCGACGAGGCCGCCGCCCACCGCGTCCAGCGGGCCTGCCTCACCTCTTACTTCCGGCCCTACACGTCCGCCGACGCGGTCGGCTGTGAACTCGGCGGCGCGGTGAAGAACGTCATCGCTCTCGCGGTTGGCATCGCCTCCGGCATGGGCATGGGGCACAACTCCCAGGCCATGCTGATCACCCGTGGCCTGGCGGAGACTAGCCGGCTGGCCACGGCGATGGGCACCCACCCGGCCACCCTCGCCGGACTGGCCGGCCTGGGCGATCTGGTCGCCACCTGCTCCTCCCCGCTCTCCCGCAACCGCACCTTCGGCACCAACATCGGCAAGGGCCTGACCATGGCGGAGGCCACCGCCGCGACCTGCCAAACCACCGAGGGCGTCAAGAGCATCGAGGCGATCCTCGCTCTGGCCAGCAATCATGACGTCGAGATGCCGATTACAAAAGTCGTCTCCGACCTGCTGCACGAGAAGGTCACGCTCGACCAGGCCGCGGCCGCGCTGATGCAGCGACCCCCCAAGCTCGAGCACTGACCCCCGCGGTCATCCCGGCTACGGGGCCCACTGCCCGTCACCTGCGCCCTCCCGGCCCGGAGTCCCCTCACCGATACTCGAATCCGTGCTGTCCGCTGTGTAGACCGCCTTCGCCTCGCCCTCCTCGCGTGGATGATCACCGGCTTCACGCCCCTGCCCGGCCGATGGCCAGCCGAGCTCGCCCTTCAAATGGTCCGCCTCGGCCAGCGAACCACAGATGTCAGCCGACCGAACAAAGGGGGTGTTTCAGACAGTGCCCTGCGGCGTAGGAATGCGAGGCAAGGACGCCGTCGGCTCTGGTCTGCAGCCGGGTGCGTGGCATCCCACCGCGCATCGCCCGCCGCAGTGTCGAGGTGTCGAGCTCTCCATGTCGACGGACCCCTCGGGTCACTCACCCGCCTTATCTCGGACGCGCCTCTGGGCTACGGGCACGGCCCTTCCGAGCGACAGGACAGGTGACCGTAATTCAACGCCCCTCTGTGGGCGGGGGGAGACAGGTCACCTCGCGCTCCACGAAGCCGGTGACGGCTTCACCCGCTTCGTGGAGCGCCCGGATGTAGGTCTCCCACGGGCGATCACGCTCCGGCCGGTGTGCCGGATCGCGCCGTCGGGTACACCGGTGTCGGTGTAGAGGACCTGGTAGAGGGTTTCTCCGCCGAGAATCACGATCTCCGGCAGGAGAGTGCCGTGCTCAGCCTCGGTGTGCTGCACCAGATCGGACTGAGCGTGGATAACCGAGACGGGCACCCCGCACTCCATCTGGAGTTTCAGCGAGTGCAGCTCCCATTGGACGTAGGGGGTGAGTGGTGTTTCGATGACGCGGACGCGGTGGAACGTTGTGGTCCGGCGTACGTCGTCCTGGTGCTCCGCGAGGAGGGCGGGGCGTCTGACTGCGATGAGGCGCAGGGATTCGGCCCAGTCACCGCGGGTCAGTGCGTCACGGCTGGGGTTGTTCAGCTCCTCGAAGTGCTGGCGACGCTCGAGTTTCCAGGAGTCCCGGCCGCGGAGCGCGGCTTCCCTCTCCCTGAATTCGGCGCGGTAGTCGGGGCTGCTCAGAAGTATGCCGGTGCTGGGGTCGAGGGACGGCAAGAGCTGTGCCTGAGACGTTTCGCTGTTCATGACGGTGAGTTCTTTCGCGTGAAGTTTCGCTTCGCCGCGTGTTCGGGGAGCGTGGATCGCAGGGGCTGGGTCATTCCTGTCCGAGGGTGGCGGGGCTTGCGGGTGTCTTCCGAAATGGCATGAGCTGCACCGCAGGGTTGCATCCGCCGGCGTGAGTCTGGTCATTCCCTCGACTGCTCGGCGAACATGCCTGCCCGAGCGCCGGAGCGCTGACTGCTCAGGCACGTGAAGCGGCATCTCCCCTGCGGTTCCGGCGCCGCACAGCGATCTGATCTGCCACGGTAGCGACTGAGCGCGGACAACGCGGCTCACATAGTGCCGGACAGCTCGATGGGGCATGTTCAGCGTGTTCGGTGGACCTTGGAATCCCGTACTGGGCTCCGTTCAGATGACGGCTCGCCAGTACCAGGGGCGTGGTCCGTGGTGTCCTTGCAGACAGGAGAGGCGGTAAGTGGCTTCGTCGTGGGCCGGGAGGTGTTGGTCGGCGGTTTGAAGGGCGAACGTGGTGAGTCGGAGTTCTCGGATGGCCCGCAGGGTGGTGTAGCCGGGGTAGGTGCGTACGTCGTATCCGTATTCGTTGCAGTATTTGGCGTATTCGTAGGGAGTGAGGGTGCCGAAGGTGTCTGCGGCGACCGCGGTGGAGGTGAGGTCCCATTCCGGTGGGCCGAGGGAGGCTCGTTCGAAGTCGAGGAGGTAGCGGCGGCCGTCGGGGGTGACGGCGACGTTTCCTCCCCATGCGTCTCCGTGGATGACGCAGCTGGGCTTTCCGGGTGGGAGGTTCTGCCACGCGTTGCGCAGGTCCTTGAGGCGGTTGTGGAGGAACGCGCGGTCGCTGGCGCTGATCATCCGTGCTGCGTTGATGCGGTCGGCTATGCGCACGAAGGGGTCGACTGGCGGGAGTGGCAGGTGGTCGGGTGCGGGCAGGGTGTGGAGTTGGAGTAGGAGGGGGGCGAGGTCGTGGGGCTTCCCGGCGTGGTGGGCGGGTAGTTCTTCCCAGAAGGTTGCTGATCGCCCGGCCGCCTGGACCGGTTGGTCCATGTCAAGGGGAATTACGGCGGGGAGTTGGTGGTCGGCGAGCCATCGAGTGAGGGCGACTTCGCGGGCTGCTGCCTGGTCCTGGCCGGCTCGGGCAATGCGTACGACGATGCCGCCGTGGGCGGGGAGGCGCCACAGGTCGTTCTCGGCGAGTCTGATGACCTCAGCTCCGTGGGCGGGCAGGTGTGCGGCTTCGGTGATCTGCTGCAGCAGGGCGAGGGATTCGGGGGGCGGGGTGGGGGTCATGCCTGAACGGTCCGGGTGATCCGTTTGCGCAGCGCGGCGATCTGGGGGTTCCGTCGGTAGGGGGTCGCGGCACGGGCGAGGTCCTGGATGTCGTCGATGGCTCGTTTGGAGCGGAGCTGGCCGACTTCGTTGAGGGCGTGGTCGGCGATGGCCAGGGCTTCGTCCGGGTCGCCGGTAGCCATAGTGAGGGTGGCGAGTTTCGTGCCGGACAGGGCACGGGAGCGGAGGTATGCGGGAGTGTGGCCGATCATGGCCGTCTGGAGGCGTTCGATGGCCGCCTGGGTGGACTGGCCGGGCAGGAGGGCAATGTCGAAGAGTGCGTGTCCGGTGTCGCCGTGGTGCTGAGCATGGTCATAGTAGGACATCCAGGGTGGGTCTTCACCGTGCTGGGCGTTGCTGAAGACGTCGTCTGAGGTACCGATCGCGATGAGCGTTTGCTGGCGGTGGTGCATCTTGGCCCAGGCTCGCGCGCGGGCGTTGTGGAGCATGGCTTGTTCGCGGGGGGTCAGGCGGTCTGCTCGGACCAGTCCTTGGTCGGCGAAGGTGAGTCCGTCCTGTGGCTGGCCGCACCAGATGGCCTGCCTGGCGCTCCAGTTGAGGGCGTTGGCGCGTAGGTGCCAGTTATCGGCGGCTTCCGCGCAGTAGACGCCGAGGGAGAGGAGACGGCGGGCGTCGTCGTGCTCGTAAGCGTCGAAGGCGCTGGCCCCCATACCGATGGCGAGGCGGCCGACGGCGGTGAACAGCTCGTTTCTGAGGGCTGGTGGGCAGGCGACGTCGAGGAGGCTGGTGGCCCATTTGAGCTGGCTGATGGATGCCTCGCGGACGAATCCGCCGCCGCCGTAGCGGTTGGCCCAGTCAGAGTGTGTGGTGGACGCGAGACGGACTTGCTCAATGTCTTCGGGACGCACCGTCTTGGGTGGGTCTGCTGGACGGCTCAGCGGCAAGAGGGCGGCGATGCCGCTGGTGGTGAGGAAGGTGCGGCGGTGCACGGGCGGGCTCCCGTCCGGTCGGGTGAGCGGGTCGCGGTGGAGCATGCCCTTCCGATGCTGGTCTGAGGCTGTCTCGGGGAGGCTGGACCGGACGTTGTCCGCATCGCCGGCTGGGGAATCCGTCTCTTCCTGGACCCGACGCCAGAGTCTGCGCAGCGCTCCGCCGGCATCGAGTGCCTCGTCGAGCCGGCCGGCGAGGTCCGGGTTGCACGAGCGTTCTGCCTTCTCGATACGTTCAATGGTGCTGCCGCTGATCTGGGCTTTTGCTGCGAGTGCGCCCGTGGAAAGTCCTCGTGTGGTGCGCCAGTTGCGCAGTTCGACTCCGAACCACGCTCGGAGGGAGGTGGTGTCGTCAAGAGGCTTCGGTTTCTGCGGCACGCGGTGTCCCCCTTGGCACGTGATGCGGACAGAGATCTCTGTATCTGATTGTCCGCATCACCAACTGATTTTGCCGTGGTTGGTGAAAGTGGGCGTTCTCCTTGTTCGGGTATCCCCCCATCGGTTATAGGGAGTGGTACGGGCCCTGGGATAAAGCCTGGGCCCCGGGGCCCTTGGCTGACGGCGTCGCCGAAAGCGGGTGTCAGGAGGTGCCGTGGAGAGCGGTGGTGAACTTGCGCCACGCGGAGACCGAGAAGGTGGCCAGTCCTCTGCCTGGGTCCTTGGAGTCGCGTATCAGGATGCTCTGTTCGCTGCGGGCGCATTCCACGCACTCGTTGTTGGGGGCGCCGCTGTAGCTGCTCTTGAACCACACGGGGTCTTGGGGCACGGGAGATTCCTCGCTAGGACTGGTGTCGCAGGTGTTCTTGGCGGGCCTCGGCCATGAGGACGGTCGAGGAGTTGGTGTCGAGCGCTTCCCGGCGCAGGTAGGTGAAGGCGGCGCCGTATTCGTTCCGGGCGCCTTCCGTGTCCAGGATCAGTGAGCCGGCGGGGTTCTCGATGAAGACGACGTCGAGGTCCGGGTTGGCGCCGCAGAAGACGATGAACGTGGTGAGGGCATCACTGTGGGCCCCTTCGGCGAAGGGGAGGACCTGGAGGGTGATGTTTGGTTCACCAGCGCGTTTGATGAGGTGCTCAATCTGGGCGGCCATGATCCGCGCGTCACCGACCTGTCGGCGCAGGACCGCTTCGTCGAGAACTACGTGGTAGACGGGTGCTGAGGGGCGGTCGAGGATCTTCTGCCGCAGCATGCGCAGTGACAGGTGATCTTCGATGTCGCCGGCGGGGAGGCTCGCCGGTCGGGTTTTGATCGCCGCGGCGTATTCCGGTGTCTGGAGCAGGCCGGGCACGACGCCGACGCTGTGGTGATGGATACGAGATGCCTCGTCCTCCAGGGCGACCAGGACGCGCATTGGATCGGACAGCTTCTCAGCGAAGGGCACCCACCACGCGTCGGTGACCTTGCTTCCCTTGGCCAGTTGGACCAGTTCCTCCCGCTCTGGGTCCGGCGCGGCGTAGGCCCGGCAGAGCTGGTCGACGTAGTTCCAGCGGACATTGCCCTTGCCGCGCTCGTATCGGCTCACCGTGGCTTTGGAGATCCCGGCCAGGTTGCCGGCGTCCTCGCCCGTCAGCCCGGCGCGGGACCGCAGTTCCAGAAGCCGCTGACCCAGGTACCTGCGCCGCGCGGTGGGGCCGGTGTCCTCGGCGAGTTCGTTCGGTTCAGCCGGATTGGTTGGCTCTTCCATGGCTGGTGCCCTTTCGGATGAGTAGAGCCCGAGTGCCGTTGTCGTCTGATGCGGTCGGCAGAAACGCTACACGGGTGGAACGCTCACGAGGCAACGGCCTTGGTGAAACCCTCATGCGGACACTTCCCCGATGAAAGTTACATGCGGAGAGTTCCCGGTGTAATACTCCACCTCGTTCACTACCAGAGGCATCCGAGCCAGTGCTCCATGTGACCTCAAACGAGTGCGTATCGCCCCACGACGAGGACCTCTGCCATGGCCTTGCACAGCGAGTCGACATTCCGGTACCCGGGCCCCACAGCCCTGCCGAGCACCGCCTCTCCGTTCTTCGCCGCGCTCACGACGGGTCCCGCATTGCGGCTGAGCCCACGGAGCGCTCAGGGCAGCAGCCAGACAACTGGCAATGAGCCGCCACGTGACCAAAACCGAACGGAGGAGACCGTGAGGAGCAATATGACGTGCAGGGCCTCCGGCGTGTTCCCCGCACACGACCACCGGGCTGTCGATGTCCGCCGGATGCTCCTCGCGGAACTCAGAAGCCGGCACGCCAATCTCGCCGACGACGCAGTTCTGGCCGCTCACGAACTCTTCAGCAACGCCGTGCGCCACGGTTCACACAGCCCCACCGACACCATCACTGTCACCGTCGAATGCTCCGGTGACACGCTGCGGATCGGAGTACGGGACGGTTCACCGCACCTGCCACGCCCCCGAGCCGCCGGTTCCGAGGACACCGACGGCCGCGGACTACGCCTGGTGGAAGCCCTGACCACTGTGTGGGGAACCGTGCACCACGGCCAAGGCAAAACCGTGTGGTTCACGATAGCTCACACCTCTCATGCCTCACCCGCAACAGACGGCACCGGGACGCCTCCGAGCCGGCAGGGCATCCACCTGCGAAAGGCGCAGACGTGATCTACCAAACCTACGAAGCTTGTATCGCCGACGACTTGCTCAGGAGAGTCCGCAACCTGCGCGAGGACGCCGACAACTTGTCCCGGAGTCGCGGAGCGCACTACGACGAGGTCTTCGGCCGCGGGATGCGAGAGAACGTGGACGCTCTGCGGGAACTCGTCGAGAACGGGTGGCCCTGCGAGGCCGTGTTCGGGCCGGCCGTGGCGCGAGCGGCCCTGCTCCTGGCAGTCGTGAGCGTGTCGCCGGACCTTCAGGAGCACTGCCTCCAGCTGGTCCGTCGATCCGTACAGCTCGGGCAGTCCCCGGCCGAGCATCTTCAAGTCCTGGAGACGGTCTGCTGTCTCAACCAACCGGGACAGATTCTGGGATCTCGGGACCCGGCTCACGCGAACGGCTTCGCACCCCAGCCGCAGTCGGCCTGGGCGCGAACCGCCAGCTGATCCGTCGGACCCGCCGTTTCCCTTCGGTATCCGTCCCTCACGTACGCCAGCCGCTCGATCCGAAAGATCTCGTGACCCGAAGCCTGAGCGCCCGGCTGTCCGCCTCTGAGCCGAAGCCTCACCTGACCACGCCATGACAGAACGCCCGACCGGACGGCGCAGCGCCGAACGCGTGAAGAGGCAGCAACCCAGGCGGACAGTCCCTGTCGTCGCACCTCAGTATTGGACACACGAATGGACTCTCCGCTTGAGGAGCTCCTCGCCCGTGCCCGCCTTTATGCGGCGCCGTACGCCCAGGGTGACATCGACGCCGCCGAAAGGCGGCTGGCCGCCCGAATGAGCGCCGCCACGGAGGACCCGTCCGTCCTCCCGTCTGCCTGGACGACCGAGCGCGGAGATCCGGTGCGGGAGCTGGGATACGCGGAGGTGGTGGCCGGATTCGACGTCTGCCGTATGAGGGAAGCGGTTGAGGCGGCTCGGGAGTGGCACCTTCGTGGCAAGACCTCGCCGACCTGCTCGGCCGCACGGCTGGCCCTCGTCCTCAGAGGGTATGCCGGGGCGCTGCTGCAGTTGGTGACGTGGACGTCCGAGGCCGTGGAGGCCGGCGGTGTGTGCTGGGAGCGGTACCGCGAGGGGATCGTGCGCGCCCAGGAGGCGGTCGATGCGGCCGGGGATGAGGACACGCCGGCGACCGTCCGTGCATATCGGCTGGCGGGCGCGGTGAACGCGCTGCTGGACCTGGCTGCGGGTCCCCCTGCTGCCCAGGAATGACGGCGTTCCGCTGGGCGTATCCGGTCTCGCCTGGTGCCGGGGTTTCTCTTCAGATCGTTCGACGGGAATTTTGGGATGTTATGGGCAAGATAGGTTCGTCTGTGGCTGTGAACAGGGCGCTGGCGACGGTGCTGGCGGAGGCTGGATGCTCGAACGCGGCGCTGGCGCGTGGGGTGAACGAGTTGTCCCGGGTTCATGGTGAGGGGAAGCGGTACACGAAGGCGTCGGTGACCCGGTGGCTGCAGGGTATGAGTCCGCGGGACCGTACGCCGGAGTTCGTCGCGTTGGTCCTGTCCGGGTATCTGGAGCGGACGGTCGGGGCGGCCGATCTCGGATTCGCGGTGCCGGGGGCTCGTCGGGTCGCGGGGCGGGCGCTGGCCTACCGGGAGGATTTGAGCGCGACGCTGGGTGTGGTCTCGGAGCTGGGCGCGGCGGATCTGTCGCCGCGTGGCGGGGTGCGGGATGCGGTGTGTGTTGCGGGGGCGTTGCTGGATCCGCAGCGTCAGTGGCTGTTGTGGTGCGCGGAGCGCGGTCCGGACGCCGCTGCTGAGGTGGAGGCGGTGGCCGTCGCGGAGTTGGAGGGGGTGGAGCGGGTGGAGGCGGTGGTGGCGGCCTACGACGAGGTGGACAACCGCTTCGGTGGGGTGGGGGTGCGTAGCGCGGTGGTGCGCTACTTGACGGTTGAGGTGGTGCCGTTGTTGCGGGCGTGCGGGGCGGGGGATCCGTCGCGGTCGCGGCTGTTCACGGCCGCCGCGAAGCTGACGGCTGTGGCGGGCTGGAGTTCGTACGACGCGGGGCTGGTCGGGCTGGGGCAGCGGTATCTGGTTCAGGCGCTGCGGTTGTCCGCGGAGGGGGGTGATCGGGTGGTGGGCGGTCAGGTTCTGGCGGGGTTGTCGCATCTGGCGACGGAGGCGGGGGCGCCGGGTGAGGGGGTGGATCTGGCGCGGGCGGGTCTGGCTTCGTCACGGGGGTGCGGCAGTGCGCTGGGGGTGATGCGTCTGCACGCGATGGAGGCGCGCGGGTACGCGGCGCTGGGCCGGCGCCGTGAGGCGACGACGGCGTTGCGTGCCGCGGAGACGGTGCTGGAGGGGGCCGCGGGCGGGGAGGACGGGGCGCGGTGGGTGCGGTTCTTGGACCGGCATTATCTTCAGGCCGAGGCCGCGGTGTGTTTCAGGGATCTGGGGGTGGCGGTCGAGGCGGAGCGGATGGCTGTCGGGTCGGTACTGGCGAATACGGAGCGGCGGCGGAGGCAGTCGATCAGCCGGTCGGTGCTGGCGAGCGTGCAGCTGGCTCAGGGGCGGCTCGACGAGGCGCTGGGAACGGCCGGTGAGGCGCTGGAGCAGCTGGCTGGTGTGCGCTCGGAGCGGGCCGTTCGCGCGCTGGAGGACTTCCGTGGGCGGCTGGAGCCGCACGCGCGCGAGCGGGCGGTGCGGGACTTCGAGCGGCGGGCCGAGGCGTTGACCGGCGGCCCGCCTGCGGCGCGAGCTGGCCGGTAGGAAGCAGGGCGGGGTCGTGCTGCGTACGGCACTGGGGTGAGGGCTGTGGGGCGGGATGTGCACCAGCCTACGATGCGTTCATGATTCGTGCAGTCGTATTTGATGTCGGTGAGTGTCTCGTGGACGAGACCCGGGAGTACGGGACGTGGGCGGACTGGCTCGGAGTGCCACGCCATACTTTTGCCGCGATGTTCGGGGCGGTGGTCGCGCAGGGGCGGGACTACCGGGAGGTGTTCCAGGAGTTCGCTCCCGGTTTCGACCTGGGGCAGCAGCGCCAGGCGCGGGCGGATGCGGGCCGGCCCGAACACTTCGACGAGGACGACCTGTACGGGGATGTGCGGCCCGCGCTGGCCGCTCTGCGCGCGGACGGCTTGTGGCTGGGGATCGCGGGCAATCAGACGGTACGGGCCGGTGGCATTCTGCGTGGCCTGTTCACCGATGACGTCGATCTCATCGGTACGTCCGACGACTGGGGCGCCAGCAAGCCGGATCCCGAGTTCTTCGTCCGTGTCGCGCGGGCGGTGCCGTTCGCGGCGCACGAGATCCTCTACGTCGGGGACCGTGTCGACAACGACATCCGGCCCGCGGTCGCCGCGGGTATGCCGACCGCGCTCATCCGGCGCGGCCCCTGGGCCACCATCCAGTGGACCAGCGAGGAAGCGGTGAGCCTTCCGTCCATGCGTATCGAAAAGCTCACCGAACTGCCTGCGGAGATCAGCGCGTTCACCGCGCGAGAGCGCTGACCGTATTGTTCCATCCGAAGTTCACTTCGTCGAAGTCGCGTACGCAGGGCTGGTCCTGGTGCGGGACGAGCGCCCGGCGCACGTCCCGCACCCGCTGTCTTCCGGCCGCGTACGGGGTGATCTCCAGCTGGGCCAGCGCTTTCCTCAGGTGGTCGCACGCCTCCTGGATACGCCCGTCCGCGGCCTCTACGGCGGCGAGATCACCGTAGATGACGGAGCGCTGCTTGCCCTCTTCCTCCGGCAGGTCGTCGAGCGCGGTGAGCAGGGTGGCGCGGGCCTGCGGGAGATGTCCGGCCCGCAGCTGCGCGTTGCCCTTGAAGCCGGCCAGGCGTACGGGGCTGAACCAGTCCATCCATGCGGGCCGCGCATGCGCGGGTCCGGTGTCGAGTGTCTCCTCGGCGCGCGTGATCAGCTGGAGTGCGGCCGGCATGTTCCCGCAGTGTGTCTCGCATTCGGCCTCCACGGCGTCGAGCCATGCCCAGAACTCCGCTCCCGCGGTCGCGCGGCGGGCGTACGCGCGGGCGGCCGCCATCGTTTCGAGGGCGTCCTCTCGCTGTCCGGCCCATCCGGGGATGAACGCGGTGTGAGCGAGGATCGCCGATCCCATCAGGTCGTCCTGGGCCTCGGAGGCCGCCTGCAGGGCGCGTTGCAGCGTCGCACGGGCTTGCTCCGGTTTGTTCAGGTCGAAGAACTCGATGCGCCCGGCCAGCAGCCACGTCTCGGCGAGTGCGGTGGCCACGGACCGGTGGGTCTGACCGTCGGTCTCCGCGAGGAACGCGCAGCCCAGTGTGGCGTGAGCGATCACCGCCGGATGGAGGGCGGCCGGGGCCAACGACCAGTACAGGTGCCGGTGGGCATGGGTGACCGCGCGGAAGTCGACGGCCACGGAGGCCGGTTGGGTGGCGGCGCCCGGGCGGATGGGGACCGCGGCGAGGCCGGCTGTGGCGATCGCAGCGGCTCCGGCCCCGCGAAGGCCGCTGTCGGGGTCAGTGAACCCGAGCTGCTCCATGGTCTGTCCGAGCAGCGCGGTGAGCGCTGCTCGCTGGTCCGGCTGGGGCCATGGTGGGTCATCGCGTTCCCACCGGGAGACCTGGCGCGTGCCGATGCGCAGTGCATCGGCGAGCGCAGACTGTGAGGAGAAGCCAGCCTTCACTCTGGCCGCTTTGAGATGAATGTTCCCTGGGGTCCGTGTCGTCATGCTGCGCCTCCGGATTGAGTACCCGAAGCAGTGTGCCAGAAAGTCTCTTTTCGTACGCGCCTCCCCTCGATCGCGACTCAAAGTCGCATTATTTGCACGAAGAGTCTGTTGAAAGTCGTAGATTTTGGCGTTGCGTGCCGTCAGTCTTGACGCACCGAATCCACGCGGGACTTTCGGTGGAGGTGCCGTGCACACCCTTGGTGCACGTATTGCAACCGCTGTGTGTACTTCCGCGCGGGTGGCCCGGTCCGGTTGTCTGGAGCGGGCGCGGTTGACGCTGCAGGCCACTGCCGTGGTGCCGGTCGCCTGTCCGGAGGCCGCGTGTCTCGCCAGGCGGTTCGTCCTCCTTGACCCGGAGGGCTCCCGTTGTTGCATGAAAGGTGCCGATGTCTTCTCCGTCCGAACAGGAAGCCCTGACGTGGCTGCTGTTGCTGGTCTTTCTCGCGTTGGCGGGGGCCCTGTCCGCGTTGCTCCGCCAGCGCCGCCGGCTTCGGGCGGGGACTGCCCGTGTCCACGAACTCACCCGCGCGCTCGGTGACCGTGACGAAGCGCGAGCCGGGCTGGAGAGGAAGCACGCTGCCCTGGTGCGGAACCTCCATCAGGATCTGGATCGCTCGGAGACCGAGCGGTCGGCGGCACAGGCTCTGCACGGCCGCCGGGTTCGGGAACTGGAGAAAGCTGTGAGCCGCTTGGAGGCGGAAGGGTCGGCGGCACGGGCCGAGCACGAGAACAGGGTTCGGGGGCTGCAGAAGGCGTACGAGCGTACGCGGGACATGCTGGAGGCAGAGTTCGCGCATCTGGTCGATCAGCAACTTCCCTCTCTGCAGCGTGGGTTGTGGCAGGGCCAGCCGGAGGTGATGCCCGCTCCCTTGTTTCCTGAGCTGGAGGGAACCGCGTTCTCCGCATCACGTGACGCGGTGCTGAAGTTGTTCGTGGACGTGACGGTGCAGGCGTCCGAACGCGCGGAGAACGCGACCCGGGCGACGGTGGCCTCGATGGCCAGGTCGATGCAGACACTGGTGCGGGACACCGAGATCGCGGTCGATGAAATGTTGGACCAACATCATGAACCGTCCGTCCTTGAGGGCGTGACGAGGATCGATCACACCAGCAACCAGCTGGTCCGAAGGCTCCAGGGGCTGCTCGCGATCGCGGGAGCATGGCCTGGACGCAAGCGGCCGGTCTCACCCCTGCTCGACGTGGTGCGCAGCGGTGTTTCGAAGATCCGTGACTACCGGCGGGTGGAGATCACTGGGAACCCCGCGTATGCGGTGGTGGGTCAGGTGGTCGAGCCGCTGGCGCTGGCGCTGGCGGAGCTGCTGGACAACGCTGCTCGGCAGTCGACGCCGAAGTCTCCGGTGCGGGTGGGGTTCACGGTCGGCCACAACGGTGTGACGGTCACGATCGACGACTCGGGGACGGGTCTGAGCCCGGAGGTGCGTGCGGCCGCTCCGGACCGGTTGTCTGCGGCCCGGCCGGTTCTGCTGACTCAGATGGGCAGCCTGCCCGAGTTCGGGTTCGCCGTGATCGGTACCCACGCTGCCCGGTACGGCTTCCGGGTCAGTGTGGACGAGCAGTCGATCTACGGCGGGGTACGGGCCGCGCTGTTCCTGCCCGAGTCCTTGCTCACCAAGCCGGAGGAGCCCGCTTCCATGCCCGCAGGCCTCCCCGCCGCCGAGCCGTCCGCGTCACGCCCGGTATCCGCCCCGCGAGGCGGTACGGATACAGCCGACGGACCGGGCTCGGCGCACGAGACGGCCGCCTCGTTGCCGCAGCGCCGCCGGCGCTCCCAGCAGTTGCCCCAGCAGCACGTGGTTGAGCCGCCCAGCGGTACCGCCGCAACGCTCGGAGCTCTGGCTCGCGGCCGGCGTGCCGCCCAGGAAGATCAGCGACGTGTTGACGAGAGGAACAGCGAGTCATGAGTACGACCACAGGCGATCTCACCTTCATCCTGGACGAGCTGGTGCGCACACCGCACACGCTGCGTGCGGTCCTGCTGACGGCGGACGGCATGCGCACCGCGGCGACGAACTGTGACAAGGACCTCGGGGACACGATCTCCGCGGGTGTGTCCGGGCTGCAGTCTCTTGTGCGCGGCGCCGCGCCGTTTGCCGACTGCGAGGGACCGGGGAACCTGACGCTGGTGCAGTATCCGCAGGGCGGGATGATTCTGGTCATGGCCGCCGGCCAGGGCTCTCATCTGGCTGTCTCCGCGAGCGGGGAGGCGGATGTCGCCGAGGTGTCCTACGCGATGGAGACCACCGTGCAGCGCCTCGGCTCGCACCTGGACGTCGCGCCTCGGACCGAGAGCGGAGTATGAGCGGGGCCCGGCACGTCCGGGACAGCTCGCTGGTCCGCCCCTACGTGGTGACGGGCGGGCGGTCTGCCCCCAGTCGCAACACGTTCAACCAGATCACTCTCATACGGCTCTACCAGCGTGATCTGCCGCGCGCCGCGCTGGCACCGGAGGCCCGCGGGGTCCTGGACCTGTGCGCGACCGGGGCTCTGTCGGTGGCGGAGATCGCCAGCGGGCTGAAACTGCCGGTCAGCGTGCTGCGCATCGTGCTGGCCGACCTGATGGAGAGCGGCTACATCACCACCGGCCCGAACATGCTGCAGGTCGCCACGCCGGACCGAGGACTTCTGGAGGCCGTCCTTGCTGGACTCGAAAGGCTCTGACGTACGCACCGTTCCGCGGGTGCTGCGCGGCACGGAGCAGACCGCCAAGATCCTCATTGTCGGCCCGTTCGCGGTGGGCAAGACGACCCTGGTCAAGACGATGTCGGACATCCGGCCCCTGCTCACCGAAGAGCTGATGACGGCCGCCAGCGTCACCACTGACGACACGACCGGAGCCCCGGACAAGTCGACGACCACCGTGGCGATGGACTTCGGCCGGCTGCACCTGTCCGACGAACTGGTCCTCTACCTGTTCGGCGCTCCGGGCCAGACCCGGTTCCACCACATTTTCGAGGACTTCGCCCGCGGCGCGCTGGGCGCCCTGGTCCTGGTCGACACCCGCCGCCTGGAGGACTCGTTCACCCCCATCGACATGCTGGAGAAGCACGGCGTGCCGTACACGGTGGCCGTGAACGACTTCGACGACGCGCCCGACCACAACGACACGGCGCTGCGCGACGCGCTGGACCTGCTGCCGCAGACGCCACTGGTGCACTGCGACGCCCGCAGCCATGCCAGCGTCAAACACGCACTGGTCACTCTTGTCCGCTACCTCCTCGCCCGCACACCGGATCCGGAGCCCGCCGTATGAACGACCCCTGGAACCCGGTCAGCAGCAGCCGGTCCACCTGCCCGTACGCCGGCGCCGGAGCCGAAGTCGGCCACGAGGCCGCGGTACCCCGGCCCTCGCCGGTCTCGGGCAGCGGGCTGATCCCCATTCACGGCCCGGACTTCAGCGCGGACCCGCAGGCCACCTACACCCTGCTGCGCGAGACCGTCGGGCCGATCGCGCCCGTGGAGATCGACCACGGCCTGACCGGTTACCTCACCACCACCTACGACGCCGCCCGCTACTTGCTGCTCAACACACCGAGCATCTTCGCGAAGGACCCCCGGCACTGGACGGCTCTGCAGACCGGAGAGGTCTCGCTGGACATCCCGGCGGTCAGTATGATGATGCCCCGGGACAACGCGCTGTGGATGGACGGCATCCCCCACCAGCGCCTGCGCGGAGCGATCACCGACAGCCTGAACCTGGTAGACACCCACGCCCTCGCCTCCACCGTCACCCGCATCGCCGACCGCCTCATCGACCGGTTCGAGCACCGAGGACACTTCGACGCCATCGCGGAGTACGCCACCCCTCTGCCGCTCCAGGTCCTGACCGAGATCTTCGGCTGCGGCGAAGAACTCGGTCACCACATCATCACTGCGCTGGCAGCCCTGTTCGACACCAGCCATGAAGCGCGCCAGGCCAACGCCAGGCTGGAGGCATCCTGTCTCGAGCTCACCACGCTCAAACGGCGCCACCCCGGCCCGGACATCGCCTCCTGGCTGGTCGCCCACCCAGCCCGCCTCAGCGACAAGGAAATGGGCCAGCAGCTCCTGCTGCCCATCGGAGCCGGCGGGACCCCGTGCAGCAACCTCATCGGCAGCACCCTGCGTTACACCGTCCGCGAGCCAGGGAACACCACGACGGTCTTCGACGGTTCCCAATCCGTCGGCGAAGCCATCGACGCCGTGCTGTGGAAGGAGCCGCCCGTTCCCAACTACAGCCCCCTCTATGCCCGTCAGGCCCACGCCTACGAGGGTGTGCCCATCGAGCCCGGGAAGCCGATCATGGTGAGCTTCGCCGCAGCCAACAGCGACCCGGCCCACGCGCCCCTGCCCCACGAGCGCGCCGGGAACCGGGCCCACCTCGCGTTCTCCGCCGGCGCGCACGGATGCCCTGCTCCCGCACTGGGCAGGATCATCGCCCAGACCGCCGTCGAGCGCATCCTCGACCGCCTTCCCGACCTCCAACTCGCCTGCCCGCCAGAGGACCTCGTGCGACGGCCCGGCACCTTCAGCACCGGATGGGCCGCCCTGCCCCTGACCACCACCACACCAGGAGCACGCCCGTGAAGCAGCAGTCTTGCCCCTACCGCATCGACATGGCCGCCACCGACATCCACGGCGAGAACCGCGAACTGCGCGAACACGGCGCGGCCGCTCCCATTGAGCTGCCCGACGCAGTGACCGGCTGGTCCATCCTCGACCAGGGCCTCGCCAAGCGGCTGATGATGAGCCCGGATGTCTCGAAGAACCCCCGCCTGCACTGGGACGACTACCGCCATGGCCGTATCCCGGCCACCTGGCCCCTGCGTGCCTGGCCCGACGCCGACAACGCCCTCACTGCCGAGGGCGAGGACCACCAGCGCCAGCGCCGCCCCATCGCCAGCGCGTTCTCGGCGCGCCGGGTCCGCAAGCTCACCCAGGACATCCGCCGCATCGTCGACGACCTTCTCACCAGACTGGAACATCACACTGACGAGGACGGAGTGGTCGACTTCCGTACTCATTTCGCATGGCAACTGCCGCTCCGCGTCGCCAACTCCCTGCTCGGTGTGCCGTCGCACCTCCATGACGAGTTCCGCGATCTGGTCGGCGGGATCTTCGCCACCAACGTCACCGGCGAACAAGCTGCCACGACACGGGACGAGATGAGCCGACTGCTCGAAGAACTCATCGTCTACAAGCGGCAATACCCCGGTGACGACATCACCAGTGACCTCATCGCCGCCCACGACGACCCCAACGGCGCGCTCCGAAGTGCTCTCGAGCTCCTGGGCAGTTTTCTCCTGCTGATCGGCGCCGCCCACGAGACCACCGTCAACCTGATCCACCACCTCGTCCTCGCGCTCCTGCGCGACCGCGATCAGCTTGAGCACATATTCTCCGGTCGAGCGATCTGGTCGGACGCCATCGAGGAGACGCTGGGATTCCAGGCTCCCATCGCGAACATCATTCCCCGCGCCGCCGTCAAGGACATCCACGACGAGGAGACCGGCGTCCGTATCGGCAAGGGCGAGCTGATCGTCATCAACTTCGCCGCCGCCGGCCGTGACCCCCAAGCCATGGACCGCCCCGACGAATTCGACGTCACCCGCGAGCCGAAGCGGCCTCACATCAGCTTCGGTCACGGCGTCCACCGGTGTCCCGGCGAAACCCTCGCCCGCCTCGAAGCAGAGATCGCGGTCGAAGCCCTCCTCACCCGCTTCCCCGACATCGCCCTCGCCGAAGAACCCCAGCAGCTGACGCCCGTGGCCTCCATCTTCGGCAACGGACACACCACCCTCCCCGTCCGCCTCAACGTCCCCACCACGGCCGCCTGACACCCACTTCGCCCCGGCCCTGGTCCCGTCACGCGCCTCAGCGGACCCAGGGCCGGACGGGGCCACCTGTCCACAGCACCTGCCGCCTGCCCTACGCCCGGAGACACCGCCATGTCCGACCACAACGACCCGCCACCCGCCAAGGCGCGGCGCCTCACCACGCACGCCAGTCCCGCAGGCACCTACAACCAGTACCTCGGCGGGAAGGACTCGTACCCTGTCGACGAAGAGGTCGAGCGGCGGATGGAAGCGCTCGGTGTGGAACCGCAGCTGATCGCCGGCCAGAACCGGGAGTTCCACCAGCGGGCTGTGCGCATCGTCGCCGACCAACTGGGGATCAATCAGATTCTCGACATCGGCCCGGGCAAGCCCGACGACTCCCCCAGCACGCACGAGATCGCCCAGCAGTTCCTTCCCGCCGCAGAGGTACTGTATGTGGACAACGATCCGATCGTCGTCCGTCACGCGGAGGCCCGGCTGCGCAGCGGCCACCACGGCGCCACGCACTACGCCGAGATCGACGCCTGCGAGCCGCAGAAGCTCCTCGCCGCCGCAGCCAAGTACCTGGATCTGCAACGTCCCGTCGCAGTGCTCATGATCGCTCTCCTGCATTTCGTGGAGGACAGCGACCAGGACCCCCGCCACATCGTCCGGACCGTCATGGAGGCGATGGCACCCGGCAGCTGTCTGGTCCTCACCCACTTGGTCGACGACCACTCCCCCGAGACCTGGCGTGCCGTGGAGGCGGTCTACCGGGAGGAGGGAATGCCGGCCCAGATCCGCCCGTACGACCGTGTCCATGCCCTCTTCGAGGGGCTGGACCTCCTGGATCCCGGGCTCGTCCCGGTCACCCAGTGGCACCCCGCCCCAGATGACATCAGCATCGCCATCAAACCCGCCCGGGTGCCGCTCTACGGAGCGATCGCCGTCAAGCTGTGACGGCCGCCCTCGTTCAGTCCCGCTCGGCGCGGTGACGACACCCTCCGGTATGTGCCTCGCCTCTTCCCTCTCCTCAGCACGGAGTCCAGCCCGTATGAACGCTCTTGTTCCCGATCAGCCCCCAGCGGTTTGGGACGCCGGCCGGTCGTCCGACCTGGGGCGATATGTCACCGAGCCCGTGCTGCGGGAATGGTCCTGGCCCGACACCGTGCGGCACAACGTCGCTCAGAGTCCGGATCTGCGGTGCCCCCATCCTCGCTCCCCCGGTGCTCCGCCGGCCCTGCTGTACTCCCTGGCACGGGTCAGGCAGTGGCATGAGACCAGCGGCCTCCCCGCCTTCGCCGACGCGTCCGCGACGCTGCCCGCGTGCCCGCGCGGACACCGGCACAGCGCGAATGTTTCCTGCTGCGACCACGCGCGGCGGCTGCTGAGGACCGCCGAGACCGAGGGGATCTGGGCGGAGGCCGCTGCGGACGCGAACATTGCGGAGCTGACCGCGCAGGCCCGCCGCCTCGGCCATACCTCGACCTCGCACGGCCCGGACTCCGCCGCCCGGGCCTGGGCGCTGAACCAACTGCTGCGGGAGACCCGCCACGAGGATGTCCTCGCCGGGCTGACCGGCCCGGGTGCCGTCGAGGCGGGGCTACGGTGGCAGGGCCGCTGCGCCTACACTCTCGCGGCCCGGTATCCGGAACTCACCGGTGCCGCCTCGGGTTACGTGATGCGCGCCGAGGCCGAGGCCGAGCAGGCACGGTCCTCAAGGCGAGGCATCCACCCCCGGCATGTACCGCAGGCCCGCCCCGCGGATCCTTCCCTGGATCCCGGCGCTCGTTCGCTGTCCGAGCCGGATCCGGACCCGCGGGGGAATGCGTGGACGCCATGGTGCACCGCGCACCCCGGACCTCGGCAACCTTCATCACCGCGAGCGGCTCGGTGAACGGCGCAGCGTGACCTCACCGTCGGCCCTGCGGCTACGGCCGGTCAGCGGTACGGACACCCGGCCTACCTACTGATCCACGACTCGTCCTCACACTCCGTCCCCTGCGCCGCCCGCACGGCGCCCCGGGCCCGGTTCCGGCAACCGGGCCGTTCATCAGATCGGAACCGTCAGCACATGCCCCTCCCCGACCGCCCTCTGATCCCGCCGACTGGACGCCCGGCAAGCCTGCTCCTCCACGGCGCCTCCCTCACCGTGCTGCGCGAGGGCCGGGAAATGAGTCCCTCCGCAGCGGCCGACAAGATCGGCCGCACCGAGGCAGTACTGCGCCGCTGGGAACGCGGCACCCACGTCCCCAGCGGCACCGAGGTACGCACCCTGATGGACGTGTACGGGGTGGTGGACTGTGAAGGAACGATGCGCCGTCTGCGCGGGCTGCGGTACGCGGCCGATCGTCATGCGGTACGTGACTCGGCGGACGGCTGGCTGTATCGGATGTGGCGGGTCGCGGAACAGGCTCACCACAGGACCGTCCTGGCCGTCCCCCGGAACGCGCCCCGCCTCGTGAGGGACCTCGCCTCCCCTTCCGGCACGGACGGACAACAGGTGACTCTGGTCCTGCCCGACAGCATCCTCCATCCCTCCGAGACCTCCTCCGTCACCGCCGGGCATCTGCTCCGCCTCGCCGATGACCCCCTGATCGAATGCCGTCTTTACCCCACCGCCATGGCCGTCACCTGCGAGGGACAGGGGCTCCTGAGCAGGTTCGCGCTGCCGGGCGGGCACGCGGTGTGGGTGGACCAGGACCCCGCTCCGACCTATCGCACCGGCCCCCGGAGTGCCGAGCCGACCGCCCGCCTCGCTAGCGTAACCGCGAGCGCATGGTCGCCCGCGTCCAGCGCCCGCAGGCTCACCGAAGCCGCGCACCGTATGGAACACGTGTACAGCGCGGGAAGGGCCGCGTCATGAGTGCCGGCATACCAGCCCGCCCGGAGCCGTACGTGATGCGGGAGGCCACCGAGAAGGACCGGCTGCCGATCGAGGTGATGCTGCGAAAGCGCTCCGCCTGGGCCACAGCCCGGAACCTCCCTGCCTCCGCCACGGTGCCTTTCGTGCTCGAGATGATCGGGCGGACCACCCCCGACGGTGCCCGGCTGATGGTGCTCACAGAGGATGCCCACCTGCTCGGCTGCGTCGTAGTGACACGACGAGCGCCCGTCACGGATGGCTGGTCCGGACCCGAGATGGCAGAGCCCGCGCTCTACCTGACCGCCGCCTGCACCCGCCACGACACCCCTGACCCCCGCGGCCGGCTCAGCTCCTTGATGACTCTGTGGACCCGCGATCACGCCGCCCGTCTCGGCCTTCCCCAACTGCGCTGCTCGGTGCGCGCCCCACAGGTGGCTGATCTGCTGGTGGCAAGTGGCTGGAAGAAACTGCGCGAGGGCGAGAACGCAGTCCTGACACCGGTCTCCCTCCTGTGGTTGACCGCCCAGAGCCAACCCGGCCTTCACCGTTTCATCGCCGATGCCGACACCGCGGCCCCCGAAGACGGCCTCCACAACGCCGACCACCTCGTGCCGTAATCGCCACCGCTACCCCTCACACCAGGAAGTTGACATGCCGGACACATCTCCAGGCCACGAACTGTCAGCAGCGGCCCGATCCCTGAACCTGCCCAGGCTTGATCCCGGACAACGACTCGCCGCCCCGGAGAGGGCCGTTCTGCTCCCGAAGTTCGAGTCCCGGTACGACGAAGGGTCGTCGATCCGACTGGCCGGCGAGGCGCTCGGCCGCTCCTGCGGCGGAACCCACAGACTCCTGACCGGCATCGGCATCGAACTGCGGCCCAAGAGCAAAACGAAGGGACAGACCGGCACTGTGAGGAAGAGGTCATGACGATCTGCCGCGTGGCCGACATCTGGAGCCGATGGTCCCGGGCCCTGAAAGCGCCGAGCCGTCCCGCCTCTCCCGTCAACGGCGCGAAGGTGCCGCCCCTGATCCCGCACCGTCTGCCGGCCGGGCCCACCACCCGTCCCGGACCGTAAACAGGGGAGATACCCGTCAACACCGATCCTTCGGACCTGTCCGGCCCCGAACTACCGGTTCTGAAGCCGGTGGAGGTCAACCTGCTTGCCCGTCTGGCAGCCGGAGACACCTCCCGGCAGGCCGCCACCGCCCTCAAGATCACCGTCCGTACTCTGCTGGAGATCCACCTCCGCGTGTGCCGCCAACAGCTCGGCGTGCGCGAACGTGAGTGGCCCGTCTTGATTCACACCGCCTACACCACCGCGATCCTCCCTCACCCCGGACCGGCGGCCCATCCACTCACCGTCTGTGCGGACGAGCGGCGTTTGTGGCTGCTCGTGGCCACGACGCGCCCTGCGGACATCGCCCCCGTGCTCGGCGTGTCGACCGCGACTGTGCGCAACCGGATCAACCGGCTGCGCACGCGCGTCGGCGCGCGCAGCGACGCACACCTGGTCAGCCTCGGACATCTCCACGGTCTCCTGGGCTGCGCGGACATCTGTGCGGCGGCCCCGGGGACGGCGCTCGCCTACAGCCGGCTCACCGAGCCCGCCGCCGCTCTGCTGCGGCAGTTGGCGGGGCTGCCCGACGAATGCGTCGTCGAGCCTGGACTTGCCGCCGCTCTGCCCGCCGCGCTGCGTGACGACGCGCTTAGCATCGCCAGAAGGCTGCTGAAGGTCCTCGCAGAGGAGGATCTACTCACCGAACACACCCTGCCCCGCCCGTCGAACGGTGTCGTCTACCGGCTCACCGGGGCCTCGCGGGCGTACGCGCGCGCTCGCAGCGCAGCGCTCCCGTCCGGGTCCGATAGCGGGAACAACGTGCTGTGGCGGGCTTGCGACTGGTATGCCACCGGGATTCTCGCCGCTCATCGCCGCCTGGTCCCCGACCGCCTCAGCCGCCGGGATCTCCTCTTCCCGCCCCCGCAGCCGGTCACGCTCGACGACTGCACGGAGGCCAGAGCCTGGCTGCTGACTCATAGGGACGCTCTCGCAGCAGTCTTCGTTGCGGCCGGCGAACGGGGACGGTACGAGGTGGTGTGGACGATGGCGGAAGCCCTCACGCCGTTGTTCGCGCCGTACGACGACGGTGTCTGGACACGGGTGCACCAGCCAGGTCTTGACTCAGCCCGGAAGGCCGGCGACAGCGCCGCGGTCCGCAGGATGCTGCACTGCGCCGCGCTCGGTCACAGCGCGGCCGGACAGATCGACGACGCATACGACTGGTACCTCCAGCTGCTGGAGGCAGCCGCCGCGGCTGGCGACCCGCGCGACCAGGGCCAAGCACTGTGGGGGCGGGGCCTCTGCCAACTCCGGTCCCACCGGCCCGGAGACGCCGAAGCATCACTGCAGCAGGCCCGAAAGGTCTGGATCCGCTCCGGCCACCTGGCGCTGGAGCAAGTCGCGCGCCTGGCCCTCGCCGAGACCGCCCTCGCCGCCGGAGACATTCCGTGCGCCGTTCGCATACTCTCCGGCCTGATCGCCGAGCCAGGGGACCATAACCCGGCCGTGCGAGCCCGGGCACGCGCTCTGCGGGGACTCGCGCACGCGCTTCGCGGAAACACTGATGCCGGGGCACGCGATCTGCTGGCCGCCCTAACCTTTTTCGAAACCGTGGGCGACATCCCCGGCCAGGCCCGCGTCCACGCCCTCATCAGCGCCATCGCCCCACGGACCGTCTGGCCGCTGTCCGCTGTGCGGTATGCCCGCCGCGCCACCAGCTTCCGCGCACTCGTCAGCCCGCCCCCTTCCACCGGCACCACGCGGCCGGACAGCCTTACGCCGATCGATCTGCAGGGTCTTCCCCGCTCCGGCTGGCCGTAGAAGAACATCCCTCCGACCACAAGCACCGCTCTTCTGTTCGTTCGCCTCACCGCAGCAGGACACAGTCAATGACCAATGACGGCTCTCCGACGATGGCTTCCTTGAACGGTGGAACGCCACCGGGACGGTGCCATGCCCCGGCACTTGCATCGGAGGGCGGCCTATTGACGACATCGCCGCACATCAATGCTCCGGGCAAGGACGCACGCGATCAGCGCGCGGTTCCCGCCCCGCTCCCGATCGAGAGCGCGGGACCCGGGATCTCAGTGGGCCTCTCCGCGAGCGACCCACCCGGCACCGACACCGTCGAGAAGATCGCTGCGGGCATTCGCCGTCGGATCGCCGAGGGCGTCTACCAGCCCGGCGAGGTTCTGCAACGCGTCACGTTCCAGAAGGAGTTCGGAGCTCCTACCTGGGTCATCGACCGTGTCATGGGCCGCCTCGCGGAAGAAGGGCTCCTTATTAGGCGAAGAGATCAAGCGACTCTACATCGAAGAACAAATATCCATCAGCAAGATAGCTACCAGGAACGGATATTCATCCGGTTTCGTGCGCTCCAGGCTGGTGGACCAGGGTGTTCAGCTGCGGAAACGGGGAAAGGTGGCGGCGTCTGCCTCTTCATCCGAAGTGTTCGACGTACTGCGGATGGCCGCAGACGGACATACCGACCAGGAGATCACAGAAAGTCTGCGCATGTCCACGGGCGTGGCGTATCGACACCTGAGCCGCTTCATGAAGCAGCACGACCTTCGAAACCGTACCCACGCCGTGACGTACGCCACACGGAATGAACTGATCCGACTGCAGTTCAGGCCTCGGTTCGACATTTCATCTCGCATGGAAATATCAACGGAATGAGTCGGTGCACACGCCCAACGCTGGACAGGCCATCCTGCCGGGAGTTTCACCGTGAAGCGGAACTGGCCGGTTGGGATACCCGGTTCCTATACCGGCTCGACCACTGCGATCCCCACCAGTCCCGGCGGGTCCCCGCTTACTTGGCGCCCCTGGTCCAGTACGGCCGCCGCCTCGGACCGGAAAGTCCAACGCACCGTCCACGGAGTAGAAGCATGGCAAAGAAATTCTTCAGAGTGACCGCGCAGATACGAAGCCTGAATAAGCCTGCGGTGGCGAAGTGCGTCACAGTCAAGGCTGACAACGAGGACGACGCCAGGAAGCAGGCCAAGAACGAGATCCACAAGCAGTATCCCCAGGGCACCGTGACAATCGGCACGGTCCGTGATCCCAAACCGTGAACAGTCGATATTTACTCCTCCAGCCGACGGGCCAAGCCCGCCTGGACGAGCCTGGCCGATCACCGCAGAGGATAAGGAGCATGGTGTGCAGGTGAACGAGATCGGCGGCTCGGCCCAGCTGACCGGGCTGGCAGTGCAGGCCCATACGGTCTTCGGCGGCATCCACCATCACGTCCCGGCTGCACCGCTGCCCCTTCCACGGCAGCTTCCCTTTTTAGTAAGGCATTTCACCGATCGCGACGAGGACCGGCTCCTCCTGGACGTTGCCCGGGCTTCGGGGGCCTGCCTCTTCGTCATCAGCGGGATCGGCGGCGTCGGCAAGAGCACGCTCGCCGCCCAGTGGCTGTCCCAACAGGGCCATCACGATGGTGAGTTCTACGCCGACCTGTCCGGTCCGCTGAAGCCGGTCACGCCGGCGGTGGTCCTTCGCCGGTGGCTGCGGGCCGTCGGCATCGACCGGCAGCCGGCGGACCTCGCGGAACTGACCGGACTGTGGCGCTCGGTCACCGCCGCGCGGACGGTGGCTGTTCTGATCGACGGGGCCGACGATCCCGCGCAGGTCCGGCCGCTCCTCCCGGCCGGCGCCGCCAGTTCAACCGTCGTCACCAGCAGGTCCGGGCTGCGGGACCTGGCTGTCGACGGCGCCGTCCTCCACCCACTCAGGGCTTTCTCTCTGCCCGCCGCCGTTCAACTCCTCGCCCGCATGGCGGGCGACCACCCGATCGCCTCAGCACCCGAGGCCGCCGCCCTGCTGGCCGAGGCCTGTCCACCGGCTCCCGCTTCCGCTGGTCCTGGCCGGCGCCCGCTTGGCCGCACGCCCCCAGCACTCCGTCGACGCCGTCGCCGGCGCTCTGACCCGCTCGTCCTCCGCCCCCGCCCCTGCGAACCCTGAGGAACCCATGATGCTCACCAACGCGGCACTCGACGAGACCTACCAGGACCTGGAGGCAGAGCATCAGGACATCTACCGCGTGCTCGGTCTGCTCCCGGTCACCGACATCGACCCGGACATGGTCGCGGTCGTGTGCCGGACGTCGCACGGCCATGCCGAGTGGGGCTTGGAGATCCTCGATGAGCAGCAGTTGTTGGAGCCGCTCCCGCAACGCGGGTCCCGCGTCCGGTATCGGCTGCTCCCCGTCGCACGCGAGCATGCCCGAGCCCTGGCCGTCCGCCACGACCCGGACCCGGATCGTCGTCTCGTGCTGCGCCGGTTCTGTGAGTGGATCCTGGCGATCTCCACGCACGCCCAGTTCCGCCTCACACCCGCCCAGGCCACGCTCCGGCGTTCGATGACCGTCGCCGCTCCGGCCGTCGCGGCGCCCTTCGACGACGACACCGGCGCTCTGGCGTGGCTGGAGTCGCTCGAGGTCAGCCTCCTGGACGTCCTGGACGCGGCGGAAGCGGCCGGATGGGACGACCTCGTCTGGCAGCTCGTCGACAGTTTCTGGCCGCTGTTCCTTCGCCGACACCCCTACGAGCTGTGGATCGCCGCTCACGAGATCGGGTTGGAAGCCGCGCGCCGGACCGGCGACACGGCGGCCGTACGGCAGATGCTCGCCTCCGGCGCGATCGGCCTGAGCTCCGCGCGACGCCTCGACGAGGCCATCGACTGGTACGGGCAGGCCCTCGACGCGGCCCGCGACCAGCACGATGCCCGGGACGAGGGCCAGGCCCTGCTCGGCCTGGGAGCGTGCCATCACGACGCCGGCCGCCCGGACCAGGCCCGTCCGCTCCTGGCCCAGGCCATCACCCTGTGGGAGCAGTGCCGCTATCCCCGCGGGGTCGCCCTGGCGACGATCGTGGTCGGCGAGATCGCCCTCGCCGACGAGCCCCGCCGGGCACTGGACCTGTTCGACCGGGCACGCACCATGCTGCTGGAGGCCGACGACCCGTACGACGCCGCCCGCGCGCTGGTCCTCCAGGGCCACGCCCGTGTCCTCGCCCGCGACAGCGACGCCGGCGTCGGGGAGATGGAAGAGGGCCTCGCGGTGCTCACCGCGGCGGGGAGCACGCGGTGGCAGGCCCGCGGCCTGGACCTGCTCGGCCGGGCGCGCCAAGACCGCGGCGAACGCGAAGCCGCACGCGCGTGTTTCCAGAAGGCCGCGGAGCTGTACGCGGGCATCAGCCCGGCCGACGCCGAGCGGCTTCGCGCCCTGGCGGATGCCCTGTGACCGCCGCCCATCCCGCAGGGGGCGGCGGCGCCCCACCGCCGTTGCTTGTGCCCGTGCCGGGTCCGGGCACCCATAACCGGGTCTCGGACAGCACGCTCTACGGGCCCAGCGTCCAGGCCGGCCTGATCAGCGGGGGTGTCCATTTCCACGGGGCAGGACCGGTCGCCCCGCTGGTCCCCCGGCAACTGCTGCCGGTGCCGGCCACGTTCACCGACCGGGAGTCCGACCTCGCCGCCCTGATCAACCGGATCGGGGAGCTGCCTGACTACGCGGTGCGCGTGGTGGTCATCAACGGGCCCGGCGGTGTCGGCAAGACCACGCTGGCGAACCGGCTGCTCCACCAGGTGGCCCCCGAGTACGGCGGGGGCCAGCTCTACGCGGATCTGCGCGGCTGCGCCCCTGAGGGCCCAGCCGCCACCAGTGAGGTTCTCACCCGGTTCCTGCGCGCGCTGCGCCCCGGCGCGCAGCCCGCATCCGCGGAGGAGCTGGCTGCCTGGTGGCGGTCGGCAACGGCTTCGCAGCCGGACCGGCTCTCGATCGTCCTTCTCGACAACGCCGGCAACGCAGCCCAGGTCCGGGCTCTCCTTCCGGGCGGAAGGGGCCACCTGGTCGTCGTGACCAGCCGGAACCGCCTGGCCGAGCTCGTCCCGGACGGCGCCGTGCTGCACAGGCTGGATCCCTTCGACGAGGCAGCCGCGCGGCAGTACCTCGCCCGCTGTCTCGGCGAGGACCGTGTAGCCCGTGAAGCCGGTGCCGCGGCACAGATCACTCGACGCGCCGCAGGCTCGCCCATGGCTCTCGCCCTGACGGTGACCCACCTGGCCGCGGACCTGGACCGGCCCTTCGCCGAGCTGATGTCCACAGCCCAGAGCAGTACCGCAGCAGATGTCTCGTATCCCTCCATCGCCCGTCAGGAGGCGGCCGTGAACCACGCCCTCGACCAGTCGTACTGGTCACTTCGCCGCGGCACCCCCGCCCCGGCCGTCTACCGACGTATGGCGAGCGTGTTCACCGTCGACTTCGACGTGCCGCTCACGGCCGCCGTCTGCAACCTGACCGGCGCGGAAGCCAAGGGCGTCCTGGAACTCCTGCACGAGCGGAACCTCATCGAACTCCGCCAGGAGTCAGGTTCCCGCGGCCGCGTCTACCGCTTCCACGACGCCGCCCGCGCCCATGCCCGGGACCGAGCGGCGCGGGAGGCCGTCGTCGGGGAAGCGGAGGAGATCCTGCAGCGGGCCCTGGATCTCTACCTGACGACCGCGAGCACGGCCGAGAAGCTCCTCACGCCCACACACCGCCCCCTGCGCCGGGACTACGTCTTCCCGCCCGCCGAGCTGATCGTGTTCGAGGGTGAAGCCGCCGCCCTGGACTGGCTCTATGCGCAGCGGGACAACCTGCTGCACGCGGTGCGCGCTGCGGCTGCCGCGGGCCTGGACCGATCCACCTGGCAGCTGGCCCACGCCATATGGCCGCTGCTCCGCTCGTCCCACGACTACGAGCTGTGGTCCACGAGCCAGGAACTCGGTCTGCGGGCCGCGCGCCGTTGCGGGGACCGTGAGGCCGAAGTCGAGATGCTCAACACGTGGGGGGTCGGGCTGCGCGGCGCCGGCGAGTTCGAGGCCGCCGCGCAGACGTTCGCGGCTGTCCTACGGATCGCCCGCGAGGAATCCGACCGTCGCGCCGAGGCCCAGGCACTCCACGAGCTCGGCTCCGTGAACCTCCACGGAGGTCATCCCGCCGCCGCGGAGGGATTTCTCCTCCAGGCCCGCCAGCAGCGCATCGAGCTCAGCAGCACGAGCGAGTCCGAGAACCACCGTCTCACCTGCACGCGGGCAGTGGCGATCACCAACGTCTGCCTCGGCCAGGCCCAGCTCGAACTGGGTCGCCCGGCCGCGGCAATCGAAACGCTCAGCACGGCCCGCACGACACTGCTCGACATCGAGGACCACTTCGATGCCGCCCGGGCGCTCGCATGGCTCGCCCGCGCCCACGCCGTCCAGGGCGAGCCCGGCGACGCCGAGGAGAAGGGCCGGCAGGCCATCACCGAGTGTGACGCTGCCGGGTCGGCGCGCTGGCGCGCCCACAGCCGTGAGCTTCTCGGCCACACCCTCCGCGACCTCGGCCACGCGAGCACGGCACGAGATCTCTACCACGAGGCCATCTCCATCTACGCGGCGGTGAGCCGCCGCGATGAGCAGCGTGTCCGCGAGCACCTCCGCCACATCGTCTAGCCGACGGCTCGGCTCGGCCTTCCGCAGCTGGCCGGCGCCAAGTCACCCCACGCCAGACCTCTCACAGGCTGCCGCAGCACCAGCAGGACCGCGGCAGCTCTCACAGCAGATCACACCATCAACCGGAGTCCCCCCTTCCATGACTGGCGCTGGCCGTCACCGAGTTCACGCAGTATCCCGACCGTCGTCTTGCCGCGGTGACCAGCGCGCTCGGCGGCACCCGCGGCGACCTGCACCGTCTCAGCCGGTCCCTCACCCGTCAGGAGGCCGCCGCGTGCGGCGGGCCCTGAGCGGGGCCGCATGAGTACCCGACCGGGCAGCCACGCCCCGGCCCCATCCCGTCAGAGAGCGCAGACCACAGGGTCGGCTCAGCCACCGACCGCCCAATCAGCGGTGCAGTACGGAGAGTTCAGTTCGTTGGAGATATTCTCGCCCGCTCTGCCAGGCATCCCGCAGCCGCATCACGTGCTGAGCACGGGATGCCCCGCATACCCGGGCGTCACCCGGCATGCCCAGTGGGGTCTGCCGGTCTACCGGGGGCAGCGGCTTCCGCCCGCGCTCGCCGACTTCGCTGCTCCCCGCCACTCGTGGGAGCGGCTGGTCCAGGACGTCCTCAACGGCGTGCCCCCCGCGCTTACTCGGCAGCGGAAGCACCCGGAGCTGCGGGACTACCAGCGCCCCAGGGTGGAGAAGATGCGGGCGGCCTTCACCGACGGGGCTCCGGGATTTCTGCTGGCCGATCCGACCGGGTCGGGTAAGACACCGATGGCTGTCACCACCCTGTCCGGCCTGCCCGTAACAACGGTCCTCGTGGTGACCAAGCTCAGCGTGGTGCCGGCCTGGCGGGCCGCGATCGACTACTTCGGCACGGGCGCGCAGCGCTGGGTGGTGATCAACCCTGAGCAGATGTGGCGGCTGTTCGAGCACTCGTGGCATCCGCTGGCGTCCCTTCCCGCGGACGAGGCCGCCGCGCTCGCCGCGCAGTCGGGCCGGTGCCGGGTCGGCTTCGGGGCGGTGGTCACCGACGAGTCCCACATCCTCGCCGACCCGATGTCGATCCGCTCACGTCTGCACACACGGATCATGGACACGGCCGGGGGAAAGTGTCCGTGGTGGCTGCGGCTGTCGGCGACGCCCTTCACCGCTCCGCACGAAACGAAGTATGCCGCCGACCTGATCGCGTACGTCACCGGTGCGGAAGAGCCGGGCGACGTCGACCGGGGCGACTACCTCGAGTGGCTGCGCGGCGAGTGCGGCTTCGAGGTGAATACCGGTACCGGCGGCCGGTGGCACCACGTCGACAACGCCCATGATGTGGAGCGGGTCAAGGAACTGCTCTACGACAGCCCAGTGGGAGCGAGTTCGTCCCCCCGGGAGCTGGGCCTGCCCGACCAGGCCCGCGAGCTGCGCCCGGTGGAGCTGTCGGCGGCGGACCATCGTAAATACACGCAGGCGTGGCACGAGTTCCGCCAAGCGGTCGGCCTCGCCACCGACGTCACGGACGGCGCGGTGCAGGGCGAGGGGCGGCAGCGCGCGCTGCGCCGGGTCCAGCGCGCGTCGTTCCTGAAGGTTCCCCAGGTCGCGGCCGTGGTCGCGGACCTGGTCGCGGAGGGCTACCAGGTCTGTGTCCCCACCTGGTTCCTGGAGACGGTCCACGCGCTGGTGGAGCACATCGCGTGGGAGCTGAAGTCCCGTGGCCTGCCCGACCGGGTCGTGGACATCACCGGTGAGAACGTCGGGCTTCGGGAGCGCAAGCGCCAGGCTTTCCAGCTGGGCCAGTGCAAGGTCGTGGTCTTCAACGCGCTGGAAGGGATCAACCTGCACGCCGGCGAGCGCAATGTCGACGGCCGGGGCACCGACGCCACCTCGGCGCCCCGGGCCACCGTGGTCGCGGACGTCCTCACCGGCGGCAAGCGGACTCTGCAGGCCGAAGGCCGCGCCTCACGCGACGGACAGCATGCCCGGGCGGTCTACGTCTACGCCTCCGGAACGACCGAGGAGGCCTGGCTGGCGCGGATGCTGCGGTCCGCGTCCAACACCCAGGCGCTCGCCCGCGCGAGCGCGGACGCCCGTGCGCTGACCGAGCTCGCCGATCAGCTCGACGCGCACGCCGGCACCCATGCGGAGGTGCCGGCGTGAACGCCCGCCCAAGCTTCAGCCTCGCCCTGCGCCCCTGGGTCACCGTGGTCGACGCCACCGGCCGCACGCACCTGTGTTCCCTGGCCGAGGTGTTGGAGGACGCCGGCGGTCTGCGGCTCGGAGCCGCGGACCCACTGCTGTGGGGAGCAACCGCCCGGCTGCTCACCGCCATCGCCTACAGCGCGGGCTGCGCACCCGCCGACGACACCGCCTACTGGGACAACATCACCACCGGCATCGACTTGTCCGCGGCCCTCTCCTGGGTGCGCGAGCACGCGGCGGACCTGGAGCTGTTCGCCCCCGGCCGGCCGCTGTTCCAGGACGGCGCCCTCCACGACGTCGCGCATCGTCCCGAGGCGACCGTGCCGGTGCTGTATCTCGACCTCACAGCGGCGATCGGGCGCCCGCTGCTGTCCGACCACCGCCACCTGTACGCCTCCGTCCCCGTGGATGGGCGCCGGGCCGCGGAACTGCTGCTCATCCAGCAGACGTGGGCAGTGGGCGGGCGGATCTCCGCCAAGACCTCCGTGTTTGGGCCGGGTTCCAGCTTCGGCCGGCCAACCGCCGCTTCCGGCGGCGTGATGTGGCAGCCGGCCGGAAGCGTCGCCGAGCTGCTGGCCTGGCGGCTCATGCCCGTGGCCGACGGTCCCGGCCGCGGGCACTGGACCTACACCCCGCGCGTTGCGGGGACTGCCGAGTTCCTGCCCGAGAGCGAGTGCGACGGCCTGACCTGGATGATCCGGCGCATGCTGCTGCTGCCCGACGCCGACGGCATGGTCGCCCGGGTCATCACCGCCCAAGGGTGGCGCGTCACCAAGCAGGCGGACGTGCCGATCAGTGTCCGCCACGGCAGCCGCGACATCGTCGGCACCGAGCGGGGAAAGCAGCTGTCCGCGGAAGGGATCACCTCCGACGACGACCTCGCCCCGCTGCTGGCGCTGTGGGACAAGGCCCCCCCGGGAAGTTGGGCCCACGCCGCGCGGACGGCGGTCACCGCGACCGGCCAGGCGCCCGACGTGATGGCCATCGGCCTCGCCACGAGCAACCGGAAGATCCTTCACCAGCGGCGGATCCACATCCCCGCCTCGGCCCTGGCCGACCCCCGCAGCACGGACGCCGCCCGCGCCCTCATGTCCTTCCGGCAGCGCGCCGGCCTCGTCACACCCAGCCGCCGCACCGACCCGGCCACCGGAACCACCCTGCCGCCCGCGTTCGGGTCCGCGGCCTTGCTCCAGGAGGAGTTCATGGACCTCTCCGGCCCCCAACGGGACCAGATGCTGGTCCAGCAGGCCGGCGCCGCGCCCAGCGGTGACCCCGTCCGCGACGGCATTCGCACCGCGGCACTGGCCGCCGTGACCCTGCCTGGAGCAGGCGACCTTGACGAGGACCTGTTCACCACGGTCTCCGCCCCGCCCTCGCTGCCCTCACCCGACGTCGACGACAGCACGGGAGGAGACAGCGCCTACGCGGACAGCCCCGGTCACGCCCTGGTGGTGCAGATGGGCCGGTGGCTGGCCAGCCCGCACATGCGCCCCGTCATCGCCGACCTGGAACGCTGGGCCCGCCGCCCCGAGCCGGACAATCCCGTGGTCGCCCTGGTCACCCGGTCTCTCGCCCCCGAACACCACAGCGCCGGCATCCTGACCGCCGCGCTGATGGCCGTCCATCACCGCACCAACCGGCGCGCTCCCCTCTACGGAGGGGCCGACCTCCCCCGTCTCATGCGGGCCTTCGGCTCCGGCAGAAAATTCGGCCCCACCCACCCCGCCACCCGCGCAGCCCTCCAGGTGATCGTCCGCACCACCTCCGTCGACACCCTGCGCCCTCACCTCGTGCGGCAGGTCCGCTACGCGTCCAGCCGAAAGATGGCCCCTCGCTGGAGCAGCCTCTTCGACGACCTCGCCACCTGGGACCGCGCCGTCCGCACGCGCTGGTCCGAGCTGTTCTTCACCGCCCCCACCCGCCGCACCACACCCGGCGCCCCTTCCCCGACCGTGAACGACCAGGACAAGGACCCGATCAGCGCATGACCACCCCCATGGGCCCGGCGCCCACCGCCACCCCCTATCGCATAATCGACACCACCGGCGCCGAGGGCAACCTGGTCGTCGTACACAGCCTGACGACCGTGGCCGGGGTCTGCCTCAACCGGGACATGGACGGCCTGCCCAAGACTCTGCTCTACGGCGGCACCGAACGGCTGCGGGTCTCCTCCCAGGCCCTGATCCGGCCCGCCCGGACCTGGATCCGCGCCCACAGCCGGCTCGACGAGCAGGGCGCGAGCTCCCGCCTCCTGCCCTTCCAGACCGCGCTCTGTCTCCAGGAGAGGGGCATCGACCCCGCCGACGCCGTGCCCGCCGCCCTCCTGGCCGTGATCGCAGCCGGCATCAGCGTCGATCCGGCCGAGCCCGACAAGACGCGGGCCATGACCTACGTCCCCGCCAGCGCCCCGAGGCGGCTGGCCGAAGTGATGCTCGCGCACTGGGACGACACCGACGTCCCCCGCAAGGAGACCGAGGCGCGCATCACCACCGGTCTGCGCAACGGCCCCCGTGCCCGCGGCCGCAAGAAGCCCGCACCCGAGGACACCCCGGCCACCGATCTCACCGACTCTCTGTCCTCCGTCCTTGTCGCGGCTGCCCGGGAGGCATTCAGCCCCGGCCTGGCCCTGGACATCGCCCTGTTCGGACGCTTCCTCGCCGAGATACCCGGCGGCGTGATCCGCTCCGCGGTCAACGTCGCCCACGCCCTGTCCGTCGACCCGCACGTCCTGCTCACCGACGAGTTCACCGCCCTCGACGACTGGAACACCGGCGGCATCATCGGCGGCGCCGGCATGATCGGTGCCCAGCACCTGTCCTCCGGCACCCTCTACCGCTGGGCCTGCCTCAACCGCCACCAGCTGCGTGAGAACCTCGCCGCCTCCGGCGCCGGCCACGACGAGGTCGAGGCGGCTGCCCAGCACGCCGAGCGCCTGTTCACCACGGCGATCACCTACACGCTGCCCAACGCCCGCAGCAGCCGCACCGGATCCGCGGCGCTGCCCACCCTGGCCATCGCCGCGACCAGCGACATCGCCCTGACCGCGGCCGCCGCCTACGAGACGGCCATCGACCCGCCGGCCGGCGAGGAAGCCGCCGAACGGCTCGCCTCCTACCTCACCCACGCCGCACGCCTGAAGGACGGCACCGCCCGCTGGCTCTCACCGACCGGATCCGAGGCCCCGCCGCTTCCCGACGTCCTCACCGTGGAGGACCACTGACATGCCCACCGTACTGATGCGGCTGTCCGCCCCCATGCAGTCCTGGGGCACCACCTCCCAGTGGGAGGAACGCGCCACCACCGTCCGCCCGACCAAATCCGGCGTGGTCGGCCTCGTCGCCAACGCCCTCGGCTACGCGCGCGACAACGACCTCAGCGCCCTCGCGCCACTGCAGTTCGCCGTCCGCGCGGACCGCCCCGGCCGCACGAGCGTGGACCACCAGACAGCCGGAGGCGGCCAGCCCTCCCCCGCCACCAAGATCCCCTCGAAGTACGGGGCTCCCCGCAGCCCCGAGCCGGACCCCGCAGGCACCCTGCACGCCGCCGAAACGGCCACCGGCCGCACAACCGTCCTGATCTACAAGCAGTACCTGGCCGACGCCGCCTTCCTCGCCGGCCTCAGCACCCCCAACACGGACCTCGCCGCCGAGATCGCCGCCGCCCTCGCCCAGCCAGCCCGGTCGCTCTACCTCGGCAGACGTTCCTTTCCGCCCACCCACCCGATCTACCACGGCACCACCGCGCTCCCCCCGGCCTCCTGGCCCGAGCAGATCCCACTGCTCCCGGAGGCATCCGACCCCAACCCCCGCACGTGGACCGAGTCGCCGCCCGGCCCCGGAACCATGGCCAGCGCCGAACAAGTCCCCACGACCTTCCTGGAACGCGGCCACCACCTGATGCACCTGCAGCTACGCCGCGTACGCCCCACCACCCCGCCGCCCCCAGGAGACACCGCGTGACCAGCCCCTCCCCACCTCCCGCCGCCGTCCACCGCGCCTACCAGGGATGGCGCTCCGCTCTCGTCCTGCCGGCCGCCGAACAGACCGAGTGCCGCAACGTCAACCGGCTCCACCAACTCGTCCTCGCCGGCTTCCGCCACCCCGACCTGAGCACCACTGTCCCCACCGAACGGCCGCGCTTCGTCCTGTACGCCGCGGACCGCGGCCCCGCCCGCCCGCACACTGAGCGCCACCAGGTCGCCAGCCCGCCCAAGGCCGTCGTGGTCCAGTCCCCCGATCAGCCGGACTGGCGGCCGCTACTGGACAGCGGCCGCCTGACCCAGGCGAACGTGTTCCCCGTCGACTACGAGTACGAACTCGGGCAACAGGTGGACATCAAGATCATCGCCAACCCCTCGTACCGCGACACCACCACCCGGCGCCGCCTCGCGCTGACCACCGTCGCCGAATGCGGGGCCTGGCTCAGCCGCCGCCTCGCCGGCCAGGGCGTCGACGTCGCCCCCCATCACATCCAGGTCGGTACGCGAGAACGGATCACCGGTGTCAAGGACGGCAACCATGCCATCACCGTGATCTCCCGCATGTTCCGGGCGCGGGGGACGGTACAGAGCCCCGAGACCTTCCACCAAGCGCTCGCCCAGGGCCTCGGCCCCTCGAAGGCCTACGGATGCGGACTGCTGCTCACCAAGCCGATTGCCGACGAGGACTGGCGACCCGTATGATCCGGACACCGCACAGAGCGCAGATCACCCAGCGTTATCCTCACTCCGGTGAGGCTGTCCCTGAAAGCGCGGCCCTGGCCTCCTTCGCTCTGGAATCCTCCCCACCACGGTGGGGCTGCACCCGAACGCCGCTTCTTGGCCGCCCTGTCACATGCGTCTTCCCCACCCTGGTGGGGCTGCTCCTGAGAGCGTCGGCGACACCGCGGCGACAGCCTCTTCCCAACCCGGTCGACCAGCCGCCGCGCCCCTCTGCCACCACGGGGACGCCGCGGCGGAGACCTCCGTGCATGGGCTCCCTCTTCACTGCCAAACCGCCAGAGCGGCAGCTGGCGGACCACTGCTACACGGTCCACAACACAGCCTCGGTCTGGCGCGCGGGCTCAGGCCCTGCTCCCCACGGCCGCGGCGAGGGAACGACAAGTCGCGCTCCTCTTGTCTGACAGTCATCCTCCACCCGACCTCGGGCTCCCCGTTCGCCAGAGGTCACCTGTGCCGTCTCGCCGACGCCCCCCGAGCCGCTGCCGTCTCCGCCCCAGGGCAGATGGTCCCGAAGGTCCGCAGGCCCCTGAGCGAGCTCGTTGGTCTCCGGGCACCCGGTGCTACGTGCTGAGCCGCCGAACCGGGCTGACCACCAGGACGCCGATGCGACTCCTACGGCTTCTCCCAACTGCCCTTCCTCAGAGCATATTCTGATAGCAAAGGTCTACATGTCCACTCAAAACCCACAAAAAGGGATTCGCGACGGGCGGTTGCGGGATCTCGCTAAGGCCGCTCGACGGCAAGGGTTCCAGCTGGGGAGAACCAGTTCGGATCACTTGTATTTGCAGTGTCCTCGCTGCCCTATCCGCATCACCTTCTCCAAGACCGTCGGCGGCAGAGACACCCGGGTGTATCTCGCCGTATTGAAGCGGCTGCGTGATCACGGACTGAAGTACCAAGGCATAGGAGGTGTCCATAGTGCCGCCCCTTCCTTGACGGATAATCCGGGTTCTTAACACAACATCCGTATGTCCGCCGAACTCCTGGCCAAGACCGCCACGGATCTCCTTGCCCAGTAGCGGGCACGCTGGTGGTCCGACTGCTACCAGCCCAGGGTCCTCCGGCGGCGGGGGCGAGTTCGACCTGCACGGCGACGGCAACGATGAACGCAGACTGACCGCTTCGAACCTGTGGTGGGAGCACCTTGAACGGCTTGTCCGCCTGACTTTGAATCACAAGGCAGACGCGCTGGGGACAGAGCCCCGTGGAGCTGAGGACGGTGAAGGGCAGCCTGCGTCCTGGCCGACTGCATGTCAGCGAACTGGATATTCACTTACATACGGTGTTTTATATTTTTATACTCGACACATGCCGAATCGACCGTCGTACCGCCACCTTGCTCGCACTGGCCGCCGCATCGAAGCCGACATCACGGCCGAACCGATCGGCCCGGCCACGGACCGGTTGCCCGACGCGGAGGCGCTCATTCGGCGCAGCCACGACGAACGCCTCACCGGCGCCGAGCTTGCGCGCGACTACGAGACGAGCACCCGGACGGTGTACGCCGCCCTGAAGAAGGCCGGGCGCAGCCGGGAGGGGGACTGTAAAACGATCGGTGTAACTCCTGATCAAGGAAGATGCATCGATGACCAGCGACAACGTGACCGAGGCCGAGTCCGTCAACTCCGCTGAGCCGCAGCCGGCGAAGAAGGTGGACGACCGGCTCATCGACGAGTTGGTCGGCCGCGCCCAAGCCGAGGGCCTGCAGCTGACCGGCGAGGGCGGGTTGCTCCAGCAGCTGACCAAGCGGCTCCTGGAGTCCGCCCTCGAAGGCGAGATCACCGACCACCTCGGCTATGACAAGCACGACCCTGCCGGGAAGAACGGCGGCAACAGCCGCAACGGGACCCGGGCCAAGACCGTGCTGACGGACGTCGGCCCGGTCGAGATAGCCGTGCCCCGCGACCGTGAGGGCAGCTTCGAGCCGAAGATCGTCAAGAAGCGGCAGAAGCGCCTGTCCGGGGTGGACGAGATAGTGATCTCGCTGTCCGCGAAGGGTCTGACGACCGGTGAGGTCCAGGCCCATCTGGCTGAGGTCTATGGCGCCGAAGTCTCCCGCCAGACCGTCTCCACGATCACCGACAAGGTCATGGACGGCATGGCCGAGTGGCAGAACCGGCCCCTCGACGCCGTCTATCCGGTGATCTTCATCGACGCGATCCACGTGAAGATCGGTTCTGTCGACGATCTTGTGATCCGGACGGGCTGGACTCATCGCGCGAGCAGGACGCGTTTGCGAAGGAGATCGAGGCCGGCCCGGCCGAACATCTGCCGTTTCAGCATCTTCAGCCGGTTGATGTTGCCTTCGACGGCGCCGGAACTGTGGGGAAGGGACAGTCCGTTGCGGACGGCGTCGAAGTCGCGGCGGAGGTTGCGGGCGAAGCCCGCGAGTGGGGTGAGGGAGTCTCGTTCGACCTCGGTGATCCAGTCCTCGAGGCGGTCGCCGTGGCGTGCGGTCATCATGACGGCGAAGTTCCTGACGTGAAGAGTGAGCCGGTCCAGCTCGGGATCGCGTTCACGCAGCCGGTGAAGCTTGCCGGCTGCTTCGTCCCGCAGGTGTTCGGGGTGAGTCATGATCCATGAGGTGACCTCGCGGACCGACGGAGGCTTCGGCCCTGGATCGGGTGCGTGTCCGCGCCCGGTGCGGTACTGCCGCAGATGACGCTGGACGGCCAACTCGCCTCCGGGGTAGCCCTGTTCCTGAATCTCGCGGTAGAGCTGGGTGGCGTTTCTAACGCCATCGTTCCAGCGCCGGTGCAGGTGGCCGACATACGGGTCGACGACGTGCGCCCGCTGCAGGCTTTTGGCGACGACGTCGTCCGCCGAGGGGGCGTTGACCAGTTTGCGGACGGTGGCCTGGTGCAGTCCGAGTTTCCGGCCGATCCCCGCCTTCGACATCCCCTGCTGCCACAACTCGTGTGCGGCAGCATGTTGTCCACGGAGCCGAGTCACGATCTTCAGCTCTGCCGGCAGCTGGACCACCTGCGGTTCGTCGGGGGTGTCTGCGGGTTGTGAAGGCGGTTCGGCCAGACGGGAGCGATGACCGTTCACTGTCTTCTCGACCGCCTGGCCGAGATTGGCCCACAGATGATAGCGATCAGCGACCTGCTCGGCCTGCGGCGCTCCGATGCGTGCGCCCTCCGCGTAACCGCTGGACCGGTCCCGGCAGATCACCTTCACCTCGGGGTGGTCGCGGAGCCATGCGGCGAGGTCTTCGCCCTCGCGCCCCTCGTAGAGATGCAGTGGACGGTGGGTGGCCATGTCGATCAGCACCGTGCCGTAGTGACGGCCCTTGCGGAAGGCGAAGTCGTCAACGCCGAGGACCTCCACCTCGCCGACCTCCGGTTCGGGCAGGGCTCTGACCAGCCGCAGCAGCGTGTCCTTGCCCACGGTGATGCCGGCCGCGGAGGCCAGGCGGGCTCCTGCCCGGCCGGCCAGGGCCAGTCCGATCCGCGTCAGCACCCCGCGCAACAGCGGGGTCTGCCGACTGTGCGGGGTCGTCAGTCCCACGATCTGTTCGGCGAACGTCACCGCCGTGCAGGCAGTGTTCTCGCAGCGGAACCGGCGTATGCGTAACTCGATCACCACGCCGAGCCCGCCCACGGCGACGTCACGCAGCTTGCGTACGTACCGGCCATGCACCCGAGCGGAGCTTCGACCGCACCGGCAGGACCCGCTCGCCGCCCGCACCCGCGTCCTCAACACCACCTTGTCCGGCCGCCGCTCGACCTCCTCGATGAGCAACGCGGACAGGTAAGGAAACAGCTCCAAAAGCACATCACGAGAGCACGCGATGCATGATCGCGAACAGTCGGCACGAACCGCTCAACCGTCCGGATCACAAGATCGTCGACAGAACCAAGATCCGCGACGGTGCCGTGGCGAACCGGCCGATCTACGTGGCCCTGGCCGTCACCGTCGAGGGCCGGCGGGACATCCTGGGCCTGTGGGCTGGCGATGGCGGTGAGGGCGCCAAGCACTGGATGCACATCCTCACTGAGATCAAGAACCGCGGCGTGAACGACGTACTTATGCTCGTCTGCGACGGTCTCAAGGGCCTGCCCGACGCGGTGGAGACCGTCTGGCCTCGCACCACCGTCCAGACCTGCGTGGTCCACCGAAGCCGTCAAGAAACAACCTGGTGGTTATCGGCGCCAACTGAGGTGAGTAGGTCGGCTGCGGTGGGGTGGCGGTGTCCGGCAGGGGTGATGTCGATGCGGCGGTCGTCGAGGATCGGCAGGACATCGCGGATCGCGTTCCAAAGGGTGCTCTTGCAGACGCCGAACAGCTCGGCGAGAGCGTCGAGGCCGCAGACGCGGCGGCGGTAGAGGATCGTGGCGAGGATTCGGTCGCCGTCGGTGATCTTCTGCCGGAACACGCCGCCGCGGGTGCCCGGACGCCGGTTGCCGCCGCGCTGGCGGTGACGGCGTTCTTCGATCGCGGCGGCATAGGGCACGATCAGCTCTTCGAGCAGGGCATGCAGTGCCTCACGGGACATGCCGGTCAGCGTCGGGTGCGTCAGCGCCTGACGGGTCGGTGTCGCGGGAGCGTGCTCGGCCGGGCCGCTGCCGGTGACCCAGGCGCGGAGATCCTCGGCGCGGGTGAAGTAGCGCACGACGGTGGGCGTGATGCTGTTTTTCCGTTCGTCCAGCAGCTTCCGGGTGGCCTTGATGCCGAGGCTGATGGTGACCGGGTTCATCCCGAGCAGGTCACACAGCACCTTCTGCGGGCAGACCTGCCGCAGGTAGATGATGGTGAGTAGGACTTCGTCCGCATCTGACAGCAGGGATCGGCTGCGGCCGGTGGTGGCGACGCGTCGTCCTTTGCGGAGCACGTAACGGTGTTGTTCGGCCGCTGCGGCCTGAGCCGGAGCCAACTGGGCCTGCAGCGCGTCCAGTTCGTCTGTGCTCATGCCGGTCAGACGGGGGTCGGCGAGCATCTGCAGGGCTTGCGCGCGGGACTTTGCCCGTTCGTCGGCGCGCGGTGCGCAGGCGGTGGTGCCGGTCGGGGCGATGCTGTAGTTCCACTGTCCATGCTGATCATGCGCGGTGATCGGCAGGGCCTGGATCTGCTCACGGCTGACGGCGATGCCGGTGGGGTAGGAGCCCTCATCGAGAGCGGCCTCGACACGCAGTCCGCTCCGGGTCGTGGTCGCGGCGATCGTGTTGAGAACGACCTCGTGGCTGGTCAGGGGACGTCCGCGCCAGTTCATAGTGATGTGGGAGAACAACCGGTGCTCGATCTTGTTCCATTTTGACGTACCCGGCGGAAAGTGACAGACCGTAACGGTCAGGCCGGCGTCGGCAGCGAATGCAGCCAGTTCGGCTTTCCACACCCGGTAGCGGTAGCTGTTGGAGCCTCCGGCGTCTGCGGTGATCAGCAGCCGGGATGCCGCGGGGTACTCGTACTGGCCGCGCGCCTGCCACCAGCGTCGGATCGACGAGGCGGCGAATGTGGCGGTGTTGTGGTCGGTGCCGACGTTCACCCAGCCGGTGTTCGCGGCCATGTCGTAGATCCCGTACGGGATGACGGACTCCACGTGCGGGCCGGCGAAGAAGCTGTGGTCCTCGACTTCGACAGGCTGTCCGGCCGGCCGCCATTCCTGTCCGGGCATCGGCAGCTGCCCGATCTGTTCCTTCTTCTTCGCGTCGACGCTGATCACCGGCTCGCCCACGGCCTGGTGTTCCTGGACCTGCTCGTTGATATAGCGGAACTGCGCGTCCCGGTCCGGGTGCTGATCGCCTTCCAGGGTCTTGGCGGTGCCCTGCAGGCTGAATCCGTGCTCCCTGAGCAGCCGGCCCACCGTGGGCGCGGTCACCCGGTGCCCTTGCCGGGACAGCTCCGCGGCCAGGTGCCGCAGCGACTTCGTCGTCCAGCGCAGCGGCGACATCGGATCACCGCGCTCGTCCGGTTCGACCAGGGCCATCAGCGCCGGAACCAGCTCAGGGTCGATCGCCTCGGCCCGCATCCGCCCGCCGCCAGGGCGCCGGACACGTCCTTCGGGCAGCGGATCGACTCCGGCCTCGAGTTCGAACACGCCCTTGCGGACGGTCGTCTCGCTGACCTCGGCTATCCGCGCAACCACACCGACGCCTCCATGCCCGAGCAGCCGGGCCTCGGTCGCCAGGGCCAGACGCCGTTGCCGCTCGTTCAGGTGCGGGAGCAAAACGTCGAACCGTCGCGCCAACTGGCCATGGACCTCGTCGGATATGCGCATACCACATCAACGAGTTCGTCTCCGTGAAGCCACGCGTTGTTTCTTGACGGCTTCACCTGCTGCGGAACTCCTTCCGTTATGCCGCCCGCCAGGACTGGGACAAGATCGCCAAGCTCCTCAAGCCCGTCTACACCGCTGCGACCGAGGAAGCCGCACTCGAGCGGTTCGCGGAGTTCGTCGACGCGTGGGGCAAGAAGTATCCGGCGATCGTCCGGCTTTGGGAGAACGCGTGGGAGGAGTTCACGCCGTTCCTCCGGTTCGACACCGAGATCCGCCGCATCGTCTGCACCACGAACGCCATCGAGTCGGTGAACGCCAGGATTCGGCGGGCGGTCAAGGCCCGCGGTCACTTCCCGAACGAGACCGCGGCCTTGAAATGCGTCTACATGGCCATCATGTCGCTGGACCCCACCGGCAAGGGCCAAGCCCGCTGGACCATGCGCTGGAAGACTGCCCTGAACGCCTTCGACATCACCTTCGACGGCCGCCTCTCAGCAGCCCGTCAGTAGCCCCAACACCCTGGTTACACCGCTCGTTTGACAGACCCGCGCGCAGTCGCAGCTAGGTGGTGCAGCAGCCTCGGTGTCAGGTGGACACGGCCTTGGAGCAGCCGGAGGTTGTTCCGGCCGTGGTCCGCGATCAGTTGCGCGGCGTGGGCAGGGTCGGGCTTCTCGACCAGTCCGGCCATGGTGCGTACGGAATCGGACCCAGTACAGATGATCACCCCATGGCTGACGGCCTCACGGGCGTCAAAGGGGCTGGCCAGGACCGCAGGAGTGCCCGGTGTGGCAGCGGTGAGGAGTTCGGCCAGGGCCGTGTGGTCCGGGTCGACGTTGTCGGCGAAGACCAAGGTGATGTGGCCGGTACGCAGGTGCTCGGCACCGTTGAGTGCGGAGGTGATGTCGGCGTAGCGGCCGTGCTGGGCGATGAAGTCGACGCGCAGACGTTCGGTGGGCGGGCGGGGGGCGGTGGCCGGTTGCCGGGTCAGTGCCTGGTAGCGGGCGAGGGCGCCGGGGGCGAGGACCTGGCGGGCCCAGTCGATGAGCGGGGCGTAGTACGGATGGTGGACGACCACCGCGCGGTCTGCTCCGATGGCTGCGACCTCTTCCAGGACGTGCACCAGTCCGGGACGCCCTCCGATCGGGCGGAATTCCTTGGGCAGGAAGGGCGACCAACCCCCTACCCGGGTGCCCAGTCCACCGGCCGCGATCACCACGCCCGTGGGCTGCGCGTTCATCGTTGTGCGCCCGGGACGGGGCGGGCGGGCGGTAACGTCGCCGCATGCTGCATACACGCGTGACGGGCATCCTCATTGAGGACGGCCAGATCCTGCTGTTGGACCAGGACACCGACGGGCCACGGTCCTGGAGCCTGCCCGGCGGGAAGGTCGAGGACGGCGAGACGCTGGAGGGGGCGCTTGTACGGGAGATGAGGGAGGAGACCGGCATCGAGGTCGAGGCCGGCCGGCTGCTGTACGTGTGTGATCACACGCGGGCTCATGTTGTTCACATCACCTTCGAGGCCCGTCGGGTCGGCGGGCGGATCGGGGCCGTTGCGGAGGGCGCGGACACGCGCCCGATCCGGCAGGTCACCTTTGTGCCGCTCGATGACCTGCTGGATCGGGGATTCAGCGAGACGTTCGTGAAGCTGTGCCGGGACGGATTTCCCGGGGCCGGCTCTTACATGGGGCCCAAGGCCGCCATCGGGCTATGAGCCGCTGCGCGGCGATCCGGTCAGCTCGGTGACCAGCAGGCGGTCCAGCGCTCCCAGCGGGCGGGCTGGCCCGTCGAGCGTGTCGATCCAGCGGTTGAGCCTGACGGCGATCTCCCACGCGCCGAGTCCTGTGGTCTCGTTGGTGTCGGGGTCGCGGACGAGGCGTACGCCGACTCCGCGCGAGGAGCCCAGGAGGTACCGCGAGCGAAGTTCTCTGATCGCCGTCGCGCTTCCGGGCGTGTTCCACGCCGCGCCGAACAAGTGCCGTTGCACCGGCCGCTCGTCGCCGTTGGCGGGGCCGTCGGCGCACCAGATCTGTACGTTGCCGACCAGGTGGTGCACCTGGCCAGGGCCACGGTCCGGCTCTGCGACCGGGGTTACGTCGCCCAGCGCGTAGTCACAGTTGGACGCACGTGCCCCCGTGGTCGCTTCCAGCGCTTCATCGCGGGTGGGCAGGCGGGCCCCGGACCAGGCTGCCATAACGGCTGCTCCCACCCAGGTGACCCAGTACGCCGGGTGCGCCTCGTAGCCGGGGCTGACCATCCAGCGCCGACGGGCCGCGTCGAAATGCAGCCGACCGCCCCGCTCGTGGGGCATCGGGCACACCATGAGGTTCGTGCCGCAGTGCGTGTTCGACACTCCGGCGGCGTGCATCATGGTCAGCAGATCTGCCATCTCCGCGTTGCTGACCAGCAGGTTGCGCCAGGACACTCGCGTCACCGGGCGGTAGGCGAGGACTGGCAGACTCCTCGTGGGCGAAGGAGGCGTGCGCAGGCGGGCGGGGCGCCGGGCCGGCTCGTGGAGTTCGTACAGGTCGTCACCGGAGAGCCACTCAGCGGCGGTTTCCGTGACCTGTGCGTCGAGCAGCTGCCCGGCACGCGTCATCGTCTCGGAGACCTGGTTGCGCACAAGTTCGGCCGTGCGGGGAGCGAGTACGGCGACCAACCGGTCTTTCCCCTCAGTGGTCGCGAACGTCGCGTCCGCCGCCGCGGTGGCGGATGGACCGGTGGGCCGGACCGGACCGGGCGGCAGCTCGATCCCCAGGTGGCTCGCGAGAGCGGTCAGCGCCGCCGGACGGTCGTCCACATGCTGCTCGTACGACACGACCGTGTACTCCCGGCCATTTCCCCGCCCCACCAGTGCGCGGGCCAGCAGCAGTGCGTTGACCGCAACCAGGCGCCCCAGAGCGACCGCGTCCTCGGGATCGTCCTGTGGCAGCAGCGGCTCGAATTCGCCCCGCCAGCACGGCGAGTGCGCCGTCGCCGCGACCTGCGCGTACCGCTCCCCGTAGCGCCAGCGTTCCCACAGCCCGCGTCGTGCGAACGAAGAGGCGATCCCCACGGGGGCGCGGGTGAGGACCAGCACCGGGGAATGGGGCAGCAATTCCACCACGGTGTCCGTGGCGAAGAAGAGGTTGGTCTCCTTGACCAGATGCCGCGGCCGTCCGTAGAGGTCGCTGAGAGCACAGGCCAGATGGTGCCGCCCCAGACCTCCGAGCACGACCCCGTTCAAATCGACCGCGACACGGCTGCGCGGGGACAGCGGATGCTCCCTGCCGAGCTGCTGCCGGAAGGGCTCGTTGTGCTGCGGCATCACCGAGCGCAGAGAGTCGGACAGCCAGTTCGATCCCACCCGCTCGAAGGTCCCCAGTGCCAACACCGGCGGCAGGCCCTGCTCAGCGTCCTGACCGGGCCACCCCGCCATCCGCGCGGCAACGCTCGGGACTCCACCGCGGGAATCCGTGTGCTTCTCGGCCGGATCCAGTCTTCTCATCATGCCCAACTCCCCATCATGCTCACCGGGCCTACCCAAACCTGCGAAAATCCCCCGGCACGGCACTCCAGCCGCTCATGGGTCGTCTTCGCTGGGACGACCATGGTGGCCACCCGCATCAGCCCCTGGGCAGGGTCCGGCTGTCCGCAGGTGTCCGCAGAACCGCCAGCGGTACCGCACGCCCGTACATAACAAGTTCGCTGGTCAAAGCCGCGCGGACCTGTCCGCACCGTCTGCGGACACCAGCGTCGTCACCACCACGGAGGAAGCGATGCCGACCGGAATGGAAGCGCGGGAAAACTTCGCGGCGGAACTGCGGCGATTACGGGGCAACCTGTCGCTCCGTGACCTCGCACGGATGGCCTGCTGCGGCAAAAGCACCGTCAGCGACCTCGAACACGAACGCAGAACCCCGACTCCACGAATCTCGCTCGCCCTGGACCAAGCCCTCAATGCGGGCGGCAGACTGGTCGAACTGGAAGAAGCCCACCGGCGACTCCACGAGCACCAGGGGAACAGCCAGATCGAACCGGGGCCTGACGGCACCGAAGACCTATTCGAAGGATGGGACAACGACGTGTGGCGTAGGGACTTCCTCAAGAACGCCGGCGCGCTGGGCGCCGTATCCGCAGGACTCGGCGGCTCTCTCGACATAGGGGGAAGCGAGTTGATGGAAGCTCATACCGCGTTACGTGCTGCCCACGGCCGCTTGGACTACCTGCGCGGGGCCGCCTCCGTCTACACCCAGGCCCTCGACCACCATCAGCAGATCCTTGCCTGGCACGCCACTCTCCGGACAACAGCCGAGCACCAGCGGGTGGCGGCCCTCGCAGCGGACACCGGGGGCTTCGTCGGATTCCTGAGTTGGGACCTGGGCATGCCCGACACCGCCGCCACCCACTACCGTGACGCCGCAGCCCACGCCCGCCAGGCGGGTGACCTGTCGAGCTGCGCCAACTTGATCGGACAGATGAGCCGGGTCCATGCCGAGCAAGGCGACTACCAGCGCGCCTTGCATCTCGCCGACGGTGCCCTTCGTCTGGCGGGAACCCGGGCACATCCCGCCGTACGGTGCTGGCTTCACGCCGTACGCGCTTACCACCATGCGGGCCTGGGCAGCGCGCGCCCCGCGCGGACCGACCTCAATACCGCCTGGGCGCTTCTGGAAGGTGCTCACGACGGCGAGACACCTCCTTACATCGGCTACCTGGACACCGCCGAGATCGGAAAGTGGAGTGGCCACGTCATGGTCCGCCTCGGACAGACAGCCCCGGCCTATCTCACATCAGGCAGAAGGGTCCTGGACCAGACGCGCGCGGACTGGCCCACGACCAGCGTTCGCGGCTCAGCCGAGGTCCTGACCACCTGTGCACGCCTCCACGCCGCCACTGGCGACCTGGACGTCGCGCACCACCTCGTATCGCGCTCCCTCGCTATCGCCACGGCGACCGGTTCAGCGAGAAACCTCCGCACGGCGCTCGCTACCCGAACTCTCATTACCTCCTGATTTGTCGTAGAGGTGGAGTTCCGGCTACGAGGCCGGCGAGGAGCCAGGACGCCGATATGGCGGATCGGTTGTGCTGCACTCGCCTGGATCCGAGCAGAGCTGGGCCAGCCGTGCGTTCGCCAAGTCGACGGCATCACGGAGGCTCTCTCCGCTGTTCGGGTACAGCTCATGCTCGACCCGCCTGAGACGGTCCTCGATCACGCTCACGCGCTCCATGACACCGGGGCGGCCCGGCACCCCGGGACGTGCCTCCTGACCAGCCCAGTCCTTCGAGGGGCGTGCGGGCAGAAGTCATCCGTGACGGCCAACTGCCCACTACGCTCCCACCGCTCGCCATTACCCCAGGTCAGGCATCGAAGTACTGCTGGAGTAGCGACTCGGCCAGCCACCGGAGGATGCCGACGGGAAAGATCTCGAACGGCCTGCCTGAGGAGACCCGGCGAAAGATCATCGCGCCTGAATTCTTCACCCGCTCACGACGGGGCGCGTCCCCGACGCTCCCCATCAGCTCACTGTCTGAGGCCCACCGCCTCACTCCGCCCTGGGCCCGACCGGCCCCTTCTGACTTGGAGAGCCATGACGACCACATCCGTTCCCGGCGAACAGCCCGGCACCGCAATGACCGCGGAAGCGTATGGCGCTCTGCGTACCTCGGCCGCCCTGTGGGTCGGGACGTCCGTGCTGATCACCAACCAGTTCGGGCAGGTCCTGGTCCAGCACGTCGACTATCGCGACACGTGTCTCCTGGCGGGCGGCGCCGTCGACAAGGGCGAGTCCCCCGCTCGCGCAGCAACCCGTGAGCTGGTGGAGGAGCTCGGGGTCACCGCCACTGTCGACCGGTGCCTTGCCGTCGACTGGGTCTCCGCCGACAGCAGCGGGGCGCCCGCCGCTATGCGGTTTCCCGGCGAGATTCTGCACGTCTTCGACGGCGGCGTCTGGGACGACGACCGGATCGGCGAAATCCGTCTGCCACCGAGCGAGATCACCGGGATCGAGTTCGTCGAACCCGCACGGCTGCCAGACCTGCTCTCCCCCAGCGACGCCCGACGCGCCCTGTCCGCACTGCGGGCCCGGATCAACGGCTCGGGCGCAGCCCTCCTCGAAGACGGACACCCCACCGCACCAACCACGCTGGATCGCCTGGAGGTACTACGCACACCACGAAAACCGCAGCGGTGGCCCTGGCAGGCGGCATCGGTGCCCTCCGGCCTGCCGGTCCGCCAAAGCTGGGGCTGGCTGTTCGCCCCCGACGGCAGGGTCCTTGTTCTGATCGGGCAGGACACCGGATCCGGCTGCCTGCCTGGCGGAACACTCGAACCCGGAGACCACAACGACCCGGCGGCCGCGCTGAGGAGAGAGGCGTACGAAGAAGCTCAGGTCCTCATCAGTGACCCGCTCCACCTCGGCTATCTCTACGACGCATCCGGCCCCCAAGCCCGCGTACGCCTCTACGCGCGCCTCACCCACAGTCGGCCCGTGGCGCGCGACCCGGCTACCGGCCAGACTTACGCACGCGTTCTGGCCACCGCTGAGCAGGCCGCTGAACTGTTCGACTGGGGGCCGGACGGCGCCCACCAAATCCGAGCCGTCCACGCAGCCCGCGCCCGGCTCGGACTCCCCAACCCGCAACGGCAGACAGTCACCGAACTGCCCGCACAAGGCAGCATTTTCTGACCGACACACGCCATCGCGTCGGTCGACAACAGAGACTCACCCGAAGACGAGCAGGAGTTCCGAATGAAGCGTCTGGCAAACCTCAACGCCTACAAACTCAACGGCGCGGCCCGCGGGACCAGTGGCTGGCAGGACCGGGTCGACACGGTCCGTGAGATCGGCCCGGACATCCTCGCTGTCCAGGAAATCCGCGTCGACGAAAACGCCACCCCCCAGACGCAATGGGATGCCAGAGCTGCACAGATCATTAAAGAATTCGCGGACGAGTGCGGGCTGACCGGCGCCGTCGGCATCACACCAAGACATCCGCACGGCATCGCCATGGCGGCCAACGCGCACCGCGCGTGGTACACAGCTCTGCTGTGGAATCCCGGAACCATCGGCGTCGTTCCCGGCAGCTACCGTCCCTTCGGCAGCCCTGACTTCTGGCACGGATTCACCACCGCCCAATTCGAAATCGGCGCGGAGAAACCGGTAACCATCGGCTCCTACCACGGTGACCCGTTCCGCCCGAACTTCCGCGAGGACGAGGCGCTACGGATCAAAGGCATTCTCCGAAGCAGCGGCGGAGCCAACCCGGGCTTCGTACTCGGCGACTTCAACGCCCTGTCCGCAGCGAGGGTCCTCGCAGCCGACGGCACCCTGTACTACTACGACCCCGAACCGTATACCTACCAAGACCACGACGACCTCGAGTACCAGCTCCTGGAAGGCACCATCGGCGGTGAGCAGCTCGCTGACCGTCGTCAGACCGACGCTCTGCTACGGCGCGGTTTCACGGTCGACGCCGCAGCCCACCTCGGTGCTCCGTGGCATCCGACAGTCGGTCACTGGCCGGACGGGAAGGGTGATCCCGACCCCTGGGGGGAACGGCGTATTGATCTGATCCTCGCCACCCGACCGGCCGCCCCGTCCCTGGTCCACTACGGCGTCCACCGCACCCCCGCCGCACTCAGGGCCTCCGATCATCTGTCCCCGTACGTGGACATCAACCCCAACCAGATTCTCTGAGAGTTCGCGACTTCTGAAGAGGGCGGGAGTTCCGGAACCGGCTGGCTTGCCGAACACCCCGCGTACGGCAAGCCAGGCGGCGCGGCAGTTGCCTGAGTATCGCCGGCGCCGAACGCTACTGGCCGCGACGAGGCCGTCCACGGGGCGATACTGACCGGAGCCACGTCACCTCCCTTCCCCTGAGGGACAAGCGGCACGGTACTCATTGAAAACCTCATGACAACGCCGACACCTTTCGGCTGGCCTGCGCCGCAGGGGGCTGAACAGGATGTCGAACCGGTCGCCGTTGTGCCGCTGGCTTCGCCACGTGGTGCCCGGCCAACCAGTTCGTGTGTCCTGCGCCCGGATGTCAGCTGCTGACGTTGGAGCTGGGGCAGTGGAAATTCAGGGTTTCGGACGCCCACTCCGCTGACACGTGCAGCAACGTCCCGCCGGGCACATGCTCACCGAAAGGCAGTTCGAGACCTGTGGATGTGTGGGTGAGTGGCTTGTGAGGTTCGGTGAGCTGGCGGAACAGGGTGGAGAGGGGCGAGTCGTCGTCCAGGTGGTGCCCGTGTTCCATCAAGGCCGGGCGGACAGTGTCCTCGACAAGGGGTGCTCCGGTCTGACGAGGTGTAAGGGTGGCAAGGAGTTCGGTCACCGGCACGTCCTCCGGGGCAACATCGTGGGGCCCTGAGTACAGCACCAGTGCGATGGTGGGCAACGCATGGGTGAAGGGCCCTGCGTCGCTTTCCGTCGGCCACACGGGCTCCAGCAGTGTGGCGGAGCGGTGCAGAGCGCGATGCCACCGGTCGTTCATCCACTCGGTCGTCGATACCGAGAAAGCCAACCGGCCAGCCTGCCACCAGAGACTCCGCATATCTGACATGGCGATAATCTATTGCTCTCCGTGGTCTCTTGTCTCCCAAATCTGAATGCTTCTTCGGGTCACATGCTTCCCTGCCCTTGCTGGTTCGGGAACTGTTCCCACGGGTGGTCGGGATGGCCCCTGTGAGGCCGGGCGGCGGAGTTCTGTGGTGCATGCCTTACGGAGCCGGGCGCGTTCGTCAGGCCTCTCGGTCGTGTCGGAACGACCACGCGATCACCAGACCGCTCGGCCCCGCCGACCTGTTGATCATCACCACCCCGTCCTGGTCTGCGAGCCCTGGTGATTGTCGGACCGGACCATCCACCGCTTGGAGGGCAGTACCGGGGCCCAAGTGATGGCACCCCGGACTCCGCGCTCTCACCCGTTTGCGAGGGAGTCTGACGGGGTGTCCGCAGGGCCGGTAAAACAGCGGAGTTCTTGGAGTTTGCCGAGGCATGCGTCCAGCAGTTCCGTCTCGTCCTCCCGCCGAGCCGCACAGGCCACGATGTACAGGGCTTCCTGGCAGGCCGGATAGTCGCCGCCCTCGGCAGCGTGCTCAGCTCCGCTCACCGCACTGCCGAGGGTCCGACCGACATCGCCGAGTGCCTGATAAGCGGTGGCCCGGGCGATCGCGGCCCGGGCGGAATCGGTGCCACACAGTGTCTCCAGAGCCTCTTCCGAGCGCCCCGCCATCACGAGCGCCCGGCCCAACAGACATGTCTGTGCGTCGGCCTCTTCCGGAGCCCCCGCGCGTTCGTACCACTGCCGTGACTGCTCAAGCTCGTCCAGGGCTTCGGCTCGTCCGCCGGCGAGGTTCACCCGGGCCCGTACGCCTGTGATCAATCCCCGCAGGCTGTCGTCGACGGTGCGGTCCATCAGCCCGACCGCCCTGTCGGCCTGTTCCATGGCCTCGTCAAGGTATCCTGACCGGCAGTACACGTCGGCCAGCCGGGCTCTCAGGAACAGATGTGTGTCAATCGCCCCGTCCCAGAAGGCGGCCTCGATACCCAGGCGGAGAGAGTCGATCCGGTCCGCTGTACGGTCTCTCCTTACTCTCCTTTCGTACAGGGACTCCAGGTTCAGCGCGAGCTTCCACACAGTGCTGTGCCATGCGAGTACGGAAGCGTGCCGCATGACCGCGACGAACGCAGCGCGTTCACCATCGAGCCACTCCAGAGCCGCGGTGCTCCCGTCCACGCTTCTCTCGCCGTCCGAGTTCTGCACGACCTGGTCCGAGACGAGGAGGAGAGCCGCGGCCAGACGGCGCGCAGCGCTCGCTTCCGGCTTTCGCATGTGCGTCCGGTTCCGGACATACTCCAGCGCGGGGTCAGTTAGCCGGAAGCGGTCCGGACAGGTCAGAGCGGCCGCCACCAGCCCCTTGTCCACCAGTTCTTCCAGTGCCCGGCTACCCTGCCTGCCCTCGGCGGTCACGATGAGTCTCCGGCTGACCAGAGTGTCTGCGATGAGACTCAGAAGGCACATGAGACGGTGCGCCCGCCGCGACAGCCGCGGCACGGGCGGCTCCGGCTTCCGCTTCTCCGGGACCGCCGGCGAAGCAAGATCCACCACAGGAGTCCCCTGGCGGAGTAGCGGGGCCAGCCGGTGATCACCGAGCACAATCAGCAATGATCCCGGACAGGCCAGCGGGTCCCCCTCGGTGGGGTGCTGGACACTGTCGAGGATGATCAGCAGTGGCTGTCTGACGGTGATCTCGCCCAGCATGGCGTGGCGTTCTCCGAGTGTCGCCGGCAGCCATTGCTCTGCAACTCCCAGCGTCCGCAGTACGTCTCCTACATAGTCACCGACATCAGCGACCGAGCCGCGCCGCTCATCGGCCACGTCAAGATAGATGTGGCCGGCGGGGTAGCTGCTGGCCACATCCTGCATCCACCGGGCCGCCAGCGCCCGCCGGGCCGCCGGCTCTCCAATGATCGCGATCATCGGAGAGCCGTTGTTCACTGCCTTGTTCAGAGTCTCCAGAACGGCCGAGGAGGCAGACGCCGGGTCTCCGGGCACCGCCTGCCGGGGTGGCTGGTGTCTGCGCTGCGGCAGCGCCAGAGCTCGGATGCGGACGGCAGCGTCCCTCGCGGCGAGCACGGGTGCGGCGGAGGAGCCGTCCATGTCAGTGCTTCCTGTCGTCAGACCAGTCCGGAGGTGGAGGTGGAGGTGGGGGAAGTTGTGGCCACACCGTGCGTTCGTGATCTTCGAGACGTATCTGGAAGGACCGCTCCTGGACGCGCATGTTCAGGTCCAGAGGTGGCGGGGGAAGGTCGGAGTCCCGGACGATGCGCCCTGTCAATTCGCTGGCTCTTCTCCGCCACCATATCCGCCATCCGTCCAGCGCCGAGGCAAACAACGGGGCAGGGGCATCGTCCTCGCAGGTCATCATGACCGCGAAGCCGGCATCGCTATCGTGCCCGTTTGCCCCGAAGGGATCTCCGGTGCGGATCCCGACAATGCAGGACCGCTCGTCGATGACAGCTCCGCACACGCTCGCCTGCGGGTACCGCCGCATCATCGCATCAAGCGCCAGGAACGGCGGCTGTACATCGCAGATTTGTCTCACGACGACACCTGCGCTTCGCACCCACCGATCCTGATGGGCGTTCTCCGCCACCCCCTGGGCGTGCCTCGAACACCTGAAGTGGCCGCAGGTCAGCGGTGCCAGAGCCAGGGTGTGCAGGTCCAGGGCGGCCCCGCCCTCTGTCGGCTCGTATGCGGTTGGATGGAGCGTCAGGTGCACGGCGAGCGCGTCGGCCGCGCCTTCCCCGCCGATCGGGCGGGTGACGACACAGGCGGCAGGAGAAGGAAGTCCGGGGATCAGGGAAATCATGATTCGATCCCAGCCTGGTCCGATCCGGCTGATCCTTGTCTCTGCGCAGCGGTGTCCGTCACGCTCCCATTGTGCGCCGGAAACGCGCGGCGGAACACTCCGCCCACAGGCTTTCGACCTGCTCTTCCAGGGAGAGCGGGCGGAGCTCTGTGTACTCAACAATGAGTCGGCCAACGGGTCGCTCTCTCCGGCCGACCACGACAGGGCGGGCTCAGCCAGCTCGTGCGCCCTGCATGGCTCTGCCGCCATGACGAGACCGACTGTTCGGGTTGGCATCCAGGGAAACACCCCGTGTGGTACGACCGCAGCAGGAAGTACGTCTGCGGCGGAGGCCCGGAAAAGGATCGTTTGCGATGATTTCATGGCAGGCCAGGTCGGCGTTCCGCGGTTCTTGTCCCGACGTCCCGAAGCGGCCTGCGATCAGAGGGTCAGAAGTTAGGGTGGGGGCTTCCTACGTCCCGCCTCGGAGGTGCGCTCCCGGTGCCTGATTCCTTCGTTCACCTGCACAATCACACTGAGTACTCAATGCTGGACGGCGCGCAGCGGCTCAAGCCGATGTTCGCCGAGGTCGAGCGTCAGGGCATGCCGGCGATCGCGATGAGCGACCACGGCAACATGTTCGGAGCCTACGAGTTCCAGCAGGTGGCCAAGAGTTTCCCGGGCGTGAAACCGATCATCGGGATCGAGGCGTATGTCGCTCCCTCCTCGCGGCGGAACCGCAAGCAGGAGTTTTGGGGGCCCGGCGGGGTGCGGGCGATGTCGGACGACGGCGAAGGTTCCAAGGACGTCAGTGGCGGTGGCCGGTTCACCCATATGACAATGTGGGCGCAGAACGTCAAGGGCCTCCAGAACCTGTTCTACCTGTCGACAGAAGCCTCCTACACGGGACAGTTCCCGGCGGGCAAGCCCCGCATGGACATGGAGCTGATCGCCGAGCATGCTGAGGGGATCATCGGGACAACTGGATGCCCGTCGGGTGCGATCCAGACCCGGCTGCGGCTGAAGCAGTACGACCAGGCCAAGGAGATCGCCGGCCAGTACCAGGACATCCTCGGCAAGGAGAACTACTTCCTGGAGCTGATGGACCACGGCCTGGACCTGGAGCGCAACGTCCGCGCCGATCTGCTGCGGCTGGCGAAGGAACTGGGGATCCCCTTGCTGGCCACCAACGACGCGCACTACGTGCTGGAGGAGCACGCTGACGCGCACGACAACCTGCTGTGCATCGGCGTGGGAAAAAACAAGGACGATCCGGGCCGTTTCAAGTTCAACGGAACCGGCTACTACCTCAAGACCGCGGCCCAGATGCGGGAACTGTTCTCCGAGATCCCCGAGGCGTGCGACAACACGCTGCTGATCGCGGAGCGAATCGAATCGTATGCGTCGGTCTTCGAAAATGTCGATGAGATGCCGAACTTCCCCGGCGTCCCTGAGGGGGAGACGCAGGAGTCCTGGCTGCGCAAGGAAGTCCTCAAGGGGCTGGCCATGCGCTACGGCGACCCGATTCCGGGCGAGGTTCTGGAGCGCTTCGAGACCGAGATGTCGGTTATCGGACCCATGAACTTCTCCAGCTACTTCCTCGTTGTGGCCGATATCTGCCAGTACGCCCGTGACCAGAAGATCCCGGTGGGTCCGGGCCGCGGGTCGGCAACCGGCTCGATCGTGGCGTACGCGACCCGGATCACCGAGCTGTGCCCGCTGGAGCACGGCCTGCTCTTCGAGCGGTTCCTGAACCCGGAGCGCATCAACCCGCCGGATGTCGACCTCGACTTCGACGACCGCCACCGCGACCGCATGGTCCGCTACGTCGTGGAGAAGTACGGCGACGAATTCACGGCGATGGTGAATACCTTCGGAAAGCTGAAGGCCAAGAACGCGATCAAGGACACCTCACGCCTGCTGGGCTACCCGTTCTCACACGGAGAGCGGATCACCAAGGCCCTGCCCGCCGATGTGATGGGAAAGTCCATCCCGATCAACGGGCTCTTCGACGAGAGCCACCCCCGCTACGGGGAGGCCGGCGAGATCCGGGCCCTGTACGAGAACGAACCGGACGTCAGAAGGGTCGTGGACGGCGCCAAGGGCGTCGAGGGCCTGATCCGCAACACCGGCGTCCACGCGGCGGCGGTCATCCTCTCCAAGACCCGCCTCACCGACCGTATCCCGCTCCACATGCGCGCCAAGGACGGCGTCAAGATCACCGGATTCGACTACCCCAGTTGCGAGGACATGGGGCTGGTCAAGATGGACTTCCTGGGACTGCGGAACCTGGGCGTGATCGACCACGCGCTCCAGAACATCCGGGAGAACCGCGGGGTCAACATCACGACCGACACCGTGCCGCAGGACGGTGCCCAGCCGATCCCGCTCGATGACGCCACCACCTACAAGCTCCTGGCGAGCGGGGACACCTTCGGGGTCTTCCAGCTCGACGGCGGCGGCATGCGCACCCTGCTGAAGCTGATGGAGCCCACACGCTTCGAAGACATCGCGGCGGCCCTGGCCCTGTACCGGCCGGGCCCCATGGCGGCCAACGCGCACACCAACTACGCGCACCGCAAGACCGGCCGGCAGGAAATCGAGCCGATCCACCCAGAGCTGAAGGATGCCCTGGAACCCATCCTGGGCAACACCTTCCACCTGCTCATCTACCAAGAGCAGATCATGGCCATCGCCCGGCAGCTCGCCGGCTACACCCTGGGCGGCGCCGACCTGCTGCGACGCGCGATGGGCAAGAAGAAACCCGAGGTACTGGCCGCCGAATGGGACAAGTTCTCCGACGGCATGATCAACCAGAACAAGTACTCGGAGGAGTCCACCAAAGCCCTGTGGGACGTCATGCTGCCCTTCTCCGGGTACGCGTTCAACAAGTCCCATACAGCCGGATACGGGCTCGTGTCGTACTGGACGGCCTACCTCAAGGCGAACTACCCGGCCGAGTACATGGCCGCCCTTCTCACCTCCGTGGGCGACGACAAGGACAAGGCCGCCGTCTACCTCGCAGATGCCCGGAAACTGGGTGTTCAGGTACTCCAGCCGGACATCAACGAGTCGGTCGCCAACTTCACCGCCATCGGCGACGACGTGCGCTTCGGGCTCCGCTCGGTACGCAACGTCGGCGAAGGCGTCATCGACTCCCTGGTGGCCTCCCGCAAGTCCAAAGGTAAATACACTTCCTTCGCCGACTTCCTCGACAAAGCCGATATCGCGGCGCTCAACAAACGGGCCGTCGAATCACTGATCAAAGCCGGCACCTTCGACTCGCTCCACCACACCCGCAAGGGACTGTCGGCAGCGCACGAGGACGCCATCGACGCGATCATCCCCGTGAAGAAACAGGCAGCGATCGGCCAGGACGACCTGTTCGGCGACCTGGGCAGCGACAACGACGAACCGGTCTTCGGCCTGGACTTCCCCATCGACGAAAGCGAGTGGCCCCGCAAACAGCTGCTGGCCGCCGAACGCGAGATGCTCGGCCTGTACGTCTCCGCCCACCCGCTGGACGGCACCGAGCACATCCTGTCCCGCAACCGGGACACCACCATCAGCGAACTCCTCGGATCCGGCCGCACAGAAGGCGTCGTGCAGTTGTCCGGCCTCATCACCAGCGTCGACCGCAGAATGACCAAACAGGGAAACCCCTGGGCGATCGTCAATCTCGCGGACCGTGACGGCGAGATGGAAATCCTGTACTTCCCCGCCGTCTACACCCTCGTCCAGCACGCTCTGATCGCCGACTCCGTCGTCTCCGTCCAAGGACGCCTCAACGACCGCGACGGAGCCGTCAGCATCTTCGGCCAAGAGCTACAGGTACTCGACGTGTCCTCCGCGGAAAGCGGCGGCCGGCCACCGGTCATGCTGTCCTTCCCCTCCCACAGGATGAACGAACGGACAGTCACCCAGCTCAAGCGCATCCTCGGCGCCCACAGAGGCGAAACACCGGTCCGCCTGCGGATCTCCGCACCGCAGAAAACCGTCCTGTACGAGCTGGGCTTCCTGGTCGATCCGACGTCGGTCGCCTCCGACATCAAAGGCACATTCGGACCGGACGCCTGGCAAGGCGTGGCGTGACCCAACCGACCGAAGAGTTCGTGCTCCGGCTCACGGCCCCCCCGAACTGTCCTCCTCCATGCGGAAGACCCGGACTGCTCTCAGCCCGCTTCCCCAACTCCTGGAAGAACACCCGCGGTGAAGAGGTTCACGGCCTCCGGGAGGCGGTCCTGTGCCCCGAATGTGACCGCGGCGAGCCGCCCGCAGATGCGCTGCTGGCCCTTTTCGCTGTCGATGACCAGATCGCCGGGTCCAACGCCGAAGTGTTCAGCCGCCTGGTCACCGCCTGGGTGGAATCGGTACGCCACCGCACTGTCGACCTGACACTGCTGAACGCAGAAGTACAACGATGGCAGAAAGGAAGTCTCTGACCGGGCACCTCCGTCTGCTCAGAGCTGTTCCTCAATCTGCAGGAAACGGGTGAGGGCCTCTCAGTCGGCCCTCACCCGCTGAGGCTCTTTTCTACTCTTCTGATCCCTCATCCGGCATATCGTCCGGCCCCTTGATGTCACCGTTCTCGTCTTCAACAGCTCCGGAGCCACCAGCACTGACGACGACAAGCCGCTCCACGAAACGACTACGCATGCCCTCTTCACCCCCTCCCCACAACCATGCGTACACCTCATATTGTGGTGCGCTAAAAAGGGAAGGCGTTTATTGGCCACTGTCTCTCCTGTGGCCTTTACGTCGAACTTTCGTGGTGGTCCGTCTGCCCAGGCAGTGGGCCATCAGGCGTTCTGTGGCTGAGCGTGGATAGACCTGCGGCCCGGATGTCGTCTCGGGTGTGCGCCGGATTCCGCTGTTCCGGGCCAGTGGTGTTGTTGTCGGGACGGGGAATCTGCTGGTCATCCGGAGTCGGGTAGCGGGGCGATCCTGTGGAGGGCGGCAGCGATGTGCTGGGGCCAGTGCCAGGCGGAGGATCCGGCAGCGGCCGGTGGGGCCGAGTTGTCCCCGCCGCGTCGCTGGCCGCGGCTGGATTCCGCGGTTCGGCGGGCAGCCCCGCTCGGGCGGGTCGTGGTTCGGTGGCCGGGAAGGGCAGTGGGAGACGGGCTCTCCTTGCCAACGTGGAGTTGGAGATCACCGCTGCGACCTGCCTGAGCCGGGACAAGGACGAAGAAGCAATGCTGCTGGGATGGAGAGCACAGCGATCGTGCTCAGGCTCCGCTCGCTGTCGGGCGCAGTACCAGGGCTTCCCACCACTGCGCGAGGTCCACTCGCAGTCGGCTGAGAGACCGCAACTGCCAGGGCCATCGTCATCCGGTAGCCGAAATCCCTGGTCGTCCTGTCGACGTACTGGAGTTCGGTGTTGTCCTCCAGGAGTAGCCGACGTTCCCACCCCGACAGCCCTTCCACCCACTCGGTCAACGACGACCGGAGAACAGGCCGGTGCGCGTGGCGCGTGCGGAACAGCTCCTGCTCCCAACCCCGCCAGCACCCCCGGCTGCCCGTCGGCGAGCCCGACGAGGTTGGAGGCCGTCGTACGGACACGGCGCGCTCCGGCGGCGTGGGGCGGATCAGGTCACGGACTTGAGCGGCTGCCTCTGTGTACCAGTCCGGTTCGGCATCTACCTTGGCCGTCGGCCGGGCAGCCCGTAGCGTACGCAGCCGGTCGTGCAGGAGTGCGCGCGCCGTGTTGAACCGGGCCGTCCGGCCAGCATCTTCAACGGCCTCGCGGGCCTCGTCGAGGTTGTCGTGGAGGTGGCTGCGTCGCATCTCTGTGGCGAAAACCTTCTCGTACTCGGCCTGGGCGGGCGGCTGGTAGGCGAACCGGTTCACGGCCCGGCGCTGCAGTGAGCCCAGCTGGAGTTCTGCGGCCAGCCGCGCCGCGAGCGCCACAGACTCGGCGAAGACACCATCGCCCGCGGTGAGAAGCTCCGCGACCGCCTGTTCGACCGCTTGACGCATGTCCCGCGTGGTCCTGCGACCGGCATCAAGCCGGTACTGCCCTCCGCCCATGCCCCAGGTGACGACCGCCACGTCGACGGCCTCGGCGATCGGTTCCTCAACGCGGCGCTCGTCGCGGCACCGGCTGCACAGACCGGCGGTCTCCGGCTTCCCGCACACTGTGCAGGCGAGCGCCTGCCGGGCAGCCTCCTGGGCCGCGTGCTGAGCCCGCTGCTCAGCCCAGACCCGCTCACGAGCGTGCCGCTCCTGGATGGCCTCCTCGCGGCGCACCTCCGTGGCGGCGGCCTCACTCCGCCAGCACGCATTCAGCTCCGCCTCGAACCCAGGCCGGTCAACTCGCCCGCTGGCAAGCGCTGTCGTTGCCTTGGCGACGGCGCGGGCCCGCAGCGCCCGGCTGTCCAGGACCAGCATCTGGCAGGCGGCGCAGTCGGCCAGGATGTGAGCTTCCCCCGAGATGCGGTGGAGGGTGACAGGCGTAGAAGTCGATCCGGAACGAGCAATTGTCAATTCCTGTGGATCGATGCTGCCGCTTGGCTATGCGCTGAGGTGTTCGTGAAGCATCTGCCAAGTCCCGGCGTTGTTGACGAGCACGTTGGTGCCGCGGCCGGTTCCTGAGAGCGGCTGGCCGTCGATGGTTCCGGTCCAGGTGAACCGGTAGCGGCATATCGCGTGGTCATCCCACTCCAGGTCGTTGATCTGGTAGACCTCGTCGTGGATGGTGGCGAAGGTCTCCGCGATGGCGGAGAGGACGGCTTCGCGGCCTTGGTGCGATCCGTCGGTGAACCAGTAGACGGCTTCGGAAGCGATCAGCGGGACGAGCTGGGTGATGTCGTGGCTGTTGGTGGCCTGCTCGTAGGCGCGGATGAACTCGGTCAGCGGGGCTGTGGGTTCGGGCATGACTGGTCCTTTTCTCCTTTGCGGGGGCGTCAGATGACGGGGGCTGTTCCCGCTCGACGAGGATGCCGTTCTCGAACCGGGCTCCCGCCCGGACCAGGGCGACGAGGTGGGCACCGGTGACCGCGCGCCACCGGTCCTGGGCGGACTCGACGAGCTTGAACACCATCGCCAGGGCGGCGGCCGTGCTGCCGGCGCCGCGGGGGACCTTGGTGCGGAGTTTGACGGTGGAGAAGGTCGACTCGATGGGGTTCGTGGTCCGCAGGTGGATCCAGTGCTCGGCCGGGAAGTCGTAGAACGCCAGCAGTTCCTCGGCGTCGTCGGTGATTTTGGCGACGGCCTTGGGCCACTTGGTGCCGTAGGTCTTCGCGAACGCCTCGATCGCCTTCTCGGCGTGGGTGCGGTCCTCGGCGTTGTAGATCTCCTGCATCGCCTTCGTCGCGCCCGGCTGCGCGGACTTCGGCAGGGCGTTCGTGACGTGCGGGCCTTGTGGACCCAGCACTGCTGGTGGTGGGCGGCCGGGAACACCTCGGCGAGCGCCTTCCACAGCCCCATCGCACCGTCACCGACGACCGGCTCGGGATCGCGCATGCCGCGGCGGCGGCAGTCCCGCAGGAGGTCGGCCCATGATTCGGTGGACTCGCGCAGGCCCTCGGCCAGTGCGATCAGTTCCTTGGTGCCGTCCAGGCGCACGCCCATCAGCACCAGGACGCAGGAGTGCGCCTGCCCGAGACGGACCTTGGGGTGCACCCCGTCCGCCCATACGTACACGTAGTCGGACTCGGCGAGGTCGCGTTGCTGGAAGGCAGTGTGGTCGTCCTGCCACTGCTTCGTGAGCCGGGTCACGGTGGCCGGCGACAGGCCGGCAGAGGAGCCGAGGAAGTGCTCCAGCGCGGGCACGAAGTCCCCCGAGGACAGTCCGTGCAGGTAGAGCAGAGGAAGCACCTCGGACACCCTGGGCGACTTGCGGCACCACGGCGGCAGGATCTTCGAGGAGAACCGCATCCGCGCGCTGGTGGCCGTCGACCCGCTTGTCGTTCACGTGCGGGGCCGTGACCTCGACGGGGCCCGCACCGACACCCGCGGTGCGGGGCCTGTGGTGGCCGTTGCGGACCACCAGGCGGTGCCCGGCCGCGTCGGTCTCGGCGGCCAACTCGGTTGTGTACTGGTTGACTTCGGCCTCCAGCGCGGCGGCGAGCATCCGCCGGGTGCCCTCGCGGACGGTCTCGTCGATCAGGGAGCCGGGCTCGGTGGAACCGTCGGCATTCACTACGCTGAGCACGGGCGTGCCTTCCCGACCCGCGCTGCGAACGCGGGCCTACTCGGTGACCATCAGGATCATTCGGGAGGTACGCCCTTCGCGTCCCGTCCCGGAGACCGATCCACAGACATCCGAGCTTGCTAAGAAGTCAAGCCGCGAGCGTCACAGGCGGCGTGGACGTGGCCGGAGTCGCCTTGCTGGGATCGAACTTCGGCCCGGTCTGCAGGCAGTGGTGGAGGCATCCCAGGAAGCGGTTGAAGACGTTGCGCATGGCGGCGGTGTGCCGGTCCCCGAGGTCGCGGCGTCGGTCGTATTCGGCCTTGACCTGTGGAGAGGGCAGTGCGCCGAAGATCCAAACGTAGCCTGCGGCGGCCAGGCGCTGGTTCTTCACCCGGCGGTGGCGCACGAGGTGGCTCTTGCCGCTGGCGATGGTGACCGGCGCCGAGCCGGCATACGCCTTCAGGGCGCGGGCGTCGGCGAAGCGGGTGCGGTCGTCGCCGATCTCGGCCAGGACGCGTGCGCCGGTGAGCGGACCGATACCAGGGAAGCTGCCCAGGATTTCGGCGTCCGGATGGCAGGCGAACGCTTCGGCCGCGGCCTCGGCGAGGTCGTCGGCTGCCCGGCAGGCGGCATCCGACTGGGCGACCAGCGCGCGGGTTTGGCGTCCCATGACCTGCTCGACGAGCGGCAGCTGGTGCAGGTAGTCGCCGGTGAAAAGGGTGCGCAGCCGTTCCACCCAGACCTCGATGTTCCGCTGCCGTCCGGATCTGCGCAGGGCGGCCCGCAACTGGGCACGGGTCAAGCGGGCGGCGGTGTGCGGGTCGGGTGCCGCGGCGAGGACCGCGCGGGCCTCCCGGGAGTCCAGACCCACGCCGCGGACGGCGAAGGCCGCGAGGGCGGCCGGGTAGCACTGCTTGAGGTGCGAGCGTAGCTGGTTGTTGAGCTGGGCTCGGTTCCACACCGTGTCCTGCTGGGCGCGGGCCAGGACTGCGATCGCCCGGACCAGTTCGGAGTCGGCGGGCAGCGGCCGGTGCACGTCGGCATCGGTCCGCAGGATGATGGCCAGCGTCATCGCGTCGGCATGGTCGGACTTCGCGCGGGCACTGCGGTGCCGCTCGCGGTAGCGGGCCACCGCCATCGGGTTGATCGAGTACACCTTGCGGCCGGTGGTGCGCAGGCAGGCGAACACCAGGCCGCGAGCGGTCTCCACCGCGACCGGTATCGGGGCCGCAGCGCAGTCACCGGCTTCCGCGAGCAGGGCAAGCAGCTGGCGGAAGCCGTCCGCGTCGTCCTTGATGCGCTGCTTGGCGACCAGCTTTCCCGTCTCGTCGACCAGCGCCACGTCGTGTTGGTCTTCCGCCCAGTCGATCCCGCACGTGATCGTCAACTTCAAGCTCCCTGCTCTTCGTGCTCGTCCTGGTGTTTGAGTCTGCGCAGGGCGCGCTGCGACCTAATGGGAGGGCTCGATGGCCCGACATCCGATGAGCAGTTCGCAGCCCCAGCTCCCCGCACGGTCCACGGTCTCTGGAAGGAGCTCGGCGGCTCGCGTGATCAGGGAGAGGTGGCCGTACGAACGACGCTGGTCACGATCATGACGTCATCGTGGAGATATGCGACGTACTCCGGCAGATGCACGGTGACAGGGCCCTCTGCCTGTGGAGAGGAGTCCAGCTCCAGGTCTTGAGTAGGGGTCACCCGTCACCGTGCACTGCTATTAGGTCTTGAGCATTGCTCATCCGGAACCGAGCGCAAGTGTGGAGACAAGGTGCCTGGTCAGTCCGCTGCAGTTCGAGGGACCTGCCGCAGGCCGAGCCCCAGTCATGGCACCTGCGGATTTCCCCGCCTGGAACCGGATGAAGTCACAGGCCGGTCACAGTGGCTCGATCTCAATGCGTACATGACCCGACACCACCACCCGGTCCCGACACCAGAGCCAGCACCGAGAAAGGCAACCAGAGCGGCTGTCCCGTCACGGCAACGTGCCGGGACATGGCCCCCCGCTCCTACCCGTAGTCAGTCCTTGCGCGCGACGTATCCCCACTGGTCCACGTCCGGGCCTACCGTTCCTTCGGGGAACCAGCGGTTGATCGGGCCGAGGCCGGGCGGAAGGATGGTGAGCCCGGCGGCCATCGCTGTCATTTCCTCGGCACTGGATGCCACATATGGGATCGTGCCTGATTCTGAATAGCGTCGGCCCGCCTCTTCCGTCTCGGGTGAGGAGAGGGTGGTGCACAGGGCCAGATAGCTGCCAGGTGCGAGACGTGTCATGTAGGTCTGCACCAGATCTGCCGCTGCGGCAGCGTCCGGGATGTGGCCTATCGTGGACATCAGCATCAGGGCTATGGGTGCCTCCATGTTAAGAGTCCGCGCAGCATGCCTCAGCACCTCGTCCGCGTTGGTCAGGTCGGCGTCAACGTAGTCTGTGGTGCCCTCGGGAGTACTGGTCAGCAGTGCACGGGCGTGCAGTAAAACGATGGGGTCGTGGTCGACGTACACGATCCGTGATTCGGGGGCGATGCGTTGCGCGACCTCGTGTGTGTTGTCGGCGGACGGCAGGCCGGTGCCGATGTCGAGGAACTGGCGTACGCCGGCGGTTGCCAGGTGCCGGACGGCGCGGCCGAGGAATGCGCGGGAGGCTCGTGCGATATCGCCCATCGCGGGGTACTCCCGCAGCATCAGTTCTGCGAGTTCCTGGTCGGCGGGGAAGTGGTCTTTGCCGCCAATCAGATAATTCCAGAAGCGAGCGCTGTGAGGGATGTCGGGCTGGAGGTCCAGATCCTGAAGATTGTCGGTCATTGGGAAGAACCTTCCGAGAGTGGTAGACGGGTAGTTGGAGGCAGCGCGAGCGCTGCGGTTGCATCCATGGCCGCTTGATAGGTACGGACGGCGCCTAGATCATCGCTGACAGTCGCGGCTTCCGCGTGCAGCCCACGAACGACGAGCCGGTCGGCGAGCTGGGGGTGGGGATAGCGCAGGATGTCGACGGGCCCGCTCAGCAGGAGGGGATGCGGACCGACGAGCGTTGGGATCACCTGCACTGTGACCACGTCACGGCGCACGGTATGCCCGTCCAGGGCCGCAAGCTGCTCGTGCATTACTGCGGGCTCTGCCCCGACCGGTCGAGTGAGTACTGCTTCCTCCATCAGCACCCACAGCCGCACTGGTTCATTCCGGCCGAGCGCGTGCTCCTGGCGGGCACGCAGCAGGTCCAAGCGCTCGCCGATCTCATTCTCGGAGGCGCGTGGGTAGCGCAGTTGTAACAGCGCCCGTGCATATCCGCGTGTCTGGAGGAGCTCCGGAACGACGCCGGGAGCATACGAACGAATCAAGCTGGCAGCCGACTCAAGATCGATCACTCCCGCAAGGTGATCGGGCAGCAGGGCGCGGTAGGGATGCCACCATCCGTCCGCCAATGCCTCGCCGAGTGCGTCCAGCACGGCGTCCACTTCGTCTGCTCGGGTCCCGTACAGGCGCAGCAGGTGAGTGACCGTTGCCCGTCGGGGTGCGGTCTGTGCCTGTTCCAGGCGGCCGACGGTCGCGCTGTGGACCCCCAGGGACTGAGCCACAGACTCGATGGTCAGCCCTGCGGCCTTCCTGCGCGCTCGGAGGTCGGCTGCGAAAAGTCGTAGCGCCACCGTTGGGCCGGATCGAGGCCGAGACACGAAACTCCCTCCGAATGAACCTTGAACCCCATGATCACTACATACTACGCCGAAGTGTCTGGAAACACTTTGCAGGGTTGCAGAGTGCCGCCATACAAGTGATAGTGGACTGGGGGAAACGGTCGAGCAACGCTCTGTAGCGACCGACGCATCCCCTCGATCACAGGAGCTCTCATGCACATTTGCGTGCTGGTGGGCCTGCCGCGTCTCGCCTGCCCTCTCCACCTTGTCGTGACGCCCCACTGGAGCCGTGCTTGATGGCCGTCAAGCTGACCACGCCACATTGCCGCACCGGGGTCCTGCAACACGACGACGCATCTCGCCCCAATTCCGGCATGGTCGGTACCAACGACAGCGCGCCCCCTGGAGCCCTTGATCCGCCCGAGCAGATCTCCGTCGAGAACGAGCTCCTGATGAGCAAGTTCCGCTATGCAAAATGGAGTTGACGTTGAGTCGAGCGCATGCTGGAAGGTCGGCGAAATGACGGAGTTCATTGAGCGGGTAAACGAGCAGGACCGCGTCATCGGAGTGGTCGAGAGAGGCCAGGCGGTACGCGAGGGGTGGCTTTACCGGATGGCGATGGTTCTGTGCCGGGACCCCCAGGGGCGATATCTCGTTCACCGTCGGCCCGACAGCAGCTCACGGTTCCCTGGCCAGTACAGCTGGCTCGTCGCCGGAGCCGTGAGCGTCGGGGAGACCTACACAGCCGCCGCGAGCAGGGAGCTGCACGAGGAATTGGGGGTGCGGGCCACCGTCCACCCCTTGTTCAAATTTCGGTGCGAAGGTGAACTTGGTCCATATTTCTTCGCAGTCAACCAGGTTAAGGTCGATCCGAACAGTATTGCACCGTCATCCTCGGAAGTCGCTTGGCACGGATGGCTGAGCAAGCGCGCCCTGGAGGACTCCATCTGGACCTGGCCATATGTCCAGGACAGTCGCGATGCCTACACGCGATACTTGCAACACCAAAAGGAACAAGCTGATTGAACCCACGCCGCATAGACCTGAGCGGGGAGTCGGCATGACATGGGCGCCGGTCGGCCGGCAAGGCGGGCCACTCAAAAAACACCCGCCTTGCCGTCACATTCACGCCAACTTACTGAAATCCCCACCCCGGGAACCTCTTCATCCGGTTGCCACTCAGGCGTTATTGTGAACTGAAAATAGCCGACAGCAGAGAGTGACCGACGGCGCGTTACCGTATTGATCCCACCTCATTCCGCCGGTCTGCACGAGGTCGAGAGAGAAAACGATGGAGGCTGGCCCAGAATGTGCAGTCTTTCCATTAGTGAAACCTCGGCGATGCCATGCAGCATCGGAAACTCTGCGATCTGGGCCGAACTCCACAGGTCCCCGACCCCAAGAGACCTCCGTTACCCACCAACTCGATCGGCTCGAAAGGGCACCCCAGGCCCATGCCTAAATCCGCGCACAGCGACACACCTAACGGTCCCGGTTGCTCTCATTCAGAAGGGGGCCATCAGGGCACATTTCGCCCATCATGGCGCGAGCAATGGCAGACATTCCTAGCAACACGACGCACAGCAAAAGTCATTCGCCGCGACCTGGGGATCTCCGGCGTGCTCACGATGGAGGGTCTGATCGGGGTCATCGCAACCGCGCGAGGCCGGCCGATCACCGTTACAGAGGCACCACTTCCGTCCCAGGTATCTGCCTTCTGCGCTACGGGCCGAGACCGTGACTACATCGTGACGGACGCTGTCGCCAGCGAACTCACCCGATGGCACGCGGTGCTACACGAACTGTTCCACCTGTGGGCAGACCACCCCGTCCAGGACGGTCCGCCACCCCCAATGTCTGAGGACATGATTCGACAGCTCCTGCCGAACTTGACCCCGTCATCTGCCGTCAGGGTATTGCGGCGTTCCCACTACAACACCAAGCACGAACGTGGCGCGGAGGCGTTTGCCACCCTCATGCTCCAAAGGCATCTGAGCCTCGGCGACGACACCGGCACAGGCCAGGTCACCTCAGCCCTGGCGCACAGGAGATCCGGTGTCTGAGGGCACGTCGAACATCGTGTACCTGATCATCGCAGCCGTCGAGGCTGTGATCGCCATATGGAAGTTCACGGCGCTGCGGCGCGACTACACCCCGGCCCTGGTCCTGGTCGCCTCGTCGAACGTGACCGCCTTCGGCGCTTTCGCCCTGGCGGCCCCTGTGACCTACAGAGCGATTGGAGACGCCACAGGCCGCGCCAGTTTCGCCACGCTACCGGTCTATCTCTGCATCCTGGCGACGTTCGCGCACTTTCACCTGATCACGCTGTTGTGGAACCCCGCGCTGCGCGACAAGCGAGTGTCCTTGAACCGCCGCATCACGGGCTGGATCGGCATGTACGGGGCGGCCTCGTTGCTTATGATCGTGACGTTCCTCGGAGCACCCCTGACCGGGCCGGCCGAGCCCCTGACGTTCAACACGGACAGGGCCTCCGAGCCGATGGTGCTGGTATTCCTGACAGCGTTTCTGATCGCATTGTCAACCGGCACTCTCTCGACCTTCCAGCAGTGCCGCCGCACCAGAAGCAAGGACCCGAAGGTGCGTCGGGCCCTGAAAACGCTGGGTGTCAGCATGCTCTTCGTTTTCGGGTACGTCCTGTGCAGCGCCCCGGCCATTGCTCTGGCGGCCGCCGGTAACCGCGACCTGGAAACTGTTGGCATCCTCGGATCCACCTTCGGCTCCATCGGCGCCTTGCTTTCCACCTACGGCCTGTCCGATGCTGCCTTCAACGCCTGGATCGCCGAGCGCCGCGATCTGCGAACGCTCCAGCCGCTGTGGGAGTTGACCGTTGCGGGTGTTGACGAAGGCCTCGCCTTCACTGCGCACCGGCCTCACCTCATGTCCATCAACGCGAGCTTCCACCTCCACCGTCAAATCATCGAGATCCTCGACGGGCTACGCGCCCTACGCCCCTGGGTGACCTCCGAGCCCGCCGAGGCAGTCAAAGCACTTCACGCAAGCAGCACACGCCCTGTAAAGGAGGCGGAACTGCAAGCCATCACAACCGCGGCTTGCCTGAAAGACGCAGCAGAACGTCTGACCGAGAGCAGGCAGAGCGCGCTCGCCGCCCCTGTGCCTCCCCTGGCCGACGCCATACCACTCCCCGGTGAGGACACTCGAGCAGCCGACGAACGTCGCCGTCTCCTGCAGGTGGCCCGTGCACTCAAACACCCGATCGTCAACACGGCAGTACAGACCGCCCGGCACATGCGGTCCAAATCGCACAAACTCGCCCAAGAGGGTTGACCGTACCCTGCTCGTCGGAGCTAGTGCCGGTCCCAGTAGTCTCTGGTCCGACAAATCCGGGGCGTGGCCAGACACTGCCCCAATGGGGGGAATACGTGCGTCGAGCTGTCGTTCTCGGGGGAAGCTGGGCGGGACTGCTCGCCGCTCGCGCGCTGAGCGACCATGCAGACGAAGTGATTGTGCTCGAACCGGCGCCGCCGAACCCAGACGGCATAGGCAACCCGGGTGCCCCTCACCGGCGGCAGCTCCACGCACTGCTATCCATGGGGCACGTGCAGCTCGAAGGCTTGTTCCCCGGCATCACGGGCGATCTCCGCCAAGCTGGCGCGCAGTTGGGCACAGGCACAGAAGTGAAGTACTACATAGACGGCCGCCTCAAGCCGCCGGTAGACCTCCCCATGGTCAGTGCAACACGACCGCTCCTCGAGAACGTAGTACGCAGCCGAGTGCTTGAACTCCCCAATGTCATGGTTACGCAAGGCCGGGCACAGGCCCTGCACCTCGACGAGCGCAGCGTGCGCAGCGTCCGTTACGCGGCACAGAGGCAGGAAGCTCCCCAGAGCACCAACCCGAGCGACCTGACCGACATAGACGCCGACTTCGTCGTCGACTGCATGGGACGCTCCAGCCGCCTGGGAACCTGGCTGCTGGACGCAGGCTGGAGCAGCCCACCGCTCGACCGTATGCGTATCGACCTCGGCTACGCCACCGCCCGGTTCCACAGAGGCAGCGAACTGCCAGGCACTGTGATCGTTCATTCAACGCCAGGGCCGGCCAGCGACTATCTGTTCTCCCGCTGTGAACCAGGAGCCATGTCCGCGGTTGAAGAGAACTCTTGGGCGGTCGCGCTCGCTGGCTACGGGAATCAGCGACCAGGTACATGCCCTGAAGAATTTGTGAAGCGAATGAAGCGGTGTGTCGCACCGCTGCACGAAGTCGCCGAAAGATGCGAAATGGCGGGTTCTGTCGAAACTTTTCATTTCCGAGAAGGCTTACGCCGGAAGTTTACCCGCCTGAACCGCTTCCCTGGCGGCCTGATAGCCCTGGGGGACTCTGCGGCCTCGGTCAATCCCATCTATGGGCAAGGGCTCACCCTCGCCGTTCTGCAGGCGTCTTGTCTGGGGGCGTACCTGCGTTCGGGGCTCGATCCGCACGCCCCAGCCCGGACGTATTTCGACCACTCCGCTGTCTTCGTTGAAGCTGCCTGGGGCCTGTCCACCGCCGCCGACCTTGCCCAGCCGCACGTAGATGGGCACCGTTCCTGGAGATACCGGCTGACCCGCATACTCAACGACAAGATCATTGCGGCGTCGATTACGGACCCGGAGGTCAACCGAGCTTTCATGCGGGTGCTGAACATGCGTGACCACCCACGATCGCTGCTGAGCCCCGGGGTACTCCTCCGTAGCGCACGATCCTGGGCCGGGTCCACTGGTTGACCAGTTCAGCGTAGGGGCATTCTCACTTCCGCTCATTGGCGAGATGGTCTCTACTGAATCGCGTCCGATCAGGCCTCGGCGCCACCTCGACAACCCCGCTCACCGGGCCGAGCCAGCGTCAAGTCAGCAAGCTGATGCCAGCACCCCGCCCGGAGATCGCGGACGCAGTCCGCAGCGTCTGGCCTCGCAGCGGGCGGTGCGGACCGCCCTCACGTCCACCTCGCCCTGCGCAGACGCCCCAACCGAGACGGCCCACTGTGCCCTTCTGAACGGTACGGTCCCCCGTTTGTACGCTCCCCTCGCGGAGCGGTCCAGGAGAGCCGGTACTTCACACTCAATGAGCCGTCATCGACATCCAGCATATCGTTCTCACACGCGGTGGACGGCAACGACGCCTGGGTATGTTCTCTTCATGAATGGGCCGGATACACCTGCGTTCAATCAGATATTCGACCCGCTCCTTCATTTCCCTGGTCTTCTGATTGTGCGCGGCTCAGCATTCCTCTGATCTTGTTGAGCACAGTCTTGCGTTTCTGGGAAGACAGGGAGCCCATCGTGCGTCTGAGCTCTTCCATGTCGGAGTCTCTCACCGGACTCGACATCGCTATTGTCAGCGCTTCCCGAAGCTCGACAGCAAGAATATTATTCGGATTCTCGGGCGAGCCGCTGCGACGCATCGCCAAATGGCTGATCCCCTTCCCCTTCAAAAGGGCAAGGTAATTCAGATCCTCGTGCACGGGGCGCAGCTCACGACAAAGCGCTTCACTGTCGCTGGCGCTGAAAAATCCCGGCGGAACTTTGAAGTACTTTTCCAACTTCTGGACCTGGACGTGGCCGGGGCTACGCTGACCGTTCAGCAGATAGCCAACCTGCCCGTGTGACATCCCAGCCCCTTGCGCGATCTCGCCGTACGAGAGGCGTTTCCCGTCCTTTCGTCGACGTGTCTCACGAAGAAAGGTGAAGCGATCAAGGAAGGGGTCCGAGGTTTCACTGTTCGGGACATCCCCGTCTATGAGGTCGCGGATCCGGTCCAGGGGGAGCCCTGCGCGACGGGAGAGGCTTTCCAGATCGACGATGGCGTCCCAGCTCAGCTGCAATGCCGTGAGCAGCTCATCGATGGAACGAACCACCGCCCCAAGGTCGTCGTCGCCCGCCACGGCAGCGTCAAGGGCGTCCATGCAGCAGTTCTCCTGTTCGGGCCAGGTGGCGAACGAGACGTCGGGGTTGAGCCCAACGCACGGGGTCGCATTCCCTGTTCGTGCCCAACGTCATTTGCCCATGCGCAGGCACGCACACCCCCGTTCTGCCCAACTGGGGACACGTTACTCCACGGGTGAGCGTCCTACTCGGTTCGGCAAGCCAAGCGACTGTGAGGGCCTCCGAGCAGCGGCGCGCCCTGCGGCCACGTGCCAGACGGCGCTAGACCGACCAGCAGATCTCCACAATTGTTGACACGGGCGGCCGACTACAGAAAGATCTCTACGTAGCGGCTATCGACCCCTGGCCTGGATGGGGCCCTCCTGAGTAGCCGCTTTACGTCACATCCCAACCACCGTAAGTGACGGTGGTTCTGAGTCCGGTCAACAGGTTCCTAGGCCATGGGTGACCGGACCCAGCGGTACCCCTCAAATGGAGATGTGGATGATCTTGGCATCCTTTCGACCCCGCGCGCAGCCCGAACCCTGGTTTCGGCGTTCGGTGGTTGCTATGACGGTCACGCTGGGCGCTGGTCCACTGCTCGCGCCTGAAGCGTCGGCGGCCGGCCGATGGAGGCCCGGATACCCGACCCGACCATCAGGGGACCTCGGAGCTTCTCACCTCGGCTCCTACACGCTGACCATCGGCACCAGACGTGGATTCTGCACGGATCCGACGCTGTACTCATACCTCGCACCGGAGAGCATCTATGCGCTGCCCGAAGGCAAACGCGTGCTGGAGCGCCTCACCTTCCCAAACGTGGCCACCACCGGAAAGAACACAGCCATGGCCTCGATGGCCGAGGCCTTCCGGTACTTCTACCCTCACAAGATCAATCTTCACCTGACCGAGGGCCCGGTCCAACCCAGCGCCAAAACGCCCCTCATCGTCGACGCGACCTCAGTCGGAGCAGGACAGGTGGCACCCGCTCCTCGGAACACCCTGGCGCGAGCGTAGCCCCTGCCAAGAACGGCAATATCACTCTGCCCGCTAAGGCCGACTCGCTCCCAATTACTGTCCTGCCGGCGCAGGCCCCGACGAGGGCAAGGCCCAGCGTGCCGTCATCACCGGCAGGCTCCCCACTGCCGAGGTGAAAGTGGCCCGCCCAGCCGACTCGGTTTCCGGCCCACAGCAATCAGAAATCCTGCCGTTCCTGTTGCCCTAGCACCTGATAAACCGGTGTGGATCTTTGCGTTCTATCGCATAGACGCGCCACGGAATGCACTCCAATACCTTTACCTCCGCGAGCCGCCCGCGCAGGAATCCGTCAGAATTATTAGCGCACACGACTGTTTGAACTACCGGAATAATCCACCAGTTGCGCCTGATGCTGTCGCAGATCATCAGGCGCCAGGGCGGGGGACGAGTCTGGACCATGACCGTCTCTGTGTACACCACAGAGCTTGGGGTGCGCGTTCCGACTCGATGCATAATCCTCGCCGACTCACTACCGGAATCGACACTTCGAGGTCGCGGGTGAGCAGGCACCTCCGCTAGTTACGGCACAGAGCTCCATTTCACGATCTCGGCTTCCGGAACACACCAAGGAGCGCTCGATGCTCAGCCTCGGCTCACTCCCCACACAACACTCCGAACTTGAACTGAAGTTCGTCACCCAAGGTCCCGCAGTCACGCAGCAACTCAAGCTCACGGAACTCATTACTCTGGCGGCAGGAACACTGTTGGAGAAAGGCGGTCCTTCCCGCCTCTCCGCGGGCGCTCTCATCCTGGTCACCGGAACCGTACCGGGCCGTCTCCACGGGCACATGACCACTGCGATCGAATCGCTCCTCCGGCAGATGAGCCGACAAGGGGGGGCAGGGCTGGTGGTCAGCACTGCCACCCGTTCACCTCAGTCAGTACCTCAGTCGATCCTGGAACTGGCAAACCGCCTCAACGTTCCGTTCCTGCTCACAACTGCCCCCGCCGAGCGGTGGAAAGGGCTACACGAGAGCATCCAGAAGCATCGTCTGCTGTTCGCGGAACGCCGCGCGGCCGAGCTCGGGTCGCTTGTGCAGCAGCTGCCTGCACAGCTGGCCGATCCACGTACGATGCAGCGCATCGCTGACTGGCTCGCCCGAGCGCTCGACGCCCAAGTCCTCGTCAGCGAGCCTGAACGAGTTCTTGCCGCCTCGCCGGCTACAGCGGCTGAAGAGCTTGCGCAAGCCATCATCCGCCAGACTGTCGATGGCAGCGCACCCGAACCATTCGCGGGGCCGCATACCCAGCTCATCTCGCTTGCCCCCGCTTCGGCCACCGACACTGTCCTCGCAGTGGCCCGCCAAACTCCGTTCGACGAGGCCGACCTACGTCTGCTGCGCTACGGGGCGAAGCTACTTGGGCTTGTTGACCAGGCCTACCGCGAGTACCACGCCGCATCGGATGCCTCCCACGCCGCGCGCAGCGCGGCGTTCGAACTGCTGATGGACGCGGAGATAGACAAGGCCCGTCGCGTTATGCGCAAACTCGCCCCGGGACTCCTCGACCCCGACACCGCACGTGTCTTTGCATTGGAGACGAACCGGGCATCCCGGGATACGGCCGTCCTCCGTTGCCATACCGCTCTCGGGCAGCGTGCCCTAGTAGTGCCCGACCCGAAGGAGCACGGGCGGCTCCTCATCGTGCAGTCCGTGCGTTCAGCTGAGGAAGCCGACGACATGGTTTCCGCCGAGCTCACCCGTCTGGTAGGCGTGCTCGGCGCCGGCTCGTCCCTGGGGGGCAGCGGTGTCTACTCCATGTCCCTGCTCGCCGATGCGCTCCAAGAGGCGATCACCGCCCAGCGCTTCGCAACCCTCCAGGCAGGCTCCGTTGCCCTGTCGGTGCATGAAGCCGACCTCATCAGCCTTCTGCCTCAGGAGGAAGCCCAGCAGTGGGCCCGCCACCTGCTGCGCCCCCTGATGCAAGACGAATCGTGGGAGCCCCTGCGCGAAACCCTACCCAGCGCCCTCGCCTACCAATACACAGTTGCTGCCCGTCGACTGGGCCTACACCGCAACACCATCATGCGACGTGTTGCCCGGGCCGCGGAACTCCTTCGCATGAACTTCGCCGCCGTCAACGACCGTGTCGCCGTGGCCCTTGCTCTGGAACTGGTCACTCAGCGGGAGGCACCCGTGCCGACACCCGCGGCCGGTACGGAGCTGCCCTCGCTAAGAATGCTGCTGAGCGCTCCCCAAGTACACGCCTGGGCGCAGAGTCTACTCAAGCCCGTTCAAACCGACCGGCGGGATCTCCTGGCCACAGCACGGACATGGCTCAGCCTTGACGCGCACGTTGAACCGACAGCCCGCATGCTCGGTCTGGCCGAGGGGACGGTCCGGTCCCACCTGCGGGCGCTGGAAACCTATATGCAGCGCGACTTTACGTCGCTGGGCGGTATCCGTGACCTGCATTTCGCGCTGCATATCGTCGCCAGCAGTCCCGGCAACAGCGCAGTACCGCAGAGCCGGAAACCAGCTGAGGCCACCTGAATCACCAGTTGGCTCTTCTCGACATTCGGACGTTCTGAGAGCCTTCCTTCAAAGGAAGCCGTGGCGATCGTGTCGGCGCGCAGGTAGTACTGGTCGACGTGCACCAGCCGGGCCCGGGTCAGGGCCTCCTCGTCGGCGTCGATCACCGGGGTGTAGCCGATGTTGCACGCCGCGACCAGCAGCGCCACCAGCGAAGCCTTCAGGTTCTCCATCCGGGTCCAGCCGTCCCCGCGGCGCACGAAGGCATCCAGGAACCCGGTCCAGGAGTCGACCTCGAACAACAGTTCCGGAAGGACGATCTTCGGGAGCATCGTCGCGCTGGTCCGCCGCAGCCAGCGCAGCGACTTCGGCTCGCCGAGCGCGCCGAGCCGGTCGACGTTGAGCTTCAGCCGACCGCCCGGCTGCACCTCGAAGGAAAGCTTCGCGTCCTGCCCGGCCTCCTCCAACCGCTCGGCCATCAGCTGCCTGGCCGCGTCCAGCGCCCGCACCCGGCCGGCCAAGTGCTCGTGCACCGGCTCCTCAAGGCTCAGCCCGTGCAGGACGTCCGCCGGGACCGCCTCCCACTGCGGGCCCTCCAGCAGGCGCGCCCGCGGGTCGGCCCAGCAGTTGGACGGGGTCGCGAACACGTCCCGGCGCCCGAGAGCCTTGTGCAGCTGCTCCAGTACGCACACCGCGTAGGCGTCGCGGTCCACCGCACCGGGTTGGAGAAGACCGCCTTCTTCCACGCTGGCGGAACCAACTTCTGGTCGATCTCCCGGGGCAGCAGCGGCTTGGCCTTCACCTTGCGCCGTGAAGCGCCGGGAGGCGCTTCACGGCTTCCAGCACCCGCTTGCCGCCGGAGGCCGCCCCGAGCGCGTTCGACTCGCCGAGCAGAGACAGGAACGGGCGCACCGTGCTGTAGCGGCTGGCCAGCTGGCGACGCAGCTCCACCTCGGACTCGTCGTCGCCCGGCGGCAGCAGTTCGTCCAGCAGCCGCACCGCGGCCTCGACCTCGGCGCGCGGCCCGACCTCGGTCTCCAGCGCCAGGAAGAGCGCCGCCGCGTCCAGGTCGGCGCCGGCCTCGCAGGCCAGGCCCAGCTGCTCGGACCACAGCCGCCACGCCGCCTGCACCGTGCGCGACGCCTTCGCCAGCCGCGGACGGGAGGCCAGCCACTCCTTGTCCGTGGCCCGCTTCGCCACGTTCAGCAGCTTCACCTGCATCAGCAGCGCGAACACGTCCAGCGCGTCGTCGATCGCCGACGCCTCCGTGTGCCGCACCACCGAGGTCAGCAGCGCGGTGCGGCGCGGCTCCTTGGCTCGTTCCAGGATCGGCACCTTCGAGCCCAGTCCGACCCGGGCCAGCGTCCCCAGCCGGTTCGGCGGCACCTTGTCGAGCTTCACCCGGCCCAGGTGGAAGGCGGAGATCTCGTCCACCCGCTCCAGCGCCTTGGCCATGCTGGTGCCGGTGGTGCGCGTCGGCGGCCGGCGTAGCCGCTCCAGTTCCGAGATCCGACGCGCCTCCGGCACCTGCAGCAGCGCCACCAGGTCGTCGGGCAGCGAGCGGTCCGCCCGGCGGGCGGCGTTAGCCACCGCGGCGTACAGCCGCCGCTCCGCGACCGTCCAGACCTCCGCGACCTGCCGCACCAGCGCCGACACCCCGGGCAGCAGCACCCGGTTGCGCCGCAGCCACCCCACCGCCTGATTGAACAGCGCCACCGGCCCCTCGGCGTGCGTCCAGGCCTGCCCGTGCAGGAGTGCGCGGGTCCGGCTTGTTGCAGCCGAGGACGGCGGAGATTGCATACGCTCCGAAGAACCGGCTGATCCCGAGTCCGGCGTGAAGGCCGGCCAAACCGGGCCAGGTATCCGACACCACAGCCATCCGCACCCCACGCCGGCTCAACTCCTCCCGGGTCTCCTCGCCGTCTGGGTACGTCTCCAGAAACACGGCCGGAGGAACTTCACTGCGCAAGTCAGCGAGGAGTTGCGAGGTCGGGTCCACACCGAGGTGGTGGAGCATCACCCGGTGGTAATCGTCGTAGTCGGGCGTCGATGACCAGGACGCGAAGAAGTGGTCGCCCGCGCTGATAGCCGCCGCGAACTGTTCCGGTGTGATCGACCGCGCGTGGGCGAGGACGGTCTACTCGAAGTCCGCTCGCGGGTTCCAACTGCCACCGATCGGCTGCATCAGCACGCCGCCTGAGTCGAACAGGACAGCACGGAGATTGTCGGGAGAGGCTGATTGAGTCATCACACGCCCAGTCTGGTGAGTAGATACCCCGCTGGTCGCCCCCTCCGGGCCGGACACCGGCAACTGCATCCCCAGGTCAGACCGACATCACAATTTCATGTTCAGCAGTAAAGCGTATGACGGATCCGTGTGAACGTCCGGATACGGAATCTGGTCGGCGGCTGACGCGACCTCCGGGGACGTTGCATTAAGAGGTTGTCTCACGTGGCAAGTTTCGCGAGCTTTTTGTAGCAGGTCAGGGCGGCGGCCAGGCCGAGGAAGGCGAGGAAGTGCGAGCCCTTTCGTTCGTATCGGACGGAGAGGCGGCGGTAGCCGAAGAGCCAGGCGATCGACCGTTCGATCTTCCAGCGGTGCCGACCGAGGCGTTCGCCGGACTCGATGCCGGGCCGCGCGATGCGCGCGACGAGCCCGCGCTCGCGCAGCCAGGCCAGGTGTTCGGCGGAGAAGTACGCCTTGTCCGCGCGGAGTTTGACGGGTCGGCGCCGCCGTGGTCCCCGGCGGGACCGGACGGCGGGTATGCCGCGGATGAGCGGCTTGAGGGCGAGGCTGTCGTGCATGTTCGCGCCGGACACGGCGACGGCGAGCGGGATGCCCTGGGCATCGGACAGCACGTGCAGCTTGCTGCCCTTCTTGCCGCGATCGACCGGGTTCGGCCCGGTCAGCGATCCCCTCTTTTGGCGCGAACGGAGGCCGCGTCGACGATCGCCGAGGTCCAGTCCACCTCGCCCCGGGCCCCGAGTTCGTCCAGCACCGCCCGGTGCAGCCGACGCCACAGGCCGGCCTCGGTCCATACCGTGAAGCGGCGATGCGCGGTGGCGGGCGACGTGCCGAACGTCGGCGGCAGATGCCGCCAGGCACAGCCGCTGGTCAGCACGTACACCACTGCCGTGAACACGGCCCGCTCCTCACACGGAGCGGTCCCACCACCTTGCGGACGAGCAGCGAACGACGGCAGCAACGGGGCGGCCAGCTCCCAGAGTTCATCAGGAACCAGACGCTTCGACAGATCAGCACCCACGACAGACATCATGCCGCACGAACATCAAGCCACGTGAGACACCCTCTAAGGACCTCCGTCGCAGCAAAAGCGAGGCTCCGTCGGCACGGTAGGTCGATAACATCCGGCTTCCGTCTCTCTCCGGCTTGGCAGACCGTTTTGGGGCAGCGTAATCGTTACGAGAAAGCCAGCCGGTGCTCAGCTCTGCGGGGAACGCGATAGAGGTGGGTGCACAATGCAACCTTCACTCGGGACACTCCGTAAGCAAGGATCCGTGGCGAGGCTGCCTCGCCGGACCGCCGTTCCGGAGTCCGTCGCTGCGGCTCCCCGGGCGAACCCGTGGGTGAGGCCGCGAGGTGCCGCCGCAACTAATATCCGCACTGCTTATGCGGACCGGAGATGTGCACTCCCGGCAGCCCATAGATGCCGAAGGTGCGCTTCCGTGTCGGGGTGGAGTCAGATGGTGCACCGACGACAACTCCAGGTAGTCAATTTGTGCATGTGCGTAATGGCGCTGCGCGGCACAAATGCCTAGCTTTTCCGGTGTCACCCCGGCCGAGACCCCGACCAGAAGCTGCCGACGCGATGGCTGAATCAGCGAAGGGAAGAATTCCTGCAGCAAACGCGTCGGGTGCAGCAGTGGCTACCTGTTGCACGCACCAGATATTCCGGTTCCAGCGCGCACTCTCGCAAATGCATTCACGCTTGCCCCCCCTTACTCATCTGAAGGAGCCTTTCGTTGAATACCCTCACTCGCGCGACCGCCGCTCTCTCGCTGACGCTCGCCATGACCGGTGCGGCCGCGGTCACCGCCACCTCGGCGCAGGCGATCGACAATCGCTGCTACATCACGGCCTCGGCCGCAAACGTCCGCTCCACGCCAAGCGTCAACTCCACCGCGGTCGGCGTCGCCTACCGAGGATGGTCGTGCAAGGCGCTCGACTACAGCTACCCGGGTGGTGTCCAGTGGAACAAGATCCGTGTCACCAAGACCGGCGTCGTTGGATGGGTCCGTCACGACCTGGTCCACTCACCGGGCCAGGGGACTCCGATCTGCCTGCCCGGCACCTGCTAGTCCTCTCTGATCTCCTGGCCAGCGGCTCTCCTCCCGTTGGTTAGCACCAGGCGCAGTCAGGCCCCTCGCCCCTCCCCCCTGGGGCGACGCCCCGTGCTCCCCCGGCGCGGGCGCGGGCCGACTGCTCAGCGGGGGCGTCGCTCGCCCACGGCGACGCCCCCGCCTCACCCGTCCGGCGCCTGAACTGTTTGGAATGGACAGCCGCACCGGACCGCCATGTCACCGCCTCACCCCATTCCACTGTGCTGGACCGGGTCGGATTCGCCGTCGTCACCGGCCCCGAACCTGATGTCTGCCATGAGCGACTCCAACTGGTCGACGAGCGCAGCAGCAGCTTCATTCAGCCCGACACTTCCTCAGCGCCTGTACCTCCTGAAGCCGCTCCGCACACCACCCAAACACGCCCCGGGAGTCCCGCATTATGGCCCTCGCCGCCCCCGCCCCTCAGGCAACTCCGTCTGCGTACCAAAGCGGCACTGCTGCCGTCGTCGCCCCTGGCAACGTCGGCGACCTGTACGTGCCCGCGCTGGCCCGGCACGGCTGGAGCTCCATAGCGGTCACCATGCCCGGTGCCCACCGACCGAGCGACACTGTCGGTTACCGCCGCGTCCTCACCCACCATGGCAGCCTGTGCCGGACCGCCGCTCACCTCTCACGCCTCGAAGTGCGGGCTGTCCTCGCCGGCTCAGCGGCAGGCATCGTTCTCGCCGACCGGCTGGCCTCCCACCTCCGTCTGCCCGGCAACGACCCCGACGATATCCGCCTCGACACCGGACTCACCAGCGCCACGCTCCTCAACTCGGGAATCACTGCCCCGCGCGGCATTCGCACCAGAAGGCTGCACAACGCCCTGAAATGGGCTGCCTTCACCCAGGTGAGCGAACTCATCCTCGAACACCCCGACCCCGCCCACTCAGCCCCCGGGTACTACTGCCGGACCCCAACCGACATCCGCTCCGCATGGCAGCACCTACAGCGCTCCGGCGACCAGCCATTCGTCCTGCGAGAACACCTCCCCGGAACGCCGTACCGGATCCATACCCTCACCGGCCCCGGCCCCGACGGATCCACAGACCACACCATCACCTCGATCTGGTCCGAGATCCGCACGCCCGGCCAACAAGTCTGTCGCGCCGATCTCCTGAGCCGCCAAGGGCTGCTCTCGCGAGCCTTGGCCCTCTACATGATGCGCGCCCTCACAGCCCTCGGCGTACGCTACGGCCCCGCCCGAGCCGCAGTCACCTTCATCCCCGACCGCGGACCGGCCCTGCTGTCCCTGCGTACCGACCCCCACGCCGACTTCGCCACCGAGGTGCTGCGCCGGGCCACCGGCCACGACCCCATCCGTGACACCGTCCTGCTCCTCACGACCGGACAACGGTACGAAGCCGCCCAACGGCGCAGCGCCCATGCCACGAAAGTAGCTCTGCTGCCACAGCACAATGGCGCCCTCGACCCCGCCCTTCTGCACACCATCGTCAGCTTGCCGACCGTGGCCGCCACCACTCCACTCCATCCCGAGGCCCCCGTGTGGGCAGGCCGAGCAGCGGGCTGGATTCTCCTCGTGGCCGACGACAGCGGCGCCGTCCAGGACGACTACCAGGTGATCCGCGCGGCCGAGCGCATCGGCCTCTACGGGGGCCTCGCATGACATCTCCCAGGGCCGACGGCACGCCAACACCGCGCACGTCACGGATTCTGTTCGCTCACCACGGCTTTGCCGAGCTGTTCACGCTCGTAGTCCTCAATCACCTGCCGCACTGGGGTCCGCCGTCACTCGGCCAATCCCTCACCCAGGGTGCCCGCCGAGGCCATGACCTGCGCGCCCTGCGTTGGTGCGGCCTCCACGACAACAACGACCAGGCTGTCCCCGTACTGCGCCCCAACGCCGGTCCCTCCCCCAGATGCCCGCGACAGCCGGCCCACGCTGATTTCGATAACCGGATCGGCACGTACATCACCGGCCCGATCCCCACGGCTGACCGCTGCCGAACTCCCTTTCCTCGCGCCGGCGATCCCCGTCCCCGGGACGGCTTACCGATCCGGTGGTGCTACAGCCGACGACCCTGGCCGCCTGCCCCTATCTGAACTGGAAACAGTCATGCCCAACCATCCGCCCGGAGTATCCCGGGAGACCCGCCAAGGCGGGGACCTTACCTCCGCCGCCCGCCGGATCAGCCTTGACCTCAGCGTATGCTCCAACCGTCTGGGTCCACCGGACAGTGCAGTGCGCGCCCTGGAGTCCTTCGCCGCCGAGCGCTACCGAGAGCTGGGCCCGCCGCCCTACGGAGCGGAGAAGGCGTACCTGGCCGCGTACGCCGCACACCTCGATGTCGACGAATCACAACTGCTCTGCGGACGAGGCGTCACCGAGTTCCTCATGATCTTCGGCCGACTCCTGCAGAGCGAGGACGTCGCTCTGGTCACCCCCGAGTACACAGAGACAATGCGGCAATTCAGCCACGCTGCCTTCTACCCACCCGCAATCGGCCGGCAGGACTGTATAGAGCACCGCAACGAGCGCCTCCTCCAGGCAATGCGGAACCACCGATACGTCGTCCTCAGCAACCCCAACAACCCGCAGGGGTTGTACACCAACACCGCCACACTGCTCGAAGCATGTCACCAGAACCCGAATTGCACCCTCGTGGTAGACGAGGAGTACATAGAGTTCCAGGGACCGGCTCTGAGTTTGGCTGGCGCGGATGCAGACAACCTCGTCGTCCTGCAGTCAACGGGCAAAACGTGGGGCGTCACCGCGACTCGAGCCGGAATTCTGTGGACTCGCGACACCACACTGCACCACGCTGTCCAACACCAGTTGCCCGCATGGCCACTGTCTCTGCTCGACATCACAGTTGCGACAGCCGCTCTCGTGGACAACGAATGGGCCCACCGCATCCTGCCGCGTGTCCGCCACGATGCCCAAGCTCTGGAAGAACTCCTGAGAGACCGCTTCGGCGAGGCAGTGATCCCCTCAAACATTCACTTCCGCTTCGTACATCTCGAGGACCCCGATGCCGTGGCTGAGCACCTGGAAGACTACGGAATCGCGGTTCGCGTCTTCGATGGAGCGGTCCGGGGCCGGATCTCCGGTATGCGCGTCATGACACCGGATACGGCCAAGGAGTTCGATCTTCTCAAGGATGCCCTCGCTACCATCCCACGACGTCTCCGCAGGGGAACCACATCCAACTTCCGGTATCCCGGTAAATCAGTACTCGAAACGATTCCGGCAGCGACGACCCCATTCCAAGCGCAAACGACGTGACCAGCCAGATCCGACCACCGGGCGCGAACTGTTCAGCTGCCCCCGGACCCCTTACCGGCCGTCCGCACCCGCGCCGACGACGGGAAGGGACCCAATGTCTGCGGCCTGGCCCGGACTTCCCCCATGTCCTGAGCCATCACGGGCAAGCCCGGCACCGGACCGTGCCCGAACACCACCTTGAGAGAGGTACCTGGTGAACAAAGCCATGCACACCCTTGTCGCTACGTTCATCGCTGGATCCGCGCTCGTCGCCGTCTCCGCCTGTTCCAACAGGGAGGACACCACCTCCCCGGCCGCCCAGGCCAGTTCCTCCGACACCACCTCGGCCACGGTCGGAACACCGGAGGCTCCCTCCGTGAGCAGCACCCGGCAGAGCACCGACCGCGAGGTTGTCGCCCACCTCAAGGGGGACGACGGAATCGATGGGAAGATCCACAGCGTCCGGCGCCAGGACGGCATAGTGATGGTGAAGTTCGAAGTCACCAATCACCGGAGCAAGGACTACCTCACCGTCGAATGGCGTGACGAAGGTCCCACCGTCTACACCCTGGCCGGCTCCTCGATCGTCGACCGGAAGAACAAAAAGCGCCATATGGCGTTGCTGGACACCAACGGCCGATGCCTGTGCAGTGAACACACCGGCTTCATCGAGAAGGGCAAGACGAAGCAACTGTACGCACAGTTCGATGCACCGCCCAACGACGTGAAGCAGGTCGACCTCGCGCTCGGCAATCTGAGCGTTGTCACCGTACCCATCCTGGAGGGCTGAGCAGTGCGCCTCCGTAACGCTGCGCTGGCGGCATTGCCGGCTTTCCTTCTGGCTGCCCCGTACGCACATGCGGACGAGCGGAAGAACACCGCGGACATCCCGTCCCGTCACTACGACATCGTCTCGCGGGTCGAGAGCCTGGATGGCGCGGAGCGGACCGTGGACCAGGACAAGCAGGTCACCTACGGACTGCAGTCGGAGGTCCTCTTCGCCAAGGACAGCGCCGAGCTATCAGCCCAGGCCCAGAGCCGGCTCGACGACATAGCCACGAAGATTTCCCGGTCCGGGACAACCCTGCCGGTCAAGATCAACGGCTACACCGACGACCTCGGAAGCGCAGGCCACGGTCTGTCCCTGTCTCGTGACCGCGCGCTGGCGGTCCTCAACGTCCTCGAAAAGGATCCGCGTCTAACGCGAATCCACTTTGCTGCCACCGGGTATGGCGAGAAGAATCCGATAGCGGATAATAAAAGCGAAAGCGGCCGGGTCAAGAATCGACGCGTAGAGATAGTCGTCGCCCGGGGCTGACCTCAGACACGCAACCGATCCGAGCTATTTTTGTAGGGTCTCAAAACTCGCTGCATAATCTCAGCGAGAATTGCACGGCGGCGGCATTTATGCCGCCGCCGTGAGACTCCCAGGTCGGGGCGCCACCTATTCGGGTGACGAGAACAGTGATCCATCCCGCCCGCGTTCGCTGCGCTGGCACCTTGACTGCACAGAAAGTTGATCTGTGGCTGGGGGTGTGCGGTGGGGGAATTCGCTGCGTCTGTGAGCGTCCGTCCCGAAGGGCGCGCGGTGGTGGAGGACCGGGGCTGGAGCGAGGTGCCCGTCTCGGCAAGCGGATCGTCAGGGCCGCAACGGGTTGGCTATCTGCACCATGACTCGGATGGGACTCGGAATGCAGGGTCGCCTTCGGCCTTCACCGTGATCATGGTGAAGGCCGTCCACCCCAACAGGAGCCGTTGTCAGACCCAACTGGCAGAGTGCCCAGCCATGGACACCTCTGAGTTCTGGACCATCATCGAGGCCGCCCGCTCGGCCGGCGGTCGAGACAGGCCTTTCGCCGAGGCCCTGGTTGATGAGCTGGCCGCCCGCACCAAGGACGGCATCTTCAGCTACCAGGAACGCTTCGACGAGGTGCATGACGCGGCTGTACCGATGGGACGTGTGGGCCGCCGCTTACCTCATCGGCGACGGCTGCTCGGACGACAGCTTCATGGACTTCCGCGCCGGCCTGATCGCGCTGGGCCGCGACTGGTGCGAGAAGGCAGCGGCTTGCCCGGACAGTCGCTCTTCTACGAGGAGGTCAACTACGCTGCCAGTGAGGCGTTTGAGTGCATCACCAGCGATGGCGAGGACTTCTACAAGGCATGGGACGAGTACAGAGCCTCACGGAACAATTCCGAACAAGACTCCGAAGACATGGGCGAAGACTTCGACTTCGATGACCCTGATGAGACGCGGCGTCAACTCCCGCAACTCACCCAGGTCGAGCGCGAGCTGGACGATCTCCAGCCAGACCTGGTTCTGGGCGGTGTCGTGGAGGGGCAGGTTCCGAAGCCCGGTCGAACGCGCGGCCC
>NZ_JBFBJB010000029.1:0-116888 GCF_040685895.1 Streptomyces sp. NPDC088124 | reverse complement strand
GGACCGTGACCGGACTCCGCCGAGCGCCACCCTCGGCACGCGCGAGACGTGCTGGTGCGGAGAGGCGCACGGCCACGGCCGCCGGCGGGCTCGATCCGCTCGGCGGGGACCTGGTCGGCGGGGGCGACGGGGCGGTCGCCGTGACCGTGGAGGTCGAGGGGCTCGCGGACCGGGTGACGCCGTTCCCCGTCACCGCCTCCAAGTACTCCGCCCTGCACCCCGTCAGCGGCGGCGGTCTCGTCTGGCTGCGCTGGCCGATCTCCGGGGCGCTCGGCGAGACCTTCGCCAACCCCGCCGACATGTCGGGCCGCCCCACCCTCGAACACTTCGACATCGTCCGGGCCCGCAAGAGCGAACTCGTCGCCCACCTCGACTGGTTCGCGCCCAGCGGTGACGGCACCCGCCTCGTCGTCGTGGACGACGGCGAGCTGCGCGCCGTACCCGCGACCGAACTCGGCGACCTCGACTCGACGGTCTTCCTCGATCCGCGCCGGATCCTGCACGACGTCGACCCGGAGGCCGAGTGGCGGCAGGCGTACGCCGAGGCGGGGCGCATCATCCGGGCGTTCTTCTGGGAGCCCGGGATGTGCGGCATCGACTGGGAAGGGGTGCTCGACCAGTACCGTCCGCTGGTCGAACGGGTCGCCTCCCCCGACGAGTTCGCCGATCTGCTCCGCGAGGTCCTCGGCGAGCTGGGCACCTCCCACGCGTACGTCACCCCCGCCCGCCGCGACGAGGGCCCGGCGCACTACCAGCGCCCCATGGGCCTGCTCGGCGCCAACCTCGTCCGCAGGGACGGGGACTGGATGATCAAGCGCATCCTGCCCGGCGACTCCTCGGACTCCAAGGCCCGTTCCCCGCTGGCCGGTACGGGGATCCGCGAGGGCGCCGTCCTCACCCATGTCGACGGCCGCCCCGTCGACCCGGTGACCGGCCCCTATCCGCTGCTCGCCGCCGCCGGGGGCACCACGGTCGAGCTGACCTTCCGGCCCGCCGAGCGCGAGGGCTCGCCCGCCGTCCACGAGAGCCGGCCCCGCCGGGTCGCCGTCGTCCCGCTGATCGACGAACGGCCGCTGCGCTACCAGGACTGGGTGGCCAAGCGCCGCGAGGTCGTGCGGGAGATCAGCGGCGGCAGGTGCGGCTACCTCCACATCCCCGACATGGGCGGCTCCGGCTGGGCCCAGTTCAACCGGGACCTGCGCCTGGAGGTCTCCCGCCCCGCGCTGATCGTGGACGTACGGGGCAACGCGGGCGGCCACATCAGCGAACTCGTCGTGGAGAAGCTCACCCGCCGCATCATCGGCTGGGACCTGACCCGCGACGCGCAGCCCGTCTCGTACGCCTCGAACGCGCCGCGCGGTCCGGTCGTGGCGCTCGCGGACGAGGCGACGGCCTCCGACGGCGACATGATCACGGCGGCGTTCCGGCTGCTCGATCTGGGTCCGGTGGTCGGCCAGCGCACCTGGGGCGGGGTGGTCGGCATGACGGGCCGGCACCGGCTCTGCGACGGGACGGTGATCACGGTGCCGATGAACGCCGCCTGGTTCGACGCGTACGGCTGGTCCGTCGAGAACCGTGGCGTGGAGCCGGACATCGAGGCGCTGCGCACCCCGCTCGACTGGGCGGAGGGGCGGCACGCTCAGCTCGACGACGCGGTGTGGGTGGCGCTGGACCTGCTGGCCGGACATCCCGCCTCGACCCCGCCGGGGTACGGGGCGGTCCCCGACCTGCGCCGCCCGAAGCTGCCGCCGCGCGGCTGAGCCGCCCACGCCACCCGCTCCGAACCGCGAGAGATCCGAACGGCGAGAGGCGCACCCGGCGGGCCGGGTGCGCCTCTCCTCCTCTCCCGCCGGTTCAGGAGTCGAAGGGGTCGTCCATCTCGTCACGCGTGTCCTGCGCCCTGTCCCGGGCCCGGTCGCCCGCGTCCCGGGCCCGGTCGCCCGCGTCCCGCGCGCGGTCCCCGGCGTCGGAGGCATGGTCGGAGGCGTCGTCCCGGTTGCCCGCCGCCTTCGCTTCCTTCGCCTGGTCCGCGAGTTGCTGCGCCTTGTCCTTGAACTGGTCGGCAATGCCCATGGAATGTCACTCCTGAAAAGGGAAAACGTGTGTGGGGAGGCGCCCAGGTGGGGCCTCGACCAGACTGACACGCCCGGACATTCTCCGCATTTCGACCTTTCAGCCTTTCGGCATTTCGGTATTTCGGTATCTCCTTACGCTCCGCGCGTGCCCCCGGCGGCGCGGCGCCCGCGCGCCGCCTCGTCGGCCGCCCCTCCCGCGCCCACCAGCCCCTGCCCCATCTCCGCCAGGCGCGGCCCGAAGCGCCGCAGCTCGCGCCCGGCACCCCGCGCGATCACTCCGGGCAGATACCCCCGTACGGGCTGTGTCCCGCGCAGCCACCACTGCGCGTACACCTGCGGCGCGCGGCGCTCTATCCCGGCGACGATCCGGTCCACGGCGGGGCCCGGCGGATACGTACGGTTCGCCGGCCACGGCAGCCGCTGCCGCAGCTCGCGCAGTACGGTGTCCCGGTCCGCGCCGCGCACCATGTCGGTGTCGGTCCAGGACAGGTAGCCGACGCCGACCCGGACGCCCTGGTGGGCGACCTCGGCGCGCAGGCAGTGCGCGAACGCCTCGGCGCCGGACTTGGAGGCGCAGTACGCGCTCATCATCGGCGCCGGGACGATCGCGGCGAGCGAGGCGATCTGCAGGAAGTAGCCGTGGCTGCGCCGGAGCGCGGGCAGGAAGGCGCGCGCCGTCACCGCGCCGCCGATCAGATTCACCTCGATCACGCGCCGCCACGCGTCCGGGTCGGAGCCTTCGACCGGGCCCCCGGCCGCCACACCCGCGTTGGCGACGACGATGTCCACCCGCCCGAAGCGCTCGCCGGCCTCCTGGGCGACCCGCGCCATCGCCGCGTCGTCGGTGACATCGGCGTACCAGTGGGCGCACTCGGTGTGCAGCCGGCCCGCGACCGCCTCCAGCTCGTCCGCCTCCAGGCCGACGAGCGCCACCTTGGCACCGCGCGCGGAGAGCTTGCGGGCGAGGAGTTCCCCGACGCCGCGCGCCGCGCCGGTGACAACGGCGACCTGCCCGTCGAGCCGGCCGGCGGACACGCCCTTCACGCCCTTCGCGCTCCGCGCACCCTTCACACTCTTCGCGGCACCCTTCATGCCCCTCATACCGCCCATACCACTCATACCGCTCATGCGATGGCCTCCTTCTCCGGACCCAGGTACGTGGTGACCAGTGCGCGGATCGCGGCGGTGACGGCCTCCGGCGCCTCCACGGGCGTCATGTGCCCGACCCCGGTGAGCACGGTGAGCCCGGTGCAGTCGGGCAGCAGAGCGGCGAGCGCGCGGGCGCGGACGGGCGGGGTGAGCCGGTCGTCGGCGCCCGCGACGACGGCGGCGGGCACACGCAACTCCCGCGCCTCGGCGTCGAGATCGAGCTCCCGGAGCACCTGCGCCCAGGCGACCCGGACGGCGCGCGGGCACGCGTGCACCAGGCGGGCGCACTCCGCGACGCGTTCGGGCGCGGCGCCCGGCCCCATCGTCCCGTACCGGAGCAGCTTCCTGGAGAGCGGTGTGACGGGCCCCAGCGGGAGGGCGGCGCCGAGCAGGCCCCCGGTGATCCGGGTGCGCAGGGGGCCGGCGGGCAGCGGCAGGACCCGGGCGTCCGGGACCAGCCGCGAACTGCCCGTACCGCACAGCAGGACGGCGGCGGCGTGCTCCCGGAAGACGGGGCGGCGGGCGGCGGCCATCAGCGTCATGCCGCCCATGGAGTGCCCGGCGAGCACGGCGCGCTCGCCCGGTGCGAGAGTGAGGCGGAGCACGGCCTCCAGATCGTCGGCGAGGGCGCCGGTGGAGTAGCCGGCGGGGTGCGCGGGAGCGGGTACCGCCGAACGGCCGTGGCCGCGCTGGTCGTAGACGATCACCCGGTGGTCGGCGGCCAGGTCCGCGAGTTGCGCGGCCCAGAAGCGGACCGAGCAGGTCCAGCCGTGGCAGAGGACGACCGCCGGCCGGCCGTCCTCGCCATGGACCTCGACGTGGATACGGGTGCCGTCGGCGGAGACGGCGGACAGTTCGCGTTCGCGGTACGGCCCGGACCCGCCGCGCGGCTCACGCTCCCCGTCCGCCTCCCGTATTCGGCGCGGCCGGCTCATCGCGTGGCCTCCTTCTCCGGCGTCGTCACGGCCCGCCCACCGGGACCGGCGGCGGTCGCCTCCCCGCCAGTGCCGGCGGCGGTCGCCTCCCCGCCGGGCCCGGGACCGGGTCGGATCACCTCGTACTCGGCGAGATCGACCTCCCGCGTCGCACGCCGGAACTCGCCCGGAGTACCCGGCCACATCGTGGTGTTGCGGCCGCCCGCGTCCAGGTACCAGCTCGAACAGCCGCCCGTGCTCCAGACCGTGCGGCGCAGGCGCTCCTGCACCCGCCGGTTCCAGGCGGCCACGGCGGCCGGGCGCGGCGTCAGTACGGCTCCTCGCCCGCCCAGCGCGTCGAGCTGCCGCAGATAGTCGGCCATGTAGGCGAGTTGGGCCTCGATCATCAGGATCATCGAGGAGTTGCCGAGGCCGGTGTTGGGGCCGATGATCGTCATCCAGTTGGGGAACCCGGCGGCGGTCGCGCCGCGCAGCGACGCCATGCCGTCCTTCCACCACTCCGCCAGCGTCCGGCCGTCCGCGCCCACCACCCGTTCGGTGACCGGCAGGTCGGTGACGTGGAAGCCGGTCCCGAAGACGATCGCGTCGGCCACCACCTCCGTACCGTCCGCCGCGACCAGCGTGGAGCCGCGCACCTCGGCCAGCCCGGAGGCGACGAGATCCACGTTGGGGCGGGCGAGCGCCGGATAGTAGGCGCTGGAGAGCAGGATGCGCTTGCAGCCGATGCGGTACGAGGGCGTCAGCTTCGCCCGGAGCACCGGGTCCTTGACCGCCCGGGCGATGTTGGCCCGGGCGAGGGACTCGACGAGCCCGAGCTGGTTCGGATGCTTGGTGAAGGCCTGCACCTGCACCTCCCTGATGCCCCGGAGGACCGAGCGCCGCACCGCCCCGGTGAAGGGCAGGCTCCGGTGCAGGGCGCGCTCGGCGCCGGTGATCGCGCGGTCGGCGCGCGGCATCACCCAGGCCGGCGTCCGCTGGAAGAGCGTCAGCCTCGCCACGTCGGGCTGGATCGCGGGCACGATCTGGATCGCCGAGGCGCCGGTGCCGACCACGGCGACGCGCTTGCCGCGCAGGTCGTAACCGTGGTCCCAGCGCGCCGAGTGGAAGACCTTCCCGGGGAAGCCGTCGAGCCCGGGGATCGCGGGGACCTTGGGGTCGGAGAGCGCCCCGGTCGCGGAGACGACGACGTCCGCCGTGAGGCTCCCCCGGGAGGTCTCGATCTCCCAGTGCCGGGCGTCACCGTCCCAGCGCATCAGCCGCACCTCGTGCCCCAGGCGCAGATGGGGCCGGAGCCCGAAGGTGTCCGCGACATGCTCCAGGTACGCCCTGATGTGGCGCTGCCCGGAGAAGGTGCGCGGCCAGTCGGGGTTGGGCGCGAAGGAGAACGAGTAGAGGTGCGAGGGTACGTCGCAGGCGCACCCCGGATAGTCGTTGTCCCGCCAGGTCCCGCCGACGGAGCCGGCGCGCTCCAGGACGACGAAGTCGGTGATCCCCTCCCGGCGCAGCCGGACGGCGGCGCCGAGCCCGCCGAATCCGGATCCGATCACGGCCACCCGTACGTGCCGGCGCTCGTCGTGCCCGTCCACGGCCACCCTCCGATCCCACGCCACCGCGCCAGCGATCACTGGCACGATGGTGAGGGTAGAGCAGTCGGCTACCCATGGGTAGGGGTCGGACCAAAGCAAGTTACCGGCGGTACGCCCTAAGCTGCCCGGCATGGAATACCGCATGGAGGAGCTGGCCCGCGCCGCGGGCATCACGGTGCGCACCGTGCGCTTCTACCGCGAGCGGGGCCTCCTCCCGGCACCCCGGCGCGAGGGCCGGATCGCCTGGTACGACGACCACCACCTGGCCCGGCTCCGCACCATCGCGGCGCTCCTGGAACGCGGCCACACCCTCACCGGGATCGCGGACCTCGCCACCACCTTCGAGAGCGGACGCGACGTCGGCGAGGTCCTCGGCCTCGGGCCCGGCGAACCGACGGAGGAGACCCCGGTACGACTCTCCCCGGAGGAACTGGCCGACCACTTCGGGGACGGGGTCACCCCGGAGAACCTGGCGACGGCGCTGGAACTCGGCTACCTGGCCACGGACGGCGACGAGATCGTCCACATCAGCCGCCGCCTGCTGGACGTCTCCTCGGCCCTGGTCCGCGAGGGCGTCCCCCTCTCAGCGGTCCTGGCGGCGGCCCGCGAGGTCCGTGCCCACGCGGACGCGATGGCCGACCTCTTCGCGGCGGTCCTCCGCACCCACGCCCCCGCGTCGGACCCGGCGAAGCTGCGCCCGCTGGCGCGGAGCGTGGTGGAGGCGGAGCTGTCGATGGCCCTGGACCGCCGCCTGCGCCCGGCGCGGCCCGACTGATACCGCCCACGGCGACCGGACCGAGGACCTCCGGAACCTGACGGCGGTCCCCGGAACCCGACGGCCGCCACCGCCTGCAGGCCGTACACCGCCGTGCCGCCTGCAGGCCGTACACCGCCGTGCCGCCTGCAGGCCGTACACCGCCGTGCCGCCTACAGGTCGTACACCGCCGTCACCGGCGCATGGTCGCTCCACCGCTCCGCGTGGCTCGCGGCCCGCTCCACGTACGCCTTCACCGCGCGGCCGGCCAGCCCCGGCGTCGCGACGTGGTAATCGATGCGCCAGCCCGAGTCGTTGTCGAAGGCGCGGCCACGGTAGGACCACCAGGAGTACGGGCCCTCCTGATCCGGATGGAGCGCGCGCACCACGTCGACGTACCCCGCGCCCGGCTCCTCGAAGACCCGGGTCAGCCAGGCGCGCTCCTCGGGGAGGAAGCCGGAGGCCTTGCGGTTGGCCTTCCAGTTCTTGAGGTCGGCCTCCCGGTGGGCGATGTTCCAGTCGCCGCAGACGACCACCTCGCGCCCGTCGGCCGCCGCGCGCTCGCGCAGCCCCTCCAGGTACGGCAGGAACGCGTCCATGAAGCGGATCTTCTCGTCCTGCCGCTCGGTGCCGACCTCGCCCGACGGCAGGTAGAGGCTCGCGACCGTGATCCCGGGCAGATCGATCTCCGCGTACCGCCCGCTCGCGTCGAACTCCGCGCTGCCGAAGCCGATCCGGGTCGCGTCCGGCTCCCGGCGCGAGTAGAGCGAGACCCCGGCGCGCCCCTTGGCGGTGGCGGGCGCGTGCAGCGCATGCCAGCCGTCGGGCGCCCGAACGGCGTCGGGGAGCTGGTGGGGCTCCGCCCGTACCTCCTGGAGGCAGACCACATCGGCGGAGGTGGCCGCGAGCCATTCCACGAAGCCCTTCTTCGCGGCGGCGCGGAGCCCGTTCACGTTCACGCTGGTCACGGTGTACAAAACATCATCTTCCGTCGCACAGAACAGGCGGGCAGCCTACCCGGTCGCCGGGCGCGGGCCGCGTCCGCGCTCCTGGATCCCGCCGACGCACCCACCCCCTCTGCTAGTCTGAATTCGAACTAGTCGATTTACGCGTCTACTCGACAACGAGACAAGGACGACGGGAGGCCGCATGCCGGGGAAACCGGTGGACTGGCAGGCAGGCTGGCTGCGCGGCGCGCTCGAACTCGCCCTCGCCGCCGTCCTCGCCGAGGGCGACGGCCACGGCTACGCGCTGGCCCAGCGGCTGGACGAACACGGCTTCGGCAAGGTCAAGGGCGCCGCGCTCTACCCGGTGCTGGGCCGGATGGAGCGGGACGGCGTGGTGAGCGCGAACTGGGAGCCGGGGGAGGGCGGTCCCGGCCGGAAGGTGTACGCGCTCACCCCGGCCGGCCGGAAGCGGCTCGGGGAGCAGCGGACGGAATGGGCCCGGTTCTCGGTGCTCATGGACGGACTGCTGACCCAAGCACCGGACGTACCACCCGCACCACACTCATCGCACGCATCACAGGCACCGGAGCGATCGCTTCAGGAGAAACGATGACCGAGACGCACAGCATGACGGCAGAGCAGTGGTCGGACCGGCTGAAGTACCGGCTGGCAGGTCGGCCCGGCATGAACCGTGCCACGATCACCGAGATACTCGACGAGGTCACCGCGCACTGCGCCGAGACCGGCCTGCACCCCGAGGAGGCGTTCGGCCCGCCCGACGAGTTCGCCGTCCAGGCGGCCCGCGACCGGGTGCCGGTCGAGGAGCGGGCGCGGCGCGACTGGGCCTTCCGGGCACCTTCGTACTACTGGTCCACCGGTCTGATCGCCCTCACCGGCATGCTGGCGCTCTTCGCCGTCTTCACCCTCGTCGAGACGGGCCTCTGGTTCGACGTGACGGTGTCGGGGCTGAGCGGCATCGCGCTGATCATCGGGGCCTCCCAGCTCTGCTGGCTCGCCCTCGGGCGCCACGCCGACGGGCGGCTGCGGAGCGCCGCCGTCGCCGGTGGCGGCGCCGCCGTGCTGGTGGTCGGGGCCGCGCTCGCCCTCCTCTCGCTGCCGGACGACCGGCTCACCCGTTTCCCGACCCTGGCGCTGCTCCCGGTCTGCGTGGCGCTGCACGCCCTGACCGTACGGCTCAGGCCCGAGGACGACGGGTCCGCCACCGCGCCGCCCGAGCCCGCCGACCCCACCGACCCCGAGCAGTGGCTGCGCCGGCTCGAAGCGCTGCTGCGGGGACGCCACAAGCTGCCGCGCCGCCGCGCCACCGAGCTGGTCGCCGAGGCCCGTGACCACCTTGCCGTGAGCGGGAGTTCACCCGCGGAGGAGTTCGGTTCCGTGGCGGTGTACGCGCTCCGGCTGGCCGAGCACGCGGGCCCCCGGGCCTGGTGGTCGCGCTCCGCCCGGCTGGAGTCGGTCATCACCGCCGTCGTCCTCACCGTCTGGGCGGTCCGGCTCTACCAGGGAGACACCGGCTGGGTGTTCTGGGTCGTCACCGCGCTGCTGGCCGGCGCCGGACTGATCCGCGCCGTGGCGGCGCTGACGGGCAGGCCGTCGAACCAGCCGTCGGGCAAGTAGCAGGACCAGCCGCCAACTTGAGGGCGAGCAGTGGAGCATCAGCCACCTCCGAGGGGTACACATCGGATGACCTGATTCCTCAGGAGGTGCCGTATCCATGCTCCACCGTGCCAGAACAACATCCGCCTCATCAAAGATCCGAGGGATAGCGCGGCTCACCGGGGTCCTCGTGACAGCACTGCTGCTGGTCACGGGGATCGCGCCCGCCGCACCCGCCGCGCCGTCCACCGCCGCCGCCGCCCCCGAGGCCGCCACCCAGGCCACCGCTCCCCGTACCGTCCCCGCCCTCACCAACTGGACCGCGCAGTCAGGTGAGTTCACCTTCACCGGCGCCACCCGGCTCGTCGTCCCCCCGGGCGACGCCGCCGCGCGCCGCACCGCCGACACCCTCGCCGAGGACCTCGGCGCCGCGGGCCGGGGCACCGTCCCCGTCGCCGCCGTACGCGGCAGCGGCCGCCCCGGGGACATCCTGATCGCGACCGACCCCGGGCGGGGCGCCACCCTGGGGGCCGAGGGATACGAACTCGGCGTCACCGACCGGGTCCGTATCACCGGAGCCACCGCCGCCGGCGCCTTCTACGGCACCCGCACCCTGCTCCAGCTCCTCGCCAACGCCGACCGCGTACCCGCGGGCCGCACCGTCGACGTACCCGCCTACAAGGAGCGGGGCGTGGGCGTCTGCGCCTGCTACATCCACATCACCCCGGACTGGCTGGAGAACCTGGTCCGCGACATGGCGTACCTGAAGCTCAACCAGCTGCTGCTGGAGCTGAAGGTGAAGAGCGACAGCCACCCGGAGGCCAACGCCTGGGGCTACTACACGAAGGACGAGATACGGCGGCTCGTCGCGATCGGCGACCGCTACCACATCACGATCGTCCCGGAGATCAACTCCCCCGGCCATATGGACCCGTGGATCGAGCGCCGCCCCGATCTCCAGCTCACCGACTCCGACGGCGCCGCCCAGCCCTCGCGCCTCGACGTCACCAGCCCGGCCGCCTTCTCCTACTACACCAGCCTCATGGACGAGTACGCCGAGGTCTTCACCGCGCCCGTCTGGCACATGGGCGCGGACGAGTACATGCTCGGTTCCGACTTCGCGAAGTACCCGCACATCCTGGAGTACGCGCGCCGCCAGTACGGCCCCACCGCCACCCCGCAGGACGCCTTCATCGACTTCGTCAACCGCGTCCAGTCCTACGCGGCCGACCGCGGCAAACGCCTGCGGATCTGGAACGACGGGCTGACCGGCGACCACACCGTCCCCGTCGCCGCGGGCACCACCGTCGAGCACTGGCTCAACGTCAGGACCAAGCCCAGCGAACTCCTCGCCCAGGGCTATCCGCTCATGAACGCCTCGTACTCCCTCTACCTCATCCGCGGCGGCTTCCACATGAACACCGCCTCCCTGTACGAGCAGGGCTGGGACCCGCGCAGCTTCGAGGGCGAGAAGGTCGCCTCCACCGCCGGGATCACCGGCGCGAAGATCAGCCTCTGGCCCGACAACGGACGCGGCGAGACCGAGAACGAGGTCGCCGCGGGCATGTTCCTGCCGCTGCGCTACATCGCCCAGACCACCTGGGGCGTCCCACGCCCCGACCCGGGCTACGCCGAGTTCACCGCCCGCGCCAACGCCCTCGGACACGCGCCGGGCCACACCGACCTCACCCGCCCCCCGCTGCCCGACGGCACCTACGCGCTGCGCGACGCGGCCGGCCAACTGCCCGCCACCGCCCGGCGGATCACCCGTACCGCCGACGGCTACGTCACCCTCACCGACCCCGCCACGGGCCGGTGCGCGGAGACCAGGAGCGGCAAGCTGACCCTCAACACCCCGCTGGAGCCGGGCAGCCAGGTCACCCAGGAGGTCTGCTCCGCCGCCAACACCCTGCAGCGCTGGCAACTGGTCCCGGCGCAGGGCGGATTCCACCTCACCAACGCGATCACCCGGATGTCCGTCGTCCTCACCGCCGACGGACGGTGGGTCCAGTACCCGCCGGACCAGCGCCCGCCCACCGTCTGGACGGCCACCGCCACCACCGCGCAGCAGAAGGGAAACCGCTCATGACCCTCGGAAGACGCCCGTTCGTGGCGGGCCTCGGCGCACTCGGCGCGGCCGGCGCGCTCGCCGGGGAAACCCTCCTCCCGTACGCGACCGCGCACGCGGCCCCCCGCCGTACCCTCGCCGACGAGACGGCCTCCCGCGTCCCCGTCGGCCCCGGCGACACCCCCGACCAGCTCGTGGCGAAGGCGGCCGGCCTGCGCCCCACCGAGCGCCAGATAGCGTGGCAGCGGCTGGAGCGGACCGCGTTCCTGCACTTCGGCGTGAACACCTTCACCGGCCTCGAATGGGGCACCGGTGACGAGGACCCCGATGTCTTCCAGCCCGTCGGCCTGGACACCGACCAGTGGGCGCGCGCCCTGCGCGACGGCGGCTTCTCGCTCGCCATCCTCACCGTCAAGCACCACGACGGATTCGTTCTCCACCCCACCCGCTACACCGGCCACAGCGTCGCCTCCAGCACCTGGGAGGCGGGCAGCGGCGATGTGCTGCGCTCCTTCGCGGACTCGATGCGCGCCCACGGCATCAAGGTCGGCGTGTACATCTCCCCCGCCGACGAGAACCAGTACCTGCACGGCGTCTACGCCAACGGCAGCGCCCGCACCCCCCGCGCCATCCCCACCCTGGTGGACGGCGACGACCGCGCCGGACAGGACGGGTCCCCGGCCCCGGGGCTCCCCGTCTTCCGCCTCCCCGCCACCGACTACGGCGCCCATATGCTCAACCACCTCTACGAGGTGCTCACCGAGTACGGCCCCGTGGACGAGGTCTGGTTCGACGGCGCCCAGGGCCGTATCCCGCCCGAACACGTCGAGGTCTACGACTGGGACAGCTGGTACGAGCTGATCCGCGCCCTCGCCCCGCAGGCGGCCGTCGCCGTCTCCGGGCCCGATGTCCGCTGGGTCGGCAACGAGGGCGGTTCGGCCCGCGAGAACGAGTGGAGCACCGTCCCCGTCAAGGCGGTGGCCAACGGCCGTACGGACTTCGCCCTCTCGTACGACACCCCCGACCAGGGCAGCCGTGACGCCCTGGTCCGGGCCCGGCCGAACAGCGACTTCCTCCAGTGGTGGCCCGCCGAGTGCGATGTGTCGATCCGCCCGGGCTGGTTCTTCCACGCGGACGAACGCCCCAAGACGGCCCGGCAGCTCACCGACCTCTACTTCCAGTCGGTCGGCCGCAACGCGGTCCTCCTGCTGAACGTCCCGCCCGACCGGCGCGGACAGTTCGACCCGGCGGACGTGGCGGCCCTCAGCGCCTTCGCCGACCGCGTACGCCGCGAACTCCCCGAGGACCTGGCCAGGCGTGCCCGGACCGGCGGCGACGGCACCGACCCGGGCCGGGCCGTCGACGGCGACCCGGACACCTCGTGGACGGCCCCGGCTCCGTCCACCGGGACGCTCACCCTGGACCTGGGCGGCCCGACGGCCGTCGACCGGATCCGGCTGGCCGAGAACATCCGCCACGGCCAGCAGGTCGAACGGGCGGTGGTGGAGGCCGAGTTGCCCACGGGCTGGACGGAGGTCACCCGTACGGGCACGATCGGCGCCAGCCGTATCCTGCTGCTGCCCGCCCCGGTCACCGCCCGCCGCTGGCGGCTGCGGGTCCTCGCCTCCCGGCAGCAGGCCCGCATCGCCGAGTTCGGCCTCTACCGCTCCACGCTCTGACCGCTCGCCATGTCCGCCCGGTCCGCCACCCCGGCAGGCTCCGTGGTCTCCACGGCCTTCCCGCCCCGGTGGCGGGCCGAGGCGAGCACGGCGACAGCGATGCCGGCCACCGCGTAGACGGCCAGCACCCAGAGCGGTCCCGCGAGCGCGTTGCCGGAGAAGTACACGGTGTTGCGTACGGCGGTGGTGCCCGCCCCGGTGGGGATGTAGTCACCGATGGCCCGCCAGAACGGCGGCAGCAGCGCGTTGGGGAAGGCGCCGCCCGCGCTGGGGTTGCCCAGGACGACGAAGACGAGGATCGTCACGCCGATCCCGATGATGCCCAGCAGCACCTGGAGGGCGACGGTGGCCGCCGCGGCGGCGAAGACGGTCAGCGCGCCGATCGCCCAGAGCCGGGCGAAGTGGCCGTCCAGCGCCCCGAGCACGGGCCCCGCGATCAGGGCGCCACCCAGCCCGGAGACCACCGCGTACGCGGCCAGGACGCCGAGCCGGACGACCGTACGGTGAAGGTTGGCCGGCCGGGCCCCGGAGGCGACGCCGAGGATGGCAGCGGCGAGATAGCCGCCCACGATCCAGCCGATGGCCAGGTAGAACGAGGAGAGACCGCGCCCGTCGCCCGCCCCGGGCGGCAGGATGTCCTCGGTCGTGACCGTACGGTCCCGCGCCGCTTCGGCCTTCTCGATGATCTGGGTGACCGCGGTCGGGACGGCGGGCCCGCCCGCGGACGCCACGAGCAGCCTGTCCTCGGTGCCCTGCGGGTTCACGAGGAGGACGGCGTCGACGGTGCGGTCGTGGATCAGCGCGCGCCCGGCGGCCTCGTCCGCGGCGGTGCGCGGTGCGAGGGGTTCGCCGTCCAGGGCGCCCAGCCGGTCGACGGTCCCCGCGGCGACCTGGCCCGGCGCCACGACGGCGAGGGGGATCCGGTGCGGGGAGGGCGCGTGGAAGGCCCCGATGTACGACAGGATGAACGCGAGCTGGAGGACCAGCCCCCCGACGACGAGCAGCACACCGCGCGCGCTGAGCGCGTCCCGCAGCTCGGCGGCGAACCCGCGGGACGGCGCGGCGCCGGATATGGATGGATCAGACAGCTCGGACAGCTCGGCGCTCATCGCTCGCGGGTTCCTTCGGAATCGTTCGGGTGGGAGGGGTCCGCCGCCGTGGTCAGGGCGCGGACGAGGTACGGGGCGATCCGCCGCGTCAGCCCCTCGGTCCCCCGGAGCCCCTGCGCCCCCGGGACGGCCCCGGGGGTCCCCGCCGACCCGAGGGCGCTGATGCCCTTGAACAGGGCGATGAGCAGCCGGGCCCCGTCGGCGGCGTCGATCGTGGGGCGCAGCTCGGTCCTGGCCAGGGTCTCCGTGATCATTCCGGCCACGCCCTGGACCTGGCGTTCCTCGTGGACGGCCAGCAGCTCGGCCACGGCGGGGGTGCGGGCGGCGTGCAGGGTGAACTCCATGGAGACGAGGAACCACTGCCGCTGCCGGTCGGCCCGGTCCGCCAGGTAGCCCAGCAGCCCGTCGAGCAGGTCCTCGCCCGGGTCCAGCCGGGCGGCCTCGGCCCGCAGGTCCGTCAGCAGACGGTCGGCCTGCGCGTCGTACAGCGCGAGGAACAGCTCTTCCTTGTCACGGTAGTTGGAGTAGAAGGCGCCCCGGGTGAGACCGGCGCGCTCGACGATGTCGCTGATGGAGGTGGCGTGGAAGCCGCGCTCGATGAAGAGGGCCAGCGCGCTGTCGGTCAGCGAGGCCACCGTGAGGGGGCGGCGTTTGGTCGGTGACTTCGGCATGGAAGGAACCCTCTCTCGCGCTCCGGTCAACGAATACATCATGTATCCGATACGCCGTGTATGCAAAATGAGCCCGCACATGCCGGAGGCCCGGCCCCGCGGTGTGAACCGCCGGGCCGGGCCTCCGTCTGACGTCAGTGGTTGCCGGCGCCGTTGCCGGACAGGACCGGGATGTCGTCGAGGATGTGCGACAGCGGCTCGTCACCCTTGGCCTGCGTCGAGTTCTCGACACACTGCTGGTTCTGCGGGGACGACAGGACATTGACGTCCTGGACCGCGACCGCGACGGCACCGATCAGACCGCCGACGTTCGCCTTGACCGGCAGACCGATGCAGGGCTTGTTCAGCGACCCCTGCACCAGGCCGAGTTGAGGGCTCTGGTCACCCTTGGTCACCGCGTTGCCGAACTTGCTGTCCGCGCCGTTGCCGCTGAAGGACGTCGTACCACCGTCATCGGCGATGGCGAGCGCCGGCGACGCCATGGCGGCGGTCGCGCCGACGAGGGTCGCGGCCACAGCGGCGGTTGCCCACAGCTTCTTCATGGTGAATGCCTTTCCGGAAAGTTGGGTTCTCAGTGGTTGCCGACGCCGTTCCCGGACAGGACCGGGATGTCGTCGAGGATGTGCGACAGCGGCTCGTCGCCCTTCGCCTGCGTCGAGTTCTCGACACACTGCTGGTTCTGCGGGGACGACAGGACATTGACGTCCTGGACCGCGACCGCGAGGAGACCGGCCAGACCCCCGACGTTCGCCTTGACCGGCAGACCGATGCAGGGCTTGTTCAGCGACCCCTGCACCAGGCCGAGCTGGGGGCTCTGGTCACCCTTGGTCACCGCGTTGCCGAAGGACTGCTCGGCGCCGTTGCCGCTGAAGGACGTCGTACCACCGTCATCGGCGATGGCCAGCGCCGGCGACGCCATGGCGGCCGTAGCACCGACAAGGGTCGCGGCCACAGCGGCGGTCGCCCACAGCTTCTTCATGTAAATACCTTTCCGGAAAGTCGGACTCCACCGGTGGAATCCATTGCGTTCAACTGCCTACGGGTGGATTAGTTTCTGCGGTTCCCCCTAATGGAGTACCGCCCAGCAGATAAAAAGACCGGGCCGCCGCGGAGAACAGCGGCAGCCCGGCCCCGACGGCCGATTTCTCAGTGGTTCGCGGTGCCGTTCCCGGACAGGATCGGAATGCTGTCCAGGATGTGCGACAGCGGCTCGTCGCCCTTCGCCTGCGTCGAGTTCTCGACACACTGCTGGTTCTGCGGGGAGGACAGGATGTTGAGGTCCTGGACCGAGATCGGCAGCACACCCAGCAGCGAGCCGACGTTCGCCTTGGCGGGGAGGGCGATGCAGGGCTTGTTGAACGAGCCCTGGATGAGCGCCATCTGCGGGCTCATGTTGCCGTAGGTCGCCGAGTTGCCGTACCACTGCTCAGCGCCGTTGCCGCTGGCCGACGTGGTACCGCCGTCGTTGGCGATGGCGAGTGCCGGGGCCGCCGTGGCGGCGGAGACGCCGACTACGGAGGCGGCGACGGCCGCGCCGGCCATAACCTTCTTGATCACGATGAGTCCCCTTCTGAAGGATGCCCCAAAATCGCCGGGGCCCCCTGTGCAACTCCCCGCCACCGGTTTGGTTGTGGCGCTTCACTCCAACGGCCTATTACCGGCGATCTACCTCGCGGGGCGGAGCAAGCCGATCGGGTGAAGCAGGAGAACCGAGGAGAACCAAAATCACCGCCATCTGGTTGGTCAGGTCGCTCCACATGCATTTCCTGAGAAAAGGAACAGACCGTGATCAAGAAGATTATGGCGGGTGCGGCCGTGGCCGTCTCCGTCGCCGGCATCACCGCCGCCGCCGCGGCCCCGGCACTCGCCATCGCCGATGACGGCGGCACCACGTCGTTCAGCGGCAACGGCGCCAGGGAGTCCTTCGGCAATGCGGTGACCAAGGGCGACCAGAGCCCCCAGCTGGAGCTGATCCAGGGCTCGCTCAACAAGCTGTGCGTCGGCGCGCCGGTCAAGGCCAACGTGGGTGCGCTCGTCGGCGTGCTCGCCGCCGTCGCCGTCCAGGACGTCAACGTGCTGTCCTCCCCGCAGAACCAGCAGTGCGCGGAGAACTCCACCCAGGCCAAGGGCGACGAGCCGCTGTCGCACATCCTGGACGACATCCCGGTGCTCTCCGGCAACGGTGTCGCCAACGGCTGATCCAGCCGGACACCGCTCGCGCGCACCAAACGGGCCGTACGGGGCAATGGCGCCCCGTACGGCCCGTTCGCCTTTCCCCGCCTGGCCCGTCGACGAGGAAACGACATCCCGCAAGGGGGCGAACGGGTGAAACGGACGAAATCGTCATACCGGCCAGTTTCCTCGGAACCGCCGTCTCGTTGGAGTTCCCGCAGTGGGCGTACGAACGGGAAGCCGAAGGCTCCCCCACTCGTGTCCGTACGACCGTCGTGCGGATGTGTTCGCCCCTGCGGAAAGGCTCGATCCATCATGAAGTGCAAGAAGGCTGCAACGATCGTCGCCGGGCTGGTCCTGGCCCTGGGGGCGGCGACCCCCGCCATGGCCGACGCGGAGGCCGAGGGCGTTGCCATCGGTTCCCCGGGCATCCTCTCGGGCAACGTCGTCCAGATTCCCGTCCACGTACCGATCAACGTCTGTGGCAACACCATCGACGTCATCGCGTTCCTCAACCCCACCGCCGGCAACAAGTGTGTCAACAAGTGACGTTGTGACCCCGTGACGTCCCGGGGGTGTCCCGCGGGACACCCCCTCCCGGTCCCGGAACGCGTGCCGATCGCGCTCCGGGACCGGCCTCGGTGGGACGGGGCCCGGCCTTCGGATCAGGCCCCGTCTCCCACCCGCGACAACGGCCGGCCGGTCCGCCGGCAGCAGGAGGAGAAAACAGAGTGCGAGACCTCATCAGCAAGGGACTGCTCACGGCCGCCGCGGCGTCCAGTGTGCTGTCCATGGGCGGCGGTTACGCCCAGGCCGCCGACGCGAACGGCGCCGCCGTCGGGTCGCCGGGGCTGCTGTCCGGCAACAACGTCCAGGTGCCGCTGGACATCCCGGTGAACGTCTGTGGCAACACCGTGGACCCGGTGGGTGTCCTCAACCCCGCCTTCGGCAACACCTGCGCCAACGTGTCGAAGCCGCCGGAGCACCACGCGCCTCAGCAGCACCACACGCCGCAGCAACATCATGGTCCGCACGGGCAGGACACTCCTCAGGAGCACCACGCTCCCCCGCAGTACGGCGCCCCCGGCGCTCCCCACCAGGCGGTCACCGGATCCGGCAGCGAGGCCAGCAGCATCGCCCAGGGCTCGCCCGGCGTGCTCGGGGGCAACAGCGTCGAGGCGCCGGTCGACGTCCCCGTGAACGTCTGCGGCAACTCCGCCGACCTGGCGGGCGTCCTCAACCCGGTGTTCGGCAACACCTGCGCCAACGGGGCGCCGCCGGCGCACCCGGAGCGGCCCGCCGCTCCCGAGGGTCCGGAGACGCCCGACGAGACGCCCGACGAGGCGCCTGAGGACAGCACGCCGCCGGAGAGCCGCTCCGGACGCCCATCCTCCCCCGCCGGGCCGCCGCACCACGAGCCGGGCGCCGAGGGCGCGCACGCGGTCACGTCCGCCATGCTGTTCGCCCCGAGGTCGGCCGCACCGCCCGCCGCCGGCGATCCGCAGCTCGCGGCCACCGGCGGCGACCCGCGTCTCCTCGGCGCCGCGGCGGCGAGCGCCGGGCTGATCCTCGGCGGTGCGCTGCTGTACCGGCGCACCCGCGTCCCGGCCCGCGTCTGACCGCGTTACGCAGGGAATCGCCGCCCGGCCCATGATCGGGCCCGGCGGCCCGACGGAGGCCGAGTCCCCGCTCCACGGCGGGACTCGGCCTCCGTCCGTCACTTCACGGAGAGCTGCCCCTGACGCGTTCCCTGGCGCTGGCGCACCTTCGCGAGCGGCCCGCCCCGGGCGCCGACCCGGCGCCGTACACCGGCCACCAGCCGCTCCGCGGTGTAGGCCGACCCGTACACGAAGCGCATCGACGGGCCGAACGACGGGGCGCTCAGCAGGCCGGCCAGGAAGAGGCCCGGGTACGAGGACTCGAAGGCGGCGCTCGCCTCGGGCGCCCTGCTCGGGCCCACGGTCCGCAGGCCGTCGGCCAGTCCGCCCTCCAGCAGCCCGAGCCGGTCGAGCCCCGGGGTGAAGCCGGTGGCGGCGATGACGTGGTCGGTCTCCACGGTCTCCGTCCGCCCCGTGGTGGCGAACAGCTCCAGCCGCAGGCGCCCGCCCGCCGGGGCCGCCGTCACCACGCTCTCGCCGAGCCGTACCTCGATCCGCGCCGCCGACTCGAAGCGCTCGCGCAGCCACCACGCGCCAGCCGGGCCGAGCGCGGAGGTGAAGATCCGGGCGCGGGTCGCCTCGGGGAACCGGCGGAAGACGCCGGGAGTCTCCGCGTAGAGCCAGTTCTTCCAGCCGCAGCCGAGCCCGGTGTGCGGGGCGCGGGCCGACGCGCCCGCGGGGCGGTCCAGGGGCGGCGGCAGGGTGTTCCAGTTCAGCCGCGCCGAACGGGCCACCAGCCGTACGGATGTGCCCTGTTCGGCGAGGAGCGCGGCGGTCTCCAGGGCCGCCTGGCCCGCCCCGATGACCGTCACGTCACCGCCCGCGAAGCGCCCCAGGTCGCAGTGGTGGCTGCTGTGCGTGACGTGCTCGCGGCCGAACCCGAGCAGCGGCGCGGGGATGTCGATGAACGGCATCACGCCGACGGCGAGCGCCACCGTACGGGCGAGGACCTGCTCACCGTCCTCGGCGGTCAGCCGGAACCCGCCCGGGCAGGCCCGTACGGAGGTGATGTTCCGTTCGTCGACCGCCGGTGCCGCGCGCTCGGCGAACCACAGGCCGTACGAGGCGAAGAGGCCGACCGGCAGCGGAACGCCGTGCCGGGCCTCCATGCCGAGGGTGGCGGCGTAGGCGGCGAGGCCGAAGGCGCCCTTCGGGTCGGAGAGGTTCGACGCCCACGGTTCGGACTTCAGGAACATCCCCGGCGGCATGTGCTCCCGCCACGAGGCCATCGGCGTGCCGAACACCCGAAGGTCGAGCCCGGCCGCGGCGGCGTGCGCGGCGATCGAGAGTCCGTAGGGGCCGGCGCCCACAACTACCAGGTCGTGCATGGTGTGTCCCGCTCTCTGTGTGTGTCTGCTGGGCCAGGGGGTGGCAGGGTCGGGCAGATCGGGCAGGTTCATCGGGTGCGGCGCTGTGCGGGGGCGTCGCCCAGGGGGCTTGTGTGGTCCGGGAGGTCGGCATGGTCGGCATGGTCGGAGTGGTCGGCATGGTCCGGGCTGCCGCGCCGCTGCCGTACGGGCGGGGTGCGCGGCGACCGGCCCGCCTCCCCCGTGCGCCGGTATGGCAGGACCCGGCGCAGCAGCCGCCAGCCGCGGCGCCCGAGATGCGCCCCCCACGCGACGGCCATCGCGCAGGCGGGCAGCGGATCGTCCAGCGCCCACCACGCCGTCTCGACGGACCGGCGCGGCGTCCCGGACGTCCGGCGGGCGCCCTTTCCGGCCGGGGAGAGGAGCGACAGCAACGCGTAGTTCTCCACGACGAACGCGCGGCCGTGCGCCGCCTCCTGCACCGGAAGGCCCCGCCCGGTCAGATCGAGGTGGAGCGCGCGGACCACGTCCGTGCCGGAGCGGTCGGTGAAGAGCCGGAACTGGGCGCCCGGCCGGGGATTGAAGTCGAGCAGGTGGTACGCGCCCGTCGCGGCCTCCCGGCGGAAGTCGAGGTCGAGGATCCCCCGGTAGCCGAGCGCGGCGACCAGTTCGCCGGCCAGCCGCTCCACGGACGGGTTGGGCAGCCACCGGCCCACCGCGGTCAGTCCCGCGCCCACCGGCCAGGCCCGGTCCTTGCGGCCGGCCGCACCGAGCAACCGGGGACAGCCGCCGGCGGGGCCGCGCCCGCTGTACCCGTGGAAGAACCAGTCGCGGTCGGGTCCGTGCGGCAGGAACTCCTGGAGCAGCAGCCTGCTGCCCGCCTCGCCGCTGCGCCCGTACAGCTCGCGCGCCTCCTGGGGGGAGCGGACGACGCGCGTGCTGCGCAGCCCCGACCCCTCGGGGAGCAGCCACGGTCTGCTCCACTTGGCGATCACGGGCAACCCCAGCGACCAGGCGGCGGCCGCGGCCTCCGCCGCGCCGTCCGGGATCACCGTGCGCGGGTGCGGCATGCCCAGCTCCTGGCAGATCCCGGCCAGCTCGGCCTTGTCCGCGACGCGCTCGGGCAGCCCTGACGGCTGTTCAGGCAGCAGGTAACGGCCCGCCAGCTCCGGCTGGAGCCGGCCCACGGCGATCGCGCTGAGGTCGTCCATCGCGATGAGGACGGCCGGGGCCGTGAGCCCGTCGGAGATGGCGAGGAGCAGCCGCTGAACCTCCGCCAGCTCGGGCCCGGGCCCCCCGGCCGGTTGCCGAGAGGCCGTCAGTTCCGGTGCCTGTCCGGGCCGTAGATGGGCCTGGCGCAGATAGCGGGATCGTCCGACGGGGCTGCGCGCGCCCTCGATCACCGCGTGCACCTCGATCCCGGCGCGGCCGAGGGAGCGTACGGCGCCCAGCGTGCCGTGGTGGAACGGGTTCCGGTCGAGCCGTACGAGGACGGCCGGAACGCGGGTGTCAAAGCTCGGCACGGTGGTGCCCTTCATTTCGATACCCCATGCGAGGGATGAAATTCACGAATGGACTACTGGAACACCAGGCCCGGCTCCCGACCGGCCCATTAGAAATATTTTTGTGATCATCGTGACCACGGCCCGCGGCCACGGAAGCACGTTCGATCGCAAGGAGCGGACATGACCCCTCGACGACGTCGCAGGCTGACGACCACCTGTCTCGGTGTGATCTCGGCCGGCCTTCTTGTCTCCGGTGCCGCGCTGCCCGTTCAGCGAGCCGCCGCGGATTCCGATGGCACGGAAGGCCACACGGAAAGCCAAGCGGAAAGCCGTACGGAAAGTGGCACGGAAAGCGGCACGGGAAACGGTACGGAAAGACAGAAGCCGCCTGCGGCACCCTCACCCGCCCTGGGCGCGTATCTCGACTACGGCCGGGACGGCGTACGGCGCATCGCCGCCATGGAGAAATGGCTCGGCGGCCGGGAAATGCGCGTGGGGCACACCTATCTCCCCGGGGACACGTGGCCCAACATCGAGGGCGCTCCGGACTTCCTGGAGAGCTGGGCCGAGTGGCGCAAGGCCCGCGAGAACCGGCTGTTCGTCCTCAACGTGCCCATGCTGGAGCGGAACGAGGAGCGGGTGCCCGACCGTCTGGTCCGCCGTGAGCTGCGCAGAGGCGCGGCCGGGCGGTACGACGGGCACTTCAGGACGCTGGCGCGACGGCTTGTCGCGCTCGGCGTCCCCGACACGGTGATCGTGCTCGGCTGGGAGATGAACGGAAACACGTACACGCATCGGTGCGGTCCTGATCCGGAGGCGTGGAAGGCGTACTGGAACCGTATCGTCACCGCCATGCGTGAGGTGCCCGGACAGAAATTCCGATTCGATTTCGCCCCGAACAGGGGACGGGACGACATTCCCTGGACCCGGTGTTACCCGGGCGACGGCGTCGTGGACATCATGGGCATGGACTCGTACGACCAGCCGCCGGGACGCACCTTCGACGAGCAGGTCACCGAGGAATACGGTCTCCAGCAGCATGTGGACTTCGCCGCCGCGCATGGAAAGGTCGTCTCCTATCCGGAATGGGGTCTCTTCCGCAACGGGGACAACCCCGAGTACATGCGGCGCATGCTGGAATGGATCGACACGTACAAGCCGCTGTACAGCACCGTCACGGATTACTGCCCCCACGGTGTCTGGCAGTGCGACCGGAATCCCGAGTCCTCGAAGGTGTTCCGGTCGACGCTGTCCGAACGCGAGCCGCAGCCCACGCCGACCCCGACGCCTCCCGTTCCCCCGACGCCGACGCCCACTCCGGCTCCCACTCCTCCGACGACTCCGACGCCGGAGCGCCCGCAGGGCTGCCGGCCGCTGAACCTCGGTGCCTGGCTGGAGAACTTGCTGGGCGGCAGGATCTGCATCCGTCTCGACTGGTGGCGGCGCGTCTGAGGTCGCGCCCCGGCACGGACAGCGGCGGCGAGGTCATCCCTTGTCGCCGCCTCTCCGTGCCCGCGGCCGGGGCCGCGCCCGCTTCACCAGATCGGCCGCCCGGCCGCGTCCCACCGCCCGCGCGACCAGGAGGTGCAGGGACGGCGAGAGGGCGGAGCGCGCGAGCAGCAGCCGCTGGTTGGTGACGGTCTCCGGGCGCCAGTGGTGCTTGTACGGTTCGTTGCCGCGCAGCATGCTCAGGGTGGACCGGCCGCTCGCGCCGATCCATCCCGCGCCGCCGCGCAGCAGCATCGTGGCGACGTCCGCCTTCCTGGCACGCAGTTCGGGGTCGGCCCCGTACAGATAGCCGCCCGCGAGCTGACCCGACATCAGGGTGACGTCGGCGGCCACCACCGCGCCCGCCAGCGTGAACTCGGTGACCCGCGCGTCGCCGGAGTCGGCCATGGCGCGCACGGCCCGGGTGAGGTGTTCCGCGAAGCGTCCGCTGAGGTGTTCGGGGGTGACGCCGCGGCCCTGCCACTGGAGGCGGTGCAGCGCCAGCAGCCGTTCCACGGCGGCCGGGATCTCCGCGCCCTCGACCATCCGCTCCTCGATGCCGAGCGCGTCCAGCTTGCGCAGCTTGGCGCGGACGCGCTGGGCGCGCGCGGCGGGCAGCCTGGCGAGCAGTCCGTCCATGGGGACGGCGGGCAGTTCCAGGCAGGCGGAGTCGGTCAGCCGCCGGCGCGGCCCGTGCCAGCAGTCGTAGACGCGCTCCGCGGCGGCCCCGGGCCGTACCTCGCGCAGGTCGATCACCGCCGTACGGGCCACCTCCGCGAGCGCCCCGGCGAGCGCGGGCGCGGCGGTGCCGGCGTGCTCGTCGTCGAGGAGGACGTCGGAGAAGTCGGAGATGGGACCGCCGAGATGGACGAGGACGGGCAGGGGGCGGTGTGTGAGCATGAGCGCGGCCGCCGCGACGGGCTCCCCCGACCGGCGTACGACGACGACGCGCAGCCGGCCGCGGCCACCGCGAACACGCCGGGCGGCCCGGCCACCGCGGGCGCCGCCGGCCCCGCAGCCCTGGCCGTACGACAGCCACCAGGAGTACAGCCACGCGTGGCTCTGGAAAGGGGTGGCCGTACGGCAGCGGCGGTACAGGGTGCCCCATTCCGGGGCGAGTTCGGCGAACCGGCCGGTGTCGCGGCACACCTCCGTGGTGAACACCGCGCCGGACCGGGCGGCGGTGAGCAGCGCCGATACGGGGACGCGGGGAGGCGCGGCGCTCCGCGTCCGGGATCCGGGGGCCATCAGACCGTTTCCGACCGCGGCTGGGGGGACACGACCGGGGCGGCGGCGTGCGCGGGGGCCCCGGGGCGGTGCTTCGGCCGGACCAGCAGGCCGAGTCCGCCGAGCAGCCCGCCCGCGCAGCCGCCGACCAGCGCGGCCAGTGGCGCGGAGGGCGTGACCGGGCTCGTCGGCGGGACGGCCCGGGAGAACTGGAGGACACGGACGTGCGTACTGGCCTGCAGGTGGCCGCCGTTGAGGACGAGTGAGCGCGCCACGCCGTCCGCCATGTTCACGGCGGTCGCCGCGTCGGACGAGGTCGCCGTCACCGAGATCATCGGCGCGTCGGGCGAGGTCGCCGTCTGGACGTTCTCCTTGAGGGTCCGCGCGGAGACCCCGGCCCAGACCGCCGCGTCGCCGACCACCGCGACCTGCGAGGCGACCCGTCCGTACGCCGTGGCGAAGCCGAGCGCGGCGGTCGGCTCCGACTTCTCCGTCGGTACGACGACCACATAGCTGGTCGCCGCGTACTCGGGAGTGAGGAGCAGTCCGTACGCGCCACCGGCCGCCGCCCCGGCCAGTACGGCGGCCGGCACGATCCAGCGGGCCGCCGGCACCGCCGGCCGGAACAGCCGCCTCAGCTGTGTCAACGGCAGCAGTGGCGCCTGGGCCGTCGGGCGCCGCGCGGACTCCGTGCGCGGGCCGGGGGGAGCGCCGCGCCGGGGCGGCCTGCGGCTCGGCTGCTGGGGTGTCTGCTGGGTGGACTGGGGCGCCGGTTGGGGTGCCTGGGGTGTCTGCTGGGGTGCCTGGGATGCCTGCTGGGGTGCCTGGGGTGCTTGTCGGGTCATGGGCGACTCGCCTCTCGGGTGGGGAGCTGGCGGTGGAGGGCGGTCTCGTACACGCCCATCAACTGCCCGGCGCTGCGGGAGATGTCGTAGTGGCGTACGGCGGACGGCACGGGCTGCCGGGGCGGGCGCGGGTCCCGCAGCCGCCGCAGCTCCTCGGCGAGCCCGGGGACGGAGCCGCTGATCCGGCGCGCGCCGGGCGCGGCCTCAGGCGGCAGGTCCTGGAGCGCCGGGCAGGTCACGTGGAGCACCGGCAGCCCGGCGGCGAGCGCCTCGATCACGGCGAGCCCGAACGCCTCGTCGTGGGAGGTGGAGACGAAGACGTCCATGGCGGCGAGCAGCGAGGGCAGGTCGGCGGGGTGCGGGACGGGCGGTGGGTCCTCACACGCGCCGGGCAGCAGGATCCGGTCGGCCAGGCCGCGCTCCTCGGCGAGCCGCAGCAGGTTGGTACGCTCCGGGCCCTCACCGACCAACAGCAGCCGGGCGCCCGGCAGTTCGGCGACGGCCCGGACGAGCCGGTCGTACCGCTTGCCGGGGGCGAGCCGTCCGACGCCGCCCACGACGAACGCGTCCTCGGCCAGCCCGAGCCGCTCGCGCGCGGCGCGGCGCGCCTTCTCGTCGAAGGCGAAGCGCGCGGACTCGATGCCGTTGGGGACGATGTGGATACGGTCGCGGCGCACCCCCCAGCGCTCCAGCCGGCGCGCGACGGTGGTGGAGACGGCGACGGTCGCGGTGCCGAGCCGCTCCCCGGTGAGGTAGAGCGCGCGGGCGCCGGTGGTCAGCGGCCGGCCCTCGATCTGGACGGCGCCCAGGGAGTGTTCGGTGGCGACGATCGTCCGCACCCCGGCCATGCGGGCCGCGATCCGGCCGTAGAGGCAGGCGCGGTAGAGATGGGTGTGGACGATGTCGTACCGGCCCCGTCCGACCAGGCGCGCCAGCCGGGGCAGAGCGGCGAGGTCGCGGTTCCCGGTCATGCCGAGGTGGGCGACGCGTACCCCATCGGCGACGATGCCGTCGGCGACCGGGCCCGGTTCCGTGAGGGTGACGACCTCGTTGTGGGTGGGCAACTGGCGGAGCATCAGACGTAGTTGCTGCTCGGCGCCGCCGATGCCGAGGCCGGTGATGACATGCAGGACCTTCAGGCCCTTCACGGGGTGACCGTCGGTGCCGTCGGTGCCGCCGTTGCCCCGGATGCCCCGACCGCCGCGGGTGCCGTCGTTCCGGCGACGGACGCGCGGTACGCGGCGGAGCGGGCGTACTCCGCGAAGGCTGCGGCCGGGACGGGTTCACGCCGCCAGCGGTGCAGCCGCCGCTTCAGCGTCAGCTTGAGGCCGGTGTCCCGCTCCCCCACGTGGATACGGGGCAGCGCGAGCAGCCCGGTCAGCGGCCCCGGGTCGATGGCGCAGCCGTACGCGTACCCGGCGGCGCGCACCGCCGCGACGACCCGGGCGTCGACCGTGCCGTACGGGTAGCAGAAGCCGCCCACCTCGGTGCCGGTGAGGGCGCGCAGCAGTTCCCGGCTGCGGCCGGTCTCGGCGGCGAGCGTGGCGTCGTCGGCCGTGACGAGGTCGACGTGGAGCAGGCCGTGGGAGCCGATCTCCATCCCGGCCGCGGCGGCCTCGCGGACGCCGTCCTCGGTGAGCAGGGGTTTACGGGGGCCGAGGCGGTCCCACTCGTTGCTGCCGCCGGGGCGTCCCGGCAGGACGAAGACGGTCGCGGTGCAGCCGTACCGCCGGAGCAGCGGGACGGCCGTCGTCACGAAGTCGGCGTACCCGTCGTCGAAGGTGAGCCCGACGAGACCGGCGCCCCGCCCCTCGGCGCGGGCGCGCAGCAGTTCGGCCATGGAGACGCCGGTCAGTCCGCGCCGGCGCAGCCAGCGGAGCTGGCGTTCGAGCCGGTCGGGGGAGACGGTCACCTGGTAGGGGTCGTCGGTGGGGTCGGCGACCGAGTGGTACATGACGGCCCACAGGGGACCGCCGGGCGTCGTGTCAGCGGGCATCGGCGAGCTTTCGTGAGAAGGGGCGGGCGAGGGAGCGGAGGATGGAGTCGGTCTCGGGGGCCTTCAGGGCGTACGCGATGACGAGGAACACCGCGGTCACCACGAGGCCGGCGGAGAGAATCGCGAGGACCGGGGAGGGCAGGAGCGCGGCGCAGAGCCACCCGGAGCCGGTGGCCGCGGCGGCGGCGGCGCCGAGCTTGACCAGCCCGCCGGTCATGTGGCGGGTCCTGACCGGCACGCTGTGGCGGTGGAGCGCGCCCAGCATGAGTACGGCGGTGAGGGTGATGCCGAGGGCGTTGGCGGCGGCGATGCCGCGCACCCCCCAGACGCCGACCAGCAGGGCGCCCGCGCCGCCCGTCAGCGCGAGCCCGGCGGTCATGGCGAGCGCGGGGAACCAGAGAGGGCGCGCGGCGGAGAAGTAACAGCGTACGAGCGCCCCGACCAGGGTGTGGCCGAGCAGGCCCAGCGCGTACACCCGCATCACGGCGGCGGTGGCGGCGGTGTCGGCGGGGTGGAACTCGCCGCGCTGGAAGAGGACTTCGATGATCTGTGGGGCACAGGAGATGACGGTGGCGGCCCCGGTCAGCACGATGATCGCGGCGAGGGCGAGATCCCGTTCGACGCGGCGCCTGGCCCGGTCGGTCTCCCCCGCCGCCATGGCACGGGCGACCACCGGGAAGGTGACGGTGCAGAGCATCAGGGAGAGGGTCATCGGGATCTGCGCGACCTTCTGCGCGTAGTTGAGGTGCGAGATGGCCCCGGCGGGCAGCGGCGCGGCGAGGAACCGCTCGACGAGGACCTGCGACTGGCGGCTGAGCGCGAACGCGACGACGGGGACGAGCAGTCCGAGGGCGACGGGCGAGGCGAGCGGGGTCACGGCGGGGGTGGGCGGGGGGATGGGGGCGGGCGTGGGGCCGGGGGCGGTCTCCGCCGTGACAGGGGTGGCCTCTGTGACGGGGGCGGAGACGGAGGCCGCTGCCGTCTCCGTCTCGGGTGCGGGTACAGGTGCGGGCGCGGGTACGGGTGCGGGCGTGGCGGAAACAGGCGCGGGCTCGGGACCGCTCACGGGCCGGCGCTCCGTCAGCCTGTTCCACAGGGTGGGGAGCTGGATCAGGACCATCATCACGCCGCCGACGGCGACCCCGGCCCCGGCCGCGCGTACCCCCGCCTCCGCGCCGGCCAGCAGCATCGTGGAGATGATGCCGACGTTGGAGGCGACGTAGATCGCGGCCGGCGCCACGAAGGAGCCGTGCGCACGCAGCGCCGCGCTGCAGTAGCCCGCGACGCCGTAGGTGAAGACCGACGTGGCGGTCAGCCGGGTGCAGTCGACGGCCAGCCCGGGTTCGGGGAGACCGGGCGCGAGGACGGCGACCGCCCACGGCGCGAGGGCGATCAGCAGCGCCGCGCACGCGCTGAGGGCGAGGAAGAGCCGGGGCAGCGTGGCACGGGTGAGCTGCCGTACGGGGTCGAGGTCCAGGTCCTGTGCCAGGTCGCGCGCCCGGTCCTGCGGCGACCGGGCGGCCCGGCGGGCGAGCGCCAGGCTGAACGCCGGTACGAGGATCAGCGCCATGGCGTCCTCGATGAGGAGCGTGGCGGCCACCTCGGGCACGGTCCAGGCGACGAGGAAGGCGTCGGTGTCGGGGCCCGCGCCGTAGAGGTGGGCGATGGTCTGGTCGCGGAGCAGCCCGAGAAGCGACCCCGCGGCGGTGAGCGCGGCGGTCAGGAACGCGGCCCGCGCCAGGAACCGCCCGGAGGAGAGCGCCCCACTTCCGCCGGGCTCCCCGGACTCCCCGCGCCCGCCGGGCTCCCTGAACTCCCCGGGCTCGCCGGGCTTCCTGTGCTTCTCGGACTCCGGCGCCGTGCCGGCCGGTTCGAGGACGGCCGTGCCGGGAGCCGCACCCGCCGGAGCGGTGACGGCCGGAGCGGTGACGGCCGAAGCGGTGACGGCCGAAGCGGTCGCGCCCGGAGCGATCGTTCCCGAAGCGGCGGCGGCCACGGCGGCGGCGCCCGGCGTGGCGGCACCAGGACCGGTGAGGGCCGCCGCCGGCGCGGTCGTGCCCGGGGGCGGTGGTGTGGAGGGCGGCGGGACCGCCGGGAAAGGGGGCCTCATATCGTTCACGCCGGACCGGCCTCACCGTTCGGGTGCCGCCCGGCCGGCACCGCGGGAAGGCCGGGCGCGGAGCCCAGTGCCCACCACGCCGCCAGGCCGAGCATCACCGCCGTCAGGACCGTCGACGGGCCGCCGATGTCCGCGTAACAGAAGTCCGCCAACTGCCAGACCAGCAGCCCCGTGACGACGAGCCCGCACTCCGCGCCCGTACCGGAGCGGCGCGCCGCCGGCACCGTGCGTACCGCGCACACCAGGAGCCCCGCCCAGCTGCCCGCGAAGGCGACGACGCCGAACAGCCCCTGTTCGCTCAGGACGAGCAGATACATGTTGTGCGGCGACAGCAGCGGCTGGCGCTGGAACCCCATCCCCGCGCCCGAGGTGTCGCTGCCCGCGGAGAGCGCGAGGGAGGCGTGGTTGTCGCGGTAGGCGGGGAAGCCCTTCAGCCCCACGCCGGTGACGGGCCGCTCGCGCCACATGCCGGTGGCCGCCGCCCACATCGTGTACCGGTCGGTGACCGACTGGTCGGGTGCGTCGGCGACTTGGGCGATCGAGCCGGCCCGTTCGCTGATCAGCTGCGAGCCGATGCCGAGCCCGCCGACCAGGACCACCCCGAGCGCCCCGGCGGCCAGGCCCACGACGACGGCCCTGCGGATCCCCGAGAGCGCGAGTTGCAGCGCGAGCGCCACGGCGGTGGCGATCCAGGCGCCGCGGCTGAAGGAGAGCAGCAGCGGTACGGAGAGCAGCGCGGCGCAGCCGAGTGCGAGGGCCCGCTGACCGCGCGGCGCCCGCGCGGAGCCGCCCAGGGCGTAACCGACGGCGATGACCAGCCCGTACGCGACGACCGTGGCCATCCCCATGATGTCGGTGGGTCCGAAGGTGCCGACGGCGCGGATGTCCTCGCCCTGGTAGGAGGCGCCGGTGCCGGTCAGGTACTGCGCGACGCCGACCGCCCCCTGCGCCAGCGCGAGCACCACCACCGACCCGGCGACCAGCCGGAAGTCACGGCGGTCACGGACGAGGAGCAGCAGCGCCCCCGGTACGAGCACGAAGATCTGGAGGTAGCGCGCCACTCCCGGCAGGGTGGCGGCGGGGTCGTCGGCGGTGAGCGAGGCGACGGTCACGCCGAGCACCGGGAGCCCGAGGACGAGTGCGGCGGTACGGGTCAACGGGCGGGCCCGCGCGCGCAGTACGCGGACGAGACAGTGCAGGACGAGTACGGCGGAGGCGGCGTCGGCCGCGCTCCCGAACCCGGCGGAGCCGTCGCCGGCCGGCGGCGTGGGCACGGCGAGCAGCGCGACGACGGCCACGGCGGGCAGCAGCGGCGCCGCCCGGCGCAGCGCGGCGGACCACGCGTCGGCGCGGGACCGTACCGGGGCCGCGCGGAGACCGCCGACACCGCCGGACCCGGCGGACCACGCGGACCCGGCGGTGTCGGCGGTCTCAGCGGTGTCCGCGGTGTCCGCGGTGTCCGCAGTGCCCGCAGTGCCCGCAGTGCCGACGACGCAGGTGGTCATCAGCTGCCCGCCGGGCGGACGAGGGAGAGCGCGGTCCGCACCAGGATGCAGATGTCCTGCCAGAGCGACCAGTGGTCGATGTAGTGGTTGTCGAAGCGGGACCGCTCCTCGATGGAGGTGTCCCCGCGCAGCCCGTGGACCTGCGCCAGCCCGGTGATGCCGACGGGCATCCGGTGACGGGCCGCGTAGCCGGGGAGGGTCTTGCTGAAGTTGGTGACGAAGAAGGGGCGTTCGGGCCGCGGGCCGACCAGGCTCATGTCACCGCGCAGCACGTTCCAGAGCTGCGGCAGCTCGTCCATCGACGTGCGGCGCAGGAAGCTGCCGACGGGGCTCATGCGCAGGTCGCCCGCGATGTTCCAGCGGGTCGCCGACTCGTGGTCGTCGGAGGGGCGCAGGGTACGGAACTTCAGCAGGGTGAAGGGGCGGCCGTGCTGGCCGACGCGCTCCTGCCGGAACAGCACACCGCGGCCGTCGCAGCACCGTACGGCGAGGGCGCAGACCGCCAGCACCGGGGAGAGCGCCAGCAGGGCCGGGGCCGCGATCACCACGTCCAGCAGCCGTTTGGCCACGGCGCCGGCGCGGCGCGGGGCGGGCGGCTCGGTCCGGTGGCGGCTGAAGCCCCAGAGGTGGCGCTCCATGGCGGCGGGCGGGGCGGCGGCGCCCCAGGGGCCGGGGCCGACGAAGGAGGTGGCGCACCCGTACTCGTGGAAGAGCGTGACGAGCCCGGCGCGGCCGGCCCACTCGGCGGGGCCGTCGGAGCTGCCATGGCCGCCGGTGCCGCCGGGTCCGCCATGGCCGCCGGGGCCGGCTCCGGAGTCGATGAACAGGGCTTCCTGGACGCCGTTCTGGATGACGGCGCGGTGGATCTCCTCGACGGTGATCAGCACGGGCAGGATGGGGAGCGCGGGGGACTCCGTACCGCCACCGTGGGGATACCCGTCCTGGCCGGTCTCGTGGTCACCGCCCCCGCGGGGGAGGGGCGCGGGGTCCGCGATCCCGACGGGGCGCAGTCCGTACTCCGGATGCTGGGTGAGCAGCGCGACCAGTCGGCGCGCGGCCGTCCCCGTACCGACGACGAGGGCGGACCGCAGCCGGCCACGGGCGCGCGAGCGACGACGCGTGTGCAGCAGCGAGCGACCGGCGCAGCACACGGCGAGCTGTACGGCGCCACCGCCGGCCAGCGCGGCCAGACTCAGGGCGTGCACGGGGAAGAGGGCGGCGAGTACGGCCGCGGCGGCGCACCAGGCGACCGCGGTCCTGGCGGCCAGCGCGGGCAGCTGGTCGAGGCCGGAGAGGACGGTTCCGGGCCGGTAGAGCCCGGCGACCGCGTTCAGCGCGGTCACGCACGCGAGCAGCTGGACGACGAGGAGCGTGTCACGCTGCTCGTCGCTGAGTACGGCGGTGGAGAGCAGCGTCGCGAACGCGTCCACCGCGACGAGCGGCAGACCGAAGCGGAGCGCGCCGTGGGCCGGGGCGCGGCGGGCCGGCAGCGTAACGCGGTCGGTGCTGTCGCGGGGCGGGGCGAGGGGGACACGCCCGCCGAGGGACTGCTCGCCGAGAGACTGCCGGCCGAGGGACGGCTTGGTGAGGGACGGCTTGGTGAGGGATGTCCGGCCGGACGGCTGCGGAACACTGGTGCTTTCCGTGGTCACTGGGGAATCGGCTCCCTGCGCTCGGGGCGCGGCACGGCGGCGATTTCGCGGTACACGTCCGCGATGGCCTGCGCGGTCTGCCGCACGTCGTAGGTGCTGAGTACGTGCTGTTGGCCCTGGCGGCCGATGGCTTCGCGCAGCGGCCGGTCGTGAAGCAGAGTGCTGACGGCCGCCGCCAGCGCGGGCGGGTTCTCGGGCGGGGTGAGACAGAACCGCTCGCGCCCGGGCGGCAGGCTCTCGCGCGCGCCGTCCACATCGCTGAGGACAACGGTCCGGCCGCTCGCCATGGCCTCCAGCGGCGCCACCGCCATCCCCTCCCAGCGCGACGGCAGCACCACCAGGTCCGCCGCCCGGTACCAGGGCGCGGTGTCCGGTACGGCGCCCGCGAAGAGCACGGACGGCGGGGCGGCGGCGCGCAGCGCGGCGGCGTCCGGGCCGTCGCCGACGAGCACCAGCCTGGCCTGCGGAAGCCTGCGTACGACCGTTTCCCAGGCCCGGAGCAGGATGTCCTGGCCCTTCTGGCGGCAGAGCCGGCCGACGCACACGACGACGGGGGCGCCGGCCGGCACTCCGGCGAGCAGCGGCAGCGCGGCCCGCGCGGCGCCGGTTCCGGTGACGGTTCCCGCGCCACCGGCGGCGGTGCCGGCGCCCCCCGCCGTGCCGGGGTCCCCGGGGGTGAACCGTCCGATGTCCACGCCGTTGCGTACGACGGTCCAGTGGGCGTCGATGCCCGCGCGCTCGCCGGTGCGCCGCTCCGCGTCGCTGACGCAGACGACCCGGTCGGTCCACCGGACCGCCCACCGTTCCCAGCGCCTGGCCAGCCGTCCGGTCACCCCGCCGACCGCTTCGAACGACCAGGCGTGCGGCTGGAAGACGGTCGGAACACGGCCCCTGACGGCCAGCCGGCCGACGAGTCCGGCCTTGGCGCTGTGCGCGTGGATCAGATCGGGGCGCACCCGGCCGACCAGACGGGTGGCCTCCCGTACCTCACGGAGCAGTCCGGGGCCCGGCTCGCGGCCGGCCTGCCAGGCGTGGATCTCGGCTCCCCGCCGAGCCGCCGCGCCGGCGAGCGGTCCGGTCCTGGGACAGCCGACGGCGACCCGGAACCCGGCGGCCACCTGTGCCGCGACGAGGTCGAGAACCACCTGGGCCACGCCGCCGTCGACGGGCTGGACGAGGTGGAGTGCGGTGAAGCCGGTCCCGGGCCGGCACCGTTGTGGCTGCACGCGCGACTCTTTCCACTCGGGGATACGGGGATACGGGAGTACAGGAATACGGGGAATGCAGGAAGGCTGCGATGCGGGAAAGGCGGGCAAAGGATGGGGAGTTCGGTCTTTCGAGCTGGACCGGTGTGGAAGGCGCCGCGGCCGGCGAACCGCACGGATCACCAGGTTTCAGTTCCGTGCGTCGGCCTCTACGAAGAGCGCCCCGAGCCAGAGCGAGTCACGCTCGGTGCCGAATCGAACGCCAAGCTGTTCACTTCCGGAGACCAGTGCGTCACTCAGGTCGAAGACGTCCGAGTCATAGCCAAGGGTGTTCGCATAAGAAGGCTGCCGCTCGCCTCCTCCGAATCCAGGATCCGTAATACCGGAGTTCATCACATCATCAGAAGGATTTGCCTCGTTGTGGAGCGCCACGCTCTCGCCCGGCCCGGTCTCCACCGTGAGCGTGTCCCCCGTCAACCCCCGGTCCCCGTCGTACACGACGACGCCCAGCCGCCCGGAGGCCCCTACCGGCATGTGCAACGGACCGATGTCGACCCCCGCGCTCCTGTGGTCCGTGCCGAGCGCCTCGAACCCGTCCCAGAGCGCGAGATGGCGCCGTGGCGCGTCGTCCTTCTCGTACGCGACGACCAGGGTCCAGCCGCCCCAGGCTCCGACCGCGGAGCGCCCCATCGCCACATTGACCTGCGCCACGGTGTACAGCCCGGGGCCGCTGTCCCGGACGAGCGGGGTGACATCGGCCGACGCCTGGTACGCGTCGGCGACCTCGTCCGTACGGTGGCCGATCACCGTGTCCGCGAGGACCTCCCGGTACACGCCGCCGGGTTCGGCGAAGAGCACCCGTCCGTTGTCGGCGGCCGGCTTCTGCTCACCGGCCCGCAGGTTCCCGCCCCAGTACAGCCGCGCGTAGCTGACCCGCGCGCCGTCCGGCAGGGGCAGTTCGGCCCGGGTGGAGTTGTAGGTGTTCGGGTCGCCGTCGATGTCGGAGTAGAACATGTCGAATTCGCTGTTGGCGGCGTTCCCGCCGGCCCGCGCGGCCTCGCAGGAATCCGCCGCACCGCCCTCGGCCCGGCAGCTGACGGCCGAATTGGCGGCCCGTACGATCCCGCCGTGCTGCACCGCCTGATAGCGCCGCGCGAAAGGGATACGAGGCTCTTCGCGCGCCCCGGCCCGTGCACCGGACTTCGCGCCGGCCTTCGCACCGGTCTTCGCGCCCGTCACCGGAGCCGCCGGGAACGCCATCGCGGACAGGGCGAGAGTAGCCAGACCGCACAAGAGGCCGCGCCCCACAGCAAGAACCGCAGAATTCCGCATACTGGCTCTCCACCTCGAAGGTCGAAACACATCGAAACAAGAGGATGAAACGTGAGGTTGAAACATGAGGTTGAAACAAGACGGGACCATTACAGAGCGCGGGCTGAAAATCACGCCAGACGCGCTGAAACGCGCAGAACGTACAACCGACTGGGGAAAAGGACTTCAATCGACGTCCGTCGGTGTCCCCCGGCCGGCCCAACTTCACTCCTTCGGGCCCGCAACCTCCGGATGGCCTCGACGTTGATCCAGAAGTCCGGGCAATCGCGCCCGGTGCTCAATGTCATCCCCATACGACCGAGGAGCCCTTCCCCATGTCGCGTATCGCCAAGGCTGTTGTTCTCTCCACCGCGGCCGCCGCCGCTGTCGCCGGCGCTTCCGGCTCCGCCTTTGCCGACAGTGGCGCGGCGGCCGAGGCCATCGGCTCCCCGGGCGTCCTGTCCGGCAACATCATCCAGGTCCCGCTCCACGTGCCGATCAACATCTGCGGCAACACCGTCGACATCATCGGTCTGCTCAACCCGGCCTTCGGCAACCTCTGCGTCAACCACTGACGCCGTTCACCGGCGGAGCCGCTCTTCCCCTCGGGGCAGAGCGGCTTTTCCGCGTCCTTCATCCGGGTGATTCGGGTGCCCCGCCCAGTTTTACTTCCGCACGGGGTTTCCGGGGCGGCGGGGAATCGTTAGAGAAGACGAGGCCCCGGGAGGAAATCCCCAAAGGGCCTGTGCGTGCGGCGAGTTGAGTCACTGCAGAGTCGACTCGCGGCTGGGCGCACCGAAATCACGTGTCGGGACACCCGATCGTCACGACACCCAGCGGAAAAGGATGCACATGAAGCCCATGAAGGTCGCCGCCGTCGTCGCCGGTTCGATGGTGGCGCTGGGTGCCGCCGCCCCGGCGTTCGCCGCCGGGACGCAGTCCCCCTCGTTCAGCCTCAACGGAGCGCTGGACACCGTGGCCAGCGAGGGTCTGCGCGACGCCAAGCCGCTGCACACCAACGCGCTGGACACCGAGAACGAGGGCTCCGTGCTCAACGCGGTCAAGGGCGCCACCGACAGCCTGAACAAGCCCCAGCAGAAGAGCAACCTGCTCGGCGGCCTCCCGCTCGGCAAGTAGGAGTCGCCGTCCCGCCACCGCCCCTCATGGCTACTGCCTTGAGGGGCGGGCGGGGCCGATCGGCGCCACGCCGGTCCGTACGGTGGCGCGCTACGGGTCAGCTCGTCCAGAAGTCCCACCAGCGGGCCAGGATCAGCATCCCGATGACCCCGATGTGCAGCACGGGCGGCACCCAGGCGAACTCGGCCAGGAAGTCGCGCAGCGCGGCCGGCGCGGGCAGGATCCGGTGCCGGACGGTGTGGGCCGTGACGTACCAGAACATCAGGATCGTCGCGACCCAGGCCAGTGAGCACCACAGGCAGAGCGCGTTGATCTCGTACAGCGACTGGTACTGGAGCCAGGTGCAGAACCCGACACCGAAGAGCGTCCCCGCGTTCAGTCCCAACCAGAACCAGCCGCGGTAGCGGGCCCCCGCCAGCAGCCCCGTACCGATGCAGACGACGCCCGCGTAGGCCGCGAGACCCAGCATCGGGTTGGGGAAGCCGAAGACCGACGCCTGGTCGCTCTTCATGATGTTGCCGCAGGACACCACCGGGTTCAGGCTGCACCCCGGAGTGAAATCGGGGTCCTCCAGCAACGCGAACTTGTCGATCGTGATCACCCACGCGGCCAGCAGCCCCGCCGCGCCCGTGACGACCAGCAGCAGGGCGAACGCCCGGCTCGCCCCCCATCCGCCGGGCGCGTCCCGGTCGCCGCCGTCCGCCGCGTCCCGGGCGGTCCTGTACTCGGTCGGTGCCGCTGTCATGTCGCTGCCCGGCCGCTCAGCCGCGCAGGCCGCGTACCGGCAGCAGGCAGTGGGCGGCGCTCGTGAGCATCTCTGTGTCGCCCGCGAAGGCGCGCAACTGGTCCTCGCCGACCGGCCTTCCGGGGACGCCCTCGGCCCACGGCCGCGTGGCGACCAGGAAGTAGACCTGCCCGATGTCGCGCGCGTCCTGCTCCCACTCCGGCGGGACGGTGCACTGCGCGTTCAGATACGGCATCGTCAGCACGGCCCGGCCCGCCTCGACGATCAGCTTGACCGGAACGCTGGGCGACTGCGCGACATCGACCAGATCGCCGCCGGGCTGCAGCCCGATGTCCACGAGGACCCTGCGCATCGCCTCCCCGCCGGCCTCGGGGCCGTCGCGCCCGTCCCCGAGTGAATAGGCCAGCAGGAAAGGCGCGTTGCGCTCTCCGGCGGCGGGGTCGCTCGTCCAGGCAATCACCGAGAGGGTGCCCAGGAGGGAGGCGTACTGCGCATTGCTCGCCGCGGTATTGGTAGAGGTCATGTCTGGGGACAGTAGTGGCCCGCGGAGAATTACCGTGAGCCCGTGTCACCCACGTGGGCTATTGCAGGCGCCAGTTGAGGTTACGGGACACCGGCCGGAAATCGTCTCTCCGTACGAGAGGGGTGAGGGCTTCCGGACGGGACAGGATTGACAGAGAACGGCGGGGTGACTCTAATGGTCGGCGTGTAGCGTGACACCGACCGGAGAGCTGTGGGCAGGTCGGCGTTCGAGCGGACACCTTTACCGAGGGACGATGCCATGAGTTCATACTCCGCACCCCGCGTCTGACGCCTTCGACGCACCGGCTTACCTGACGCGACTGCCGCGCCCGGCACGACTGCCGTAGTCGGCACACCCGCGTTCACGCGTCGCCCTTGTCCTCGCTTGTTCTCGCTTGTCCTCCGGACTGCTTCCCGCGGTCATTCCGTGCCGTCACCGGCTGCCGCGGCGGCGCTCGGATTCACCGGGCAAGAGCCGCGCGTGGCCTCACCCTTCCCTTTACCCTTCCCTTTTCTCTTTTCCTGGAGAGTCACAGCCGCATGCCCCTGTCCTTCAACCAGTCCGTCATCGACGAATTCCGAGCCAACCAGGGAAAGGTCGGTGGCCCTTTCGAGGGCGGTGACCTGCTCCTGCTGACCACCACCGGCGCGCGGTCGGGAGCGGAGCACACCACGCCGCTCGGCTATGTGCGCGACGGTGACCTCCTGCTCGTCGTCGGCTCGGCCGGCGGCAGCCACCGCCACCCCGCCTGGTACCACAATCTGCTCGCCCACCCGATGGTGCGGGTGGAGATCGGTACGCAGACGTACGGGGCGATCGCCGTCCCCGCCGAGGGCAAGCGGCGCGACCTGCTCTTCGAGCGCGTGGTGCGCGCGGCGCCCGGGTACGCCGACTACCAGGCCGGCACCGACAGGATCCTGCCGGTCGTGGTGCTGGAGCGCTCCGAGCCCGACACGGGAGCGGCGGGAGCGGAGGCGGGTGCGGAGTCCGCGGCGCGGGGCCCTGCCGATCTCGCGGAGAAACTGGTGGAGATCCACACCTGGCTCCGCTCCCAGCTGGGCCACGTACGCCGCGAGGCCGACGCCCACTTCGCCGCGCGGGCGGCGCACCAGGGGCCGGGGGCGCCGCCCGCGCCCGGACTGGGGCTCCAACTGCGCCAGCACTGCCTGGCGTTCTGCGAGTCACTGACGTTCCACCACACCAGCGAGGACGCCCATCTGTTCCCGGCGCTCGCGGGCCAGTACCCGCACCTGTCGGACGTCTTCGCCCGCCTCGCCGACGAACACCGTACGGTCGCCCGCGTCCAGGGCGGGCTGAGCGCGCTGCTGGCGGACGTCGGTACGGCGGACCCCGACCGGTTCCGTACCGAACTGGACCGGATGACAGTGGAGTTGACGGCACACCTCGACTACGAGGAGGAGAAGCTGCTGCCGCTTCTGGCCGGCATACCGTACCCGCCCGTGCCGCCGAAGCCGTGACGCGGCGTGACGTGACGTGACGTAACGGACGAACGGTCGGGACACCCCGGCGTCGCGTCGTCCTGAGGGGGGCACGGCGGGCACCAGACGGGCACCATGGGTGCTCAACGTCCTCAACGCCCTCAATGGAGTGAAGAAGTACATGACGGCGACGCCGCCCGGAGAGCCCGCAGTGCCCGCAGCAGACGACGACGCGCCCGTGATCCTGGGCAACGAGCCCGGCTCGTTCGCCCGGAGCGTCCTGGCCACCCGCCATCCGGCCCTCATCCAGCAGGTCCGCGACGCGTTCCCCTACGGCCCCGCGCAGCACCGGGCCCTCGACGCGCTCCTCGGGGAGATCACGGACGGGGTCATGGAGCCGCTCGGCGCCCAGGACGACCACGACCTCGGCACGTGGCGGAGCTGGGGGTACGACGATCATGTGGGCCGGTCGTGGTTCGACGCGCCGTTCCTGTGGAGCGAGAGCTACTTCTACCGCAGGCTGCTGGGGGCCGTCGGCTACTTCGCCGCCGGTCCCTGGCGGGGCGTCGATCCCTTCGCCCCGTTCAAGCGCGCCGAGCTGCGCACCGCCGCGGTGGACGACGAGCTCCTCGCCCTGGACGGGCTCGCCACGGTGCCGGAGGGACCCGGGCGGCACGGCGACGACCAGGCGTACGCGCTCCTGCTCGCGTCGCTCTGGGGCAACCGGGCCGATCTGGGGTTCCGTATGTCGCCCGCACCGGCCCCCGCCGCCGCGCCCGGAGGCCCGGCCGACCCGGACTCGCCGCTCGTGGCGGACGAGAGCGCCCGGCTGTGGTCCCTGCTGGCGGCCGGTGGCACGCCGGACTCCGCCGCCCGCCCCGTCCACCTGATCGCGGACAACTCCGGCCGCGAACTCATCCCCGATCTCGTCCTCCTCGACCATCTGCTCCGTACCGGCCGGGCCGGCCGCGCCGTACTGCACGTCAAGCCCTGCCCGTACTACGTGTCCGACGCGACCCTCGCGGATGTCGTCGACGCGCTGCGCCGGCTGGGCGAGGCGCCCGGGTACGCGGCCGAGATCGGCAAGCGGCTGTGGTCGGCGATGGCGTCGGGGCGGCTCGACGTACGGGCGCACGACTTCTTCCGCGCGCCGCTGCCGTTCGAGGCGATGCCCGGCGACCTGCGGAGCGAACTCGCCGAGGCCGCGGTGACGCTGGTGAAGGGCGACCTCAACTACCGCCGCCTGGTGGGCGACCGGGCCTGGCCCGCCACCCTGCCGTTCGCCGGGCGCACCGCGTACTTCCCGGGACCGGTCACCGCGCTGCGCACGCTGAAGTCCGATGTGGTCGTCGGGCTGAGCGACGGGACACTGGCGCGGCTGGACTCGGCCGCGGCGCACGGCCCCTCCTGGCGGACCAGCGGCACCCACGCGCTGATCCAGACCCGGCCGTAGGGAAGGCGGCGTCGAGCGGGTCGGGGCGGTCGCGGACCGGGCCGCCGCCCCTGCGCTCAGCGGCCGGTGAAGCGGGGCGCGCGCTTCTCCAGGAACGCGCGCATGCCCTCGCTCTGGTCCTCGGTCGCGAACAGCGCGTGGAACAGCCGCCGTTCGAAGAGGACCCCGTCACGCAGGCCGGTCTCCAGCGCCCGGTCGACCGCCTCCCGGGCCGCCGTCACCGCCTGCCGGGCGCCCGAGGCGACGGCGGTGGCGGCCCGCGTCGCCTCCTCCAGCACGCGGTCGTCCGGCACCACCCGGGACACCAGACCGGACCGCTCGGCCTCGGCCGCGTCCATCGTGCGTCCGGTGAGGACCAGATCCATGGCCTTGGCCCGGCCCACCAGCCGGGTGAGTCGCTGGGTGCCGCCGATGCCGGGGATCACGCCGAGCTTGATCTCCGGCTGCCCGAAGACGGCGGACTCCCCCGCGATCACGATGTCGCACATCATCGCCAGCTCACAGCCACCGCCGAGCGCGTATCCGTTGACGGCGGCGATCTTCGGCGTACGGAAGGCCGCGAACTCCTCCCACTCCGCGAAGTAGTCCTCGTCCGCCATCTCGACGGCCGTCTTCCCCGACATCTCCCGGATGTCGGCGCCGGCCGCGAAGACCCTCTCCGATCCGGTGACGACGAAGCAGCCGACCCCCGGATCGCGGTCCAATGCCGCCAGCGTGCCGATGAGTTCCCTCATGAGCGCGCCGCTGAGGGCGTTGAGCACATGGGGCCGGTGGAGCCGTACGGTCACGATCCGGCCGTCCGGGCCGTGCCGTTCGGTCTTGATGTTCTGCTCCACGAAATGCCTCCGGTCAGGGGGTCCGGCGGGATGTCACGAGTCCCAGATCGCGCCGTACGCGGGGATGCCCCGGCGTTCGAGACCGTGCACGACCTGCCAGGTGAGCTTCTTGTTGGAGATGCAGATGACGGCCTCGGCCCCGAAGTCGCGGTAGGCGGCGTACGCGAGCCGCACCATGTCGGGTTTGCCGTGGCGCGACGTGTCCCAGACGAGCGCGTCCGGCTGGACGGCGAGGATCTCGTCGACGAGCCCGTCCCCGTAGGTCGCGCGGGGGTCGCGGGTCGCCCACACCAGCCGTGCGGGCACCTCGGCGGCGAGGAGATGGGGCAGACAGGGGCCGATGCCGCTGCCGGTGGCCACGTACACCACCTTGCTGAACAGGGTCTCGATGTTGGCGACGCCCGCCGTGGTGATGCCCTTGACCCACACCCGCGCCGGGGCGTCGTCGATGAAGGAGCCGGTCCAGTCCCCCGCGCGGGAGATGGTGAGCCGGAAGCCGGAGCGGCCGGGGGCGGGCACATTGGCGAAGGAGTGCCACTCCTTGAGCGGACTGCGGCTGATCGCGGTGGACGAGCCGGCGAACGGTGTCACGCCGTGGTCGAAGTGGGCCAGCGCGACATGGGACGAGGGCCGTTCGATCCGTACGTCGACCTTGCGCAGGCGCAGCCAGGGCAGCGCGACGGAGAAGGTGACGAGGGCGAGCACCCAGAGGCCGGGTTCCGCGGCGACCGGTCCGCCGGCGGAGAGCGGAGGCAGCGCGGAGAGCACCGTATGCGCCCAGAAGAGCGCGAGCGCCGCCCAGCCCCCGTAGCGGTGGATCTTCTCGAAGCGGTCGTGGAAGCGGGCGCGGAAGGGCGGCAGGGCGGTGGCGATGACACAGGCGAGCAGGGCGATCAGCACGTACGCGACGACGAGCAGCGCGATGCCCGCACCGCTTGCCGTGACCGGCTCCCCGGCCCCGGTCAGCACGACGGTCTGGCCGAGGAACCAGAGCGCCCCCGCCACCGCCCCGCCCACGTGTACTCCTCCGAAGTGGTACACCTTCGCGAGCGTCCAGCGGAGCTTGAGCGGCCGCCGCGTGGACGGCCGGGTGGCCAGCCGGAACAGCAGGTTGATGACGTACTGCTGGCGTACGACGACGGCGAGCGCGAGGTTGGCGAGGGCGGCGTGGCCGAGGGTACGGGGGCTGTACGGACCGGCCGCGAGGAAGCCGAGGTTGGCGAGGAGAACGAGGGCGGCGAGACGGTTGTAGTGCATCAGGCGGGGGTGCTTGAAGAGGCGCCTGGGCCAGGAGGTGAGTGGGGGAAGGGTGATGGTGTCGACGTCGACGGGCGGCGACGCCGAAGAGTCCGAAGAGTCCGAAGAGTCCGAAGAGCCATTCCGGGACGACGAAAGCCCCCGGGACACCCGTGAGTCACGAGGAACGCTCTGCTCGTCGACGGAGAAGGTCACGCCCCCACCGCCCCCACGCGCGCGCCCCGGCCGGCGTCCCCCGTGGCGAGCCGCAGCAGCGCCTCCTTGTCGATCTTTCCCCGGTCGGTCTCGGGCAGGGCGGCGAGCGGCAGCACGGCGGACGGCACGCAGTAGTACGGGAGTGCCGCCGCGACCGCCCCGCGCGCCGCCTCCGGGTCGACGTCCTGGGGGCAGACGAACGAGACGAGATGCCGCGCGTCCCGCCGGAGCGTGACCGCGCGGGTGCACCCCGGGACGGACTCCAGGACGGCGGAGACGGAGTCCGGCTCCACCCGGAAGCCGCGGATCTTGACCTGGTCGTCCGTCCTGCCGAGGTGTTCCAGCTCGCCGTCCGGGGTCCACCGGCCGAGGTCCCTCGTACGGAACATGCGGCGGCCCCCGCCGAGATACGGGTCGGGCGCGTACCGTTCGGCGGTCAGCGCGTCGTCGCCGAGGTAGCCGGCCGACACGCAGTCGCCGCCCGCCCACATCTCGCCCACCTCGCCGATGGGGACGGGGCGGCGCCGCTCGTCGAGGACGTACACCGTGTTGTTGGGGGTCGGGCGGCCGATCGTCAGCAGCTCCGCGTCCGGGTGATGGCGCTGCATCGTATTGACGATCGTGGTCTCCGTAGGGCCGCACGCGTTGTGGAAGGCGCAGCGCCGGGCCCACCGGTCGGCGAGGGGGCGCGGGCAGGGTTCCCCGGCGACCGCGACCGCCCGCACGCGGGTGCAGGTGGCCGGGTCGATGGCGGCGAGGACGGTGGGCGTCGCGATCAGGACGTCGGCGGTGCGGGCCGTCTCCGCGATGTCCTTGCCACGGATGACGAGGGTGCCGCCGTGGCTGAGACAGCCGAGGATCTCCCAGGCCGCCATGTCGAAGGCGATGTTGAGGATCTGCGCCACCCGCCGGCCGGGCCCGATACCGAGGCTGCCGGGTTCGGTGAGCAGGATGTTGGCCACGTTCCGGTGGGTGACGGTGACCCCGTTGGGGCGGCCGGTGGTGCCGGAGGTGAACAGGACGTAGCAGCCGTCGTCGGGCCGCGCGCCACGCGGACGGGCCCCGTCGGCGTGGCCGTCCCGCTCGTCGGGGTGCGGGTCGAGGCGGTCGATGTCCTCCAGGGCGACGAGATGGCGCACCCCGGCCGGTAAGGGCACGCGGTGCGCGTACTCCCGCTGCGTGAGGACGACCCGGGTGGCGGCCGTACGGATGACGTGGCGGAGCTGGGCGGCGGGCGCGAGGCCGATGTCCTGCGGTACGTACGCCGCACCGGCCTTGAGGGTGCCGAGCAGCCCGACGAGCATCGGGATCGAGCGCCGCACGAAGAGCCCGACGCGGTCGCCCGGCCGTACCCCGGCCCGGCGGAGCCAGGCCGCGAGCCGGTCGGCGCGCCGGTCGAGCTCCGCGTAGGTGAGGGTGGCGCCGCGGTGTTCGGCGGCTATGGCGCCGGGCGTGGCCAGCGCCTGCCGCTCGAACGCGTGGTGGACGAGGGCGTGGGGCACGGGCACGACGGGCCCGTGCCCGAACCGCCGGAAGAGCTCACGGTCCCGCGGGGTGAGGTGGTCCAGATGCATGGGAGGGGAGACCTCCTGGCTGTTTCGAGCGACGGATGGGGGTCCGGTATTTCGAACGCCTTGCGGTCCACGTGCCGGCGGGGGACGACGCCCCTCGCGGTCTTCCGTCCGACTGTAACGGCCGCGCTTGAACTCTCAACTACTCGCGCTCGGACAACAATTGACGTCGAATCAGCCACATGTGCCGCCTTCCGCCCCACCGGCAACCTTCGCCACACGGTGCGGCGACACCACAGGTGGGGGAAGCTGTGGGCCGCCTGGCCGAGGTCCCGGACGCACCCGCGGGAAGCACGGCCGCGGAAGCCTTCGGCCGTCACACGGCGGCACCCGCGCGGACGCGGTGACCGATCAGCGTCCGGCCCAGCTGAAGGGTGCTCAGACCGAACATCAGCGTGCCCAGAGGAACATGCAGACTCGTCACATGCGCGATACCGAGGACCACCTGCACCGACGCGAGCACCAGGAACCCGGTCGCGTGGAGCACGGGCCTGGGCGAGCCGCCGCCCGGCCGCCACGCCAGGACGGCGGCGAGCACGTACAGCATCGACGCCGCGTACATCACGCGGGCGCCGACGCTGTGCAGCGTCTCCCCGTACGTCGTGGACAGCAGCAGACCGGCGGTGACCGCCTGGAAGAATATGGCCACGGTCTGCAGGGCGATCGCGGCGCGCAGGAACTTCGAGAACCCCGGACCGTGCTGCTGTGCCGTCGTCCGTGTGGGCATGGCGAACCCTCCCCTTCTCAGCTTCTCAACACTGCTTCTCGGCAGAAGCCGGGGCCGGTGCCCCGCCTCTCAGCACTCCGACGACGCAGCCACCGGGATTGTGAGACGGAGCACCGGCCTCACCGCTCGCAGGGGTCTCGCCGATCATGGTGGGGGAAGACTCGAACAAGGGAGTCATCACGACCATGACCATCAGATCCGGGCCCGCACACGGCCGCCCCGGTCCGAGCCCGGGCGCGATCATGAACGAGCGCCCGCAGCTGATCAATCTCGCCTACCGGTTCCTCGGCTCGCTGGCCGAGGCCGAGGACGCCGTACAGGAGACCTACGCCCGCTGGTACGCCATGCCCCGGCGGGAACAGGAGGCCATCGACTCCCCCGGCGCCTGGCTGACCAGGGTGACCGGCCGCATCTGCCTGGACGTGCTCGGCTCGGCGCGGGCACGGCGCGAGAGGTACGTGGGCGAATGGATCCCGGAGCCGCTGCCCGGCGGTACGGAGTGGCTGAACGGACGAGCGGGCGACGGCGACCCGGCCGACCGGGTCACCCTGGACGAGTCGGTCGACATGGCCTTTCTCGTCGTGCTCGAATCGATGACCCCGGCCGAGCGGGTCGCGTTCATCCTGCACGACGTCTTCCGGTACCCCTTCACCGAAGTGGCCACGATCGTCGACCGCACCCCGGCGGCCTGCCGGCAACTGGCCTCATCGGCCCGCCGCCGCGTCCGCGCGGCACGGACCCCCGCGGCTCCGACGGCCCAGCAGGCCCGCGTCATGCGGGACTTCAAGCAGGCGTGGGAGGCCAAGGACATCGCGACCCTCGTCGGCCTGCTCAACCCCGCCGCCACGATGACCGTCGACGGCGGCGGCCGCACCGGCGCGGCGCTCCACCCGATCACGGGCGCCGAGCGAATCGCCCACTACATCCTCGGCATCGACGCCAGGGCCCCCGGCATGACACTCCTGACCCGCTCGGTCAACGGCCGCCCCGGCCTGGTCGCCCAACACGCGGGCACCACGGCGACGGTGGCCGCGTTCGCGGTCACGGACAACCTGATCACGCACATCTGGGCGGTACGCAACCCCGAGAAGCTCCGCCCGTGGACGACCCCCCGCACATAAAAAAATCCCGCCCGATCAACCGATCGGGCGGGATTCCGCCGACCCTTCCCGAGCGAACTCAAGAACAGTCATGTTGTGGACCTGAGGGGATTTGAACCCCTGACCCCCTCGATGCGAACGAGGTGCGCTACCAGTCTGCGCCACAGGCCCTTGCAACGAGTGAAACTCTAGCACCCTGTCGCCCGTGCCCGGAAATCCGTCAGCCGCTGGTCACGGTGTGCGGGCCGCCGGTCGGTCGTGGGGTGGCGGCGGGTGGTTACTCGTTGGCCGCGCGGGGGCGGTCGTCGGCTTCGTCGTACTGGTCGAAGAGCGGGGTCCTGCCGTGGTCGCGGGTGCGGCGCGGGGGTGGGGTGCGTGGGGACGGGGCCGTGTCCGTGGCCGGTTCGGCGGTGGAGGAGCGGGCCGCGCTCCAGGTCTCCGGGTCGCCGACCTCCACGCCGCCAGTGGCGCGCGGGGCGACCGGGGCCGTGACGTACGTGGGCAGCGGGACCGGGACCGGCTCCCAGCTCTCGCCGCGGGCGGGGCCGCGTTCGCGCTGCTGGTCCACCCACTCCGCGTGGTCGGTCTGCTCGACCAGGGCGCGGCGGCCGGCCTCCTGGGGGGAGACCGTGACGGCCGGTTCGGGCTCGGGGCAGGGTTCCGGCTCCTGTTCGGGCTCGCGGGCCGCGGGCGCGGCCGACTGCCGGCGAGGGGCGCGGTTCTCGCGGAGCCGCTGGGCGGCGGCCTCGGCGCGGCGCCGGTCCATGGTGAACGCGAAGCGGCGCCGCTCCTGACCGCGCAGGTGAACGATGTACGTGCTGAGGAGTACGGCCGGGACCGCGGGCGCCCAGAGGAAGCCCAGGCCGCCGACGGCCGCGACGATCGCACCGAGGGTGAAGGAGAGGAAGAGGATCATGGTGGTGCGCCGGCGGCGGGCGAGGACCTGGAGGCGCTGCGCGCGCCGGGCCCGTTCGGCCGGAGTGCCCGCAGGGCGCGTGCGCCGCTTGGCCGCGGGGCGCTCGGAGGCCGGACGGATCTCGGGGTGGGGCGCGGGAACGGGCGCCGCGGACCTGGGCTGTACCGGCCTGGCCGGAGCGGGGATCTCCGCGTGGACGCTCATCCGGAGTTCGGTGTGGTCCGGGGGCGCGGCGAAGGACCGGACGTCGACGGAGCTCATCGACTCCGTACGGCTCTCCGGTTCCGCGTCGGTCCCCGCCCCTTCGGCGGCCCGCCCCTGAAGCTCCTTGGCGTAACGGCGCTCCATGGCCGCCCGTCCGGACAGCAGCCGGATGGCGGTGCTGAAGCGTTCCGTCGGACGCGCCTCGTTGAGCTCGTCCTGCCTGCGGAGCCACATCGGCACCAAATAGGCGGCCCAGGCCCCGACGATGACTGCGTAGATGAGGCCGCTGCTGCTCACGGTTCACACCGTAGAGGGGTTCGCACGAGGGCATCGGCCAATTGAGCCGGTGTGTCGCACGATCCGGCTGATACCACGGACTTTTTTTGTGATTGTTCGTATCGGTTTATGTTCGTATGGAACATAAAATCGAATAAGCGTTTTATTTTCTTGTCGTTCCGGGGCGGGCCCGGTGCCACCGATGGACCATTCCCTCGGGCACCTCCTCCGCCGTGAGCACATAGACGAGATGGTCCCGCCAGGCCCCGTCGATGTGGAGATAGCGCGGTCGCAGCCCCTCCTCGCGGAAGCCGAGCTTCTCGACGACGCGGCGGCTGGGCCCGTTCTCCGGGCGGATGCAGATCTCGACGCGGTGCAGCCCGACCATCCGGAAGCAGTGGTCCACCGCGAGCGCGACGGCCGTCGGCATCACGCCGCGGCCCGCCACCTCGCGGTCCACCCAGTAGCCGACATGACCGGAACACATCGAGCCCCAGGTGATCCCGGCGACCGTGAGCTGACCGACCAGCCGCCCCTGGTACTCGATGACGAACGGCAGCATCCGGCCCGCGCCGGCCTCGGCACGGAGATGGCGGACCATCTGGCGGTACGTGGGGCGCTGGGCGACCGGGCCGCCGGGGGGCGGCGGCGGAATCGTCGCCTCCCAGGGGCGCAGCCAGTCGCGGTTGCGCCGGTTCACCTCACGCCAGGCGCGCTGGTCGCGCAGTCTTATGGGGCGGAGGGTCACTTCACCGTCCACCAGCATCGCGGGCCAGGCCGGGTTCATCCGGAGACGCGGGGGTGATCGCCGCCGCGGAGCTGGTCCACGGCGTGGACCAACAGCCTGTCGAGTACGGCGAGTCCGTCGCGTACGCCGCCGGTCGAGCCGGGCAGGTTCACGATCAGGGTCCGCCCCGCGACGCCCGCCAGGCCGCGGGAGAGCGCCGCGGTGGGGACCTTCGCGGCGCCCTCGGCGCGGACCGCCTCGGGGATGCCGGGGATCTCGTAGTCGAGCACGCGGCGCGTGGCGTCGGGGGTGCGGTCGGTGGGTGAGATGCCCGTACCGCCGGTGGTGAGGATCACGTCGTACGCGGCGGCCACGCCGTCGCGCAGGGCCTGTTCGACCGGGTCGCCGTCGGGGACGACCCAGGGGCCGTCGACGGCGAAGCCGAGCGCGCCGAGGCCGTCGGCGAGGAGCGGGCCGCCCTTGTCGGCGTAGACGCCCGCGGCCGCCCGGTTGGACGCCGTGACGACCAGGGCCCGGTACGGCGCCGGGGAGGCGCCGCCGCGCGGCCCGGATGGCGTGGTGCTCATGCCGTGCCTCCGGCCGCCGCGCCACCGGCCGCTTCCGGGCGGCTCCAGGTGCCGGACCTGCCGCCGGTCTTCTCCTCGACCCGTACGTCCGTGATGACCGCGCCCTTGTCGACGGCCTTCACCATGTCGACCACCGTCAGCGCGGCCACCGAGACGGCGGTCAGGGCCTCCATCTCGACGCCCGTGCGGTCCGTGGTCTTCACCGTGGCCAGGATCTCGACCGCGTCGTCCGCGACCGAGAGGTCGAGCGTGACGCCCGAGACGGCCAGCGGGTGGCAGAGCGGGATCAGGTCCGGGGTCCGCTTGGCGCCCATGATGCCCGCGATACGGGCCGTGGCCAGGGCGTCCCCCTTCGGCACTCCCCCGCCCCTGAGCAGTTCGACGACGCGCGGCGAGACCAGCACCCGGCCGCTGGCGCGTGCCGTGCGCGCCGTGATCTCCTTGGCGGAGACGTCGACCATCCGGGCGGCGCCCGACTCGTCGATGTGGGTCAGGCGGTCCTGTCCCGCATCGGTCAGGCCGTCCTGACCGCTCGTGCCGCTCTCGTCGGCCTGCTGAGGGTGTCCGGGGGTCGCCCCCCGGGAAAACACGGTCATTCGCTGTGGCGCTCCCGGTCCGGGCCCGACAGGGCCTGTGTGGGCAGATACGGTACCGCCACAGCGGGGCGTCAGCCGATCAGAACCACCTCGACCTCCGTGCCCGGCTCGACGGTGACCGTCTCCTCGGGGATGACGATCAGCGCGTCCGCGTGGGCCAAGGCCGCCACGAGATGGGAGCCGGCGCCGCCGACCGGGGCGACGGCGCCCGCCTCGGCGTCGTACGTACCCCGCAGGAACTGGCGGCGGCCTGCCGGGGACGAGAGCGCCGCCTCCGCCGTGAGCGTCGCCCCGACCGTCGGGCGGTGGAGGTCCTCCAGGCCCATGAGGGCGCGGATCGCGGGGCGGGCGAACAGCTCGAAGGAGACGTAGCACGACACCGGGTTACCGGGGAACGCGAGCAGCGGGGTGTGCTCCGGGCCGATCGAGCCGAAGCCCTGCGGCTTGCCGGGCTGCATCGCGACTCTGCGGAAGTCGATACCGCTGCCCGCCTCGTCCTCGTCCCCCACGGAGGAGAGCGCCTCCTTGACGATGTCGTACGCCCCGACACTGACGCCGCCCGTGGTGACGACCATGTCGGCGCGGATGAGCTGGTCCTCGATCGTGGCGCGCAGGGTCTCCGCGTCGTCGGTGACGGCGCCGACCCGGTAGGCGAGGGCGCCCGCGTCCCTGGCGGCGGCCGTGAGGGCGAAGCTGTTGGAGTCGTGGATCTGGCCCTCGCCGAGCGACTCGCCCGGCTGGACCAGCTCGCTCCCGGTGGAGAGGACGACCACGCGCGGGCGCGGGCGGACCCGGACCCTGCCCCGGCCGATGGCGGCCAGCAGGCCGATCTGCGGCGGGCCGAGGACCGTACCGGCCTTCAGGGCGAGGTCGCCGGCGCCCACATCGCTGCCGCGGGCGCGGACATGGGCGCGGGCCTCGGCCGAGCGGTGGACCCGTACCTCACCGCTCGCGCCGGCTCCTCCCTCCCCGGCAGGCCGCATGGAGGTGGCCGCGCCGGCGCCCGTACCGCCGTCGGTCCACTCGACCGGGACGACGGCCTCGGCGCCGGGCGGCAGCGGGGCTCCGGTCATGATCCTGGCGGCCTGCCCGGGGCCGACCTCCGGGAGCGCGCCGCTGCCCGCGGCGACGTCCCCCACGACGGTCAGCACGGCGGGGAACTCCTCGGTCGCCCCCGCCACGTCGGCCGTACGGACCGCGTACCCGTCCATGGAGCTGTTGTCGAACGGCGGCAGCGCGACCGGAACCGTGACGTCCTCCACGAGGACGCAGCCCTGCGCATCGAGCAGCTGCAGCTCGATGGGGTCGAGCGGACGGACCGCGGCGAGGATGTCCGCGAGATGGTCCTCCACCGACCAGAGGCGGTCCTGCCCGGCGGCCGGGGCGGCGGCCGGGTCCGGGGCAGGCGCGGGTGCCGGTTCTGCCGAACTGCTCAAGTGCTACATCTCCTCGCTGACGTAACTGCGGAGCCAGGTCCGGAAGTCCGGGCCCAGGTCTTCACGTTCGCACGCGAGTCTGACAATGGCACGAAGATAGTCGCCCCGGTCACCGGTGTCGTAGCGCCGCCCCTGGAAGACGACGCCGTGGACCGGTCCGCCGACCTTCTCGTCCGCGGAGAGCTGCTGGAGGGCGTCGGTGAGCTGGATCTCACCCCCGCGGCCCGGCTCGGTCGTGCGCAGTATGCCGAAGACGGCGGGGTCCAGCACGTAGCGGCCGATGATGGCGTAGTTGCTGGGGGCGTCGGCGGCGTCGGGCTTCTCGACCAGATCGTGCACCTTGACCACGTCGGCGTCGCCCGTGGGCTCCACGGCGGCACAGCCGTACAGATGGATCTGCGCCGGATCGACCTCCATGAGGGCCACGACGCTGCCCCCCTCGCGCTCCTGGACCTCGACCATGCGCGCGAGCAGCGGGTCGCGCGGGTCGATCAGGTCGTCGCCCAGCAGGACCGCGAAGGGCTGGTCCCCGACGTGCGGGGCGGCGCACAGGACGGCGTGTCCGAGGCCCCTGGGGTCGCCCTGGCGTACGTAGTGCATGGTGGCGAGGTCGCTGGACTCCTGGACCTTCGCGAGGCGCCCGGCGTCGCCCTTGCGGGTCAGCGCCTGCTCCAGTTCGTAGTTCCGGTCGAAGTGGTCCTCAAGAGGGCGCTTGTTACGGCCGGTGACCATGAGGACGTCGGAAAGCCCCGCGGCCACCGCCTCCTCGACCACGTACTGGATCGCCGGCTTGTCGACGACCGGCAGCATCTCCTTGGGCGTGGCCTTGGTGGCGGGAAGGAACCGGGTGCCGAGGCCGGCGGCGGGGATGACAGCCTTGGTGATCCTGGAGGGCGAATGAGTCATGGCGCGGAGCCTATCCGGTGATTATGGGCGGAAGATGATGTTTCGGTTAACTTTCGCCTCATACAAGCCCATAGGAGAGATACGAGAGGTTTGTGACGCCCCATGAGCGACGACGTTCCCGGCGCGCCGGGAAAGAGCGTTCTGCGAGGTGAACTCCTCGCCGCGCGCGGGCTGCTGTCCAGTGAAGACGTACGGAAGGCCGCGGAAGTTCTCTCCCGGAGGGCACTGGATCTGCCGGACCTGGCCCGCGCCCGTACCGTCGCGGCCTACGTGTCGGTCGGACGCGAGCCGGGCACGCGCGCGCTGCTCGACGCGCTGCGCGCCCGGGGCGTCCGGGTCCTGCTGCCGGTGCTGATGGCCGACAACGATCTCGACTGGGCCCGCTACGAGGGCGCTGAACGGCTCGTGAGGGCCGGACGGGGGCTGCTGGAGCCCGACGGGCCCCGCCTGGGCCGAGAGGCCGTCCTGGAGGCGGAGGCGGTCCTGCTGCCCGGTCTCGCGGTGGACGGGCGGGGGATGCGGCTGGGCCGGGGCGGCGGCTCGTACGACCGAGTGCTGAGCCGGCTGGCACGCGCGGGGGCCGCGCCGTCCCTCGTGGTGCTGCTGTACGCGAACGAGGTGGTCGCGCGGGTCCCGGAGGAACCGCACGACCACCCCGTACAGGCCGTGGTCACACCGGAGGGCGTCAGACACTTCCGATCATCCGACGGCCCGATGACCGGGTGAACCCGCGGTCATCGGGCCGGGCGCCGAAGGGGCCCGCGGAGCCCGCGGAGCCCGCGCCCTATGGTTCGAGCGTCAGCGTGTCCTTCGTGGCGCTCTGCACCGCGTTGGGGGTGTAGGCCCAGTCGAGCAGCTCACCCTTGGCCCACTTGTCCGTCTGGTCGGTGTAGTGCGCGCCGTACGCGTGCCCCGAGGCGCCCGTCAGGTTGATCCAGCGGGACTTGTCCCACTCCCCCACGTTGACGACCATCCGCATGGACGGCACCCAGACGACCTCGTAACCGCCCGCCGCGTTCCAGCCGGTCGCGTTGACCGCCGCCTCACCGCCGCCGAGGTTCCACGGGCCGCGGTTGAGCATCTCCTTGAGGAAACCGGGACCTTCGGTGCCGAGGGTCTGGTTCTCCAGCTGGAGCTGGTGCAGACGGCCCCAGCTCCAACTGGACACATCCTTGCCGAGCTTGGCCGTCAACTCCCAGCGCGCGTCCGTCATGGCGCGCTTCAGGAGCCCGTCACGCGTCGTCGTGGCGTCGTCCTTGCGGCTCTTCGGAGAGCTCCACCAGGAGTTGTCCTCGTCCTTGATGATGCCGCGCACCACCTCGTACCAGCGGTCACCGCCGTCCGGCTGCGCCTCTTCGGGGTCGCGCTGGCCGCACTCCCGTACGAGCTGGTCCTGGCCGTCCACCGGACCGGTCGAGTCGGCGGAACGCACATTGAGGCACTCGCCCTTGACGCGCACCTCCTTGGGAAGCTTGTTCCCGAAGGCCAGCTTGAGGACGTTGCGCCAGACCGCGTTGAAGTAGGCGGCGGCACCCGAGTCGGGCTCCTGCGTGTAGTCCCAGCCTTCGAGGAGCTTCTGCGCCTCGCGGATGGCCGGGTCCGGGACATCGATCTTCAGCAGATACGGCATCAGCACCTTGGCGATCTCGCTGGTGTTGTCCATCTGCATGGTCTGCATGTCGTCGGTCGAGATCTTCCCGCCGTCCTTGGTCTTCGACTCTATGAGGTCGTTGATCCGCTGGCTGCGGGCACCGTAGCCCCAGTCCTCGGTCAGCAGGTACGGGTACTTCTCCGCGTTCACGACGGCCTGGTTGGCGGTGACGATGTAGCCGCGCTCGGGGTTGTACTCGTACGGCAGCTCGTCGAAGGGGATGTACCCCTTCCACTTGTACTTCGGGTCCCAGCCCGGCGCCGGCATCCTGCCGTCGCCCTCGGCGCGGATCGGGATCCGGCCGGGCGCCTGGTAGCCGATGTTGCCCTTCTCGTCGGCGTAGATGAGGTTCTGCGAGGGGACCTCGAAGTGCTCGGCGGCCTTGCGGAAGCCGGCGAAGTCCTTGGCCCTGTTGAGTTCGAAGACGGCGTCCATGGACTTGCCGGGCTGGAGCGCGGTCCACTCCAGGGAGACCGCGTAGCCGGTGCCCCGGTCCGGGGCGACATCGCCCACCGGCGCCTTCTCGCCGACCTTCTCCAGCTCGCTGTTGCGGTCGGAGACCACGGGACCGTGGTCGGTCGAGCGGACCGTGATCTTCCTGCTGGCACCGCCGGCGACCTTGATGGTCTCCTCGCGGATCTTGAACTTCTTCTTCTGCGTGCCGTACTGGTACGTGTCGCCGCTGACCTTCTCCAGGTAGAGATCGGTCACGTCGGCGCCCAGGTTGGTGAAGCCCCAGGCGATCTCCTTGTTGTGACCGATTATCACACCGGGCAGTCCGGCAAAGGTGTAGCCGGCGACGTCGTACTTACAGGTAGCCGAGACGCTGCGGCAGTGCAGCCCCATCTGGTACCAGAGCGAGGGGAGCTGCGGCGCGAGGTGCGGGTCGTTGGCGAGGAGGGGCTTGCCCGTCGTCGTGTACGTGCCGGAGACGACCCAGGAGTTGGAGCCGATGCCGCTGCCGTTCGGGCCGAGCAGGGAGGGGATCTCGTCCAGGGTGCCGGAGAGGGCGCCGAGCTGCGCCTCGAAGCCCTGGGCGGCGTCGCCTGCCTGGTCGATGCCTCCGTCGGTGTTGATTCCGGTGCCGGTACCGGTGCCAGTGCCCGTACCTGTGCCGGTGCCTGTGCTGCCGTCCGTGCCTACGCTGCTGCCGGTGCCGGTGCCGGTGCCGGTCCCCGCGCTGTCGCCGGCGGGCTGGGCCTCGGGGTCGTACGCGCCCGTGATCGGGTCGATCCCGCCCTCGCTGACGATGGGCTTGTTCCGGTCGTACGGGTACGCCGGGTACAGGTCCTTGATCTCCTGCTCGCTCAGCCGGCTGGTCAGCAGCGAACGGTCGATCTCGTCCTTCATGTTGCCGCGCAGGTCCCAGGCCATCGCCTTGAGCCACGCCACCGAGTCGACCGGGGTCCACTTCTCGGGCGTGTAGTCGTTGGTGAAGCTCAGGGCCGCGTACTCGACCGAGATGTCCTTGCCGTCACGGCCCTTGAGGTACTCGTTGACGCCGTCCGCGTACGCCTGGAGGTTCTTCTTGGTCTCCTCCGACAGCACGGTGTCGTACTCGCGTTGGGCGACTCCGCGCCAGTCCAGGGTGCGCAGGAAGGTGTCGGTCTTGACCTGGCCCTTCCCGAACATCTCGGAGAGCCGGCCGGCGGTCATGTGCCGCCGTACGTCCATCTCCCAGAAGCGGTCCTGCGCCTGGACGTACCCCTGCGCGCGGAACAGGTCGGCGTCGCTGTTCGCGTAGATCTGCGGGACGCCGTAACTGTCGCGCCGGACGTCCACGGGTCCTGACAGGCCCTTGAGCGTGACCTTTCCCGTGGTCTGGGGGAAGGAGGCACGGACCGTACTGACGCCCCAGAACGCGCCATAGCCGACACCCGCGACAAGCGCCAGCACCAGGACGATCACGATCAGACGGGCGCGTCGCCCCTTCTTTTTGACGGAAGGGGGGGCTGTGTTGGCGGGCATCGCTGTCCTTCGAGGGGCAGGGTGGTCCTGGAATGCTGGAGCAACCATAGGCGCAGGGGTTCCACGCCCCCGACTCGGTGTCATGTAGTGCGACTGATGCGACGATCACAGAATGATCACACAGAGACTGACACATGGATTCCCCTGCTAATTCACCACCCTTCGCCCTTGTCGTACCGCCTCGTACGCCTGACGCACCCGTCGACCGCGATGGAAATCACATCAACGCTCGCACTGGCGATCGAAAGCGTCAAGAAAACGTTAAAGATTAGGTAAGGTAACGAAGTACCGCTCCCGGAGGAACGATCCGGCGTGCGCGAGGGGAAGGATCGGCCGCTGTCTGTTCACCATCTCAATGAACTGCTGCTCATCAGCTCGCTCGTGCTGCTGATCGCGGTCGCCGCCGTCCGGATCTCGTCGCGGAGCGGCCTCCCCAGCCTGCTGCTGTACCTGGGGATCGGTGTCGTCATAGGGCAGGACGGCCTCTTCCACGTGAAGTTCGACAACGTCGAACTGACCCAGGTCATCGGCTATGCCGCACTGGTGGTGATCCTGGCGGAAGGCGGCCTGGGCACCAAGTGGAAGGAAGTGAAACCGGCGCTGCCCGTCGCTGCCGCCCTGTCGACGGTGGGGGTCGCGGTGAGCGTCGGCGTCACAGCGTCCGCCGCGCACTATCTGATCGGTCTGGACTGGCGGCAGGCACTGATCGTCGGGGCCGTCGTCTCCTCGACGGACGCCGCGGCGGTCTTCTCCGTGCTGCGCAAGGTCCCGCTGCCGTCCCGGGTGACCGGAGCACTGGAAGCCGAGTCCGGCTTCAACGACGCCCCCGTGGTGATCATGGTGGTCGCGCTCTCGGCGGCGGGACCGGTCGAGCACTGGTACATCCTCGTCGGCGAGATCGTCCTGGAACTGGCCATCGGCGCCGTCGTCGGGCTGACGGTCGGCTGGGCGGGCGCGTACGGGCTGAAGCACGTCGCCCTGCCGGCCTCCGGGCTCTACCCCATCGCCGTGATGGCCATCGCGGTGTCGGCGTACGCGGTCGGCGCCACGGCGCACGGCAGCGGCTTCCTCGCCGTGTACATCGCCTCCATGATCCTCGGGAACTCGAAGCTGCCGCACGCCCCGGCGAACCGCGGCTTCGCCGAAGGACTGGGCTGGATCGCGCAGATCGGCATGTTCGTCCTGCTCGGCCTGCTGGTGACCCCGCATGAACTGGGCGACGACTTCCTGCCCGCCGTGGTCGTCGGCCTGGTCCTGACCGTGGTGGCCCGGCCGCTGTCCGTCCTGGTCAGCCTGCTGCCCTTCCGGATCCCCTGGCAGGAACAGGCCCTGATGTCCTGGGCGGGGCTGCGCGGCGCGGTGCCCATCATCCTGGCGACCATTCCGATGGTCACACAGGTGGAGGGCAGCCTGCGGATCTTCAACATCGTCTTCATCCTGGTCGTCGTGTACACGCTGGTGCAGGGGCCGACGCTGCCCTGGCTGGCGAAGGCGCTGCGGCTCGGGGACTCCTCCGAGGCGTCCGACCTGGGGATCGAGTCGGCACCGCTGGAACGGCTGCGCGGCCACCTCCTCTCCGTGGCGATCCCCGAGGGGTCGAAGATGCACGGCGTGGAGGTCGCGGAGCTGCGGCTGCCGCCGGGGTCCGCGGTCACGCTGGTCGTACGGGACGGGAAGAGCTTCGTACCGCTTCCCGCGACCGTGCTGCGCCGCGGCGACGAACTGCTCGTGGTGGCCACGGACCCGGTGCGCGACGCGGCGGAACGGCGCCTGCGGGCCGTCGGACAGGGCGGAAAGCTGGCCGGCTGGCTGGGCACGGGCAACGGGGTCGGTACGGGGGCCGGCACGGGCGGAAAGACCCCGTAACCGCCCTCTGCCCACTCCTCGCCCGCCCTTCGCCCGCTCTCTGTGAGCGGGCTTGCCCAGGTGCTCAGGAGACACCTGCCTGTACGATAAAGACGCAGATGATCGGCCCCGTCCGTCGTCTGCGTCTCTCTGTAATCCTTCGACATCTGCATCTACTGATCGACCAAATCTGCCTGACGCAGTGCTGGCGCGACCGTATGGCGGCCGTGGCTGTCCCCTCAGTGGGCCCTGGTATCTACCGCAGTTCCGCGCAAGAGGACAGCTCTCGGCTGCGCCCGGCCCCGTGACCGGCGGAGGCCGTACAGGGGCGCGCTACCAGGCGGCAGAAAGGCAAGGGCCGTGTCCCGCAACACGGTCGACACCGGCGCCGGTACCGGCACGGGCGCTTTCGGGGTGGAGGGCGCGACGCCCCGCCCCGGGTACGGGCGGCTACTGCGCACCCCGGGCGCCTGGACGTTCCTGCTCCCCGGCTTCGCCGCACGGCAGCCCTTCGCGATGCTGACGATCGGCATCGTCCTTCTCGTCCAGCACACCACCGGCTCCTACGGCACAGCCGGCGCCGTCGCCGCGGTGACAGGTGTGTCCATGGCGCTCTTCGCCCCGCAGGGCGGCAAGCTCGCGGACCGGTACGGGCAGCGCGCCGTGCTGGTGCCGGGCGTGGTGATCCACGCGGCGTCCGTGGCAGCGCTGGTGGCGCTCACCCTGACCGGCGCTCCGCTCTGGGCGCTGTTCGCCGCGGCCCTGCCGACGGGCGCCTCCGTCCCGCAGATCGGCCCGATGGTCCGCTCACGCTGGGCCGCGCTGCTCGGCCCGGCCGGAACGTCCCCCGGGGCGGACTCCGGCTCGGTTTCGGACGCGGGCACGGGTTCGAGTGCCGGCGCGGATTCGGGCCCGGGCTCGGGCTCGGGTGGGCGCGGCTCGTCGTCCCTGCTGCCGACCGCCGCCGCTTTCGAGTCCGTGACGGACGAGTTCACCTTTGTCATCGGTCCCGTGATCGCCACCGCGCTCTGTGCGGGCATCCATCCGGCGGCCGGACTGATCGCCGAGGCCACGCTCACGCTGGTCGGCGGCCTGCTCTTCGCCGCCCAGCGCACCACGGAGCCCCGGCCGGACCGGCACGACGGGGCCGCCGGCTCAGGCTCCCCTCGGGTATCGGCTCTTTCCGTGTCCGGCGTGCGTGTACTGGCTGTGGCCCTCCTCGGGATCGGTTCGGTCTTCGGCGGGATGCAGGTCTCCCTCACCGCGTTCGCGGAGGAGATCGGCGATCCCGGTCTGAACGGCCTCCTGTACGGGATCTTCGCGGCGGGCAACATGCTCGCCGGGATCGTCTGCGGTGCCGTGGCCTGGAAGATCGGGCCGCGCCGCAGATTGCTGGTGGGATACGCGGGGCTGACCGTGGCCGCTTCCGCGCTCTGGACCGTGCACTCGGTACCGCTCCTCGCCGGCCTCGGACTGCTGGTCGGCCTGTGTATCGCTCCCGCCCTGATCACGAGCTACACACTGGTCGAGTCGCTGGTGCCCGCCTCGGCGCGCACCGAGGCGTTCACCTGGCTGACCGGCGCGGTCGCGCTCGGGCAGGCGGCAGCGGTCACGGCCGCCGGGCAGCTCGCCGACGCCCATGGCTCGAGCGCCGGATTCGTGGTCCCGCTCGCGGGCACGGCGCTGGCGCTGGCCACCCTGGTGGCACTGCGTTCACGGCTCGCCCCGAAGGCTTCGGGACGGGTCGCCGCGCGTGGCATGAGTCACCGCGCCCCGGTGACAGTGGACTGATCGCTCGGAATAGGTCACTATGGAGCGTCGTTAGCACTCATTGAGTGAGAGTGCCAGGAGGAGCAAGTGCCGACCTACCAGTACCAGTGCACCCAGTGTGGCGAGGGCCTCGAGGCGGTGCAGAAGTTCACCGATGACGCCCTCACGGTGTGCCCGAATTGCGAAGGACGCCTGAAGAAGGTCTTCTCCGCGGTCGGCATCGTCTTCAAGGGCTCCGGGTTCTACCGCAACGACAGCCGCGGCTCGTCGTCGAGCAGCGCGCCCGCGGCGGCGAGCTCCTCGGGGTCTTCCGGCTCCGGTTCTTCCGGCTCCTCGGGTGCGAAGCCGTCCTCGGACTCCAAGGCCTCGGCGTCCGCCTCGTCCTCCTCGTCGAGCTCCGGCTCCTCGTCGACGAGCGGGTCGTCCGGCTCGTCGAGCAGCTCCAGCGGCTCCTCGGCCGCCTGATTCTTCTCCTTTCACCGCCAGGACCCCGCCGTTCCCCACGGCCGGGGTCCTTTGCGTGGCCCCACACACGCGGGCCCGGCAGGCCCGTACCGAATGTGGGTGCGAGGGTCCCGCTACTGTGACCGGATGATGAATGCAGAGATCGGCGTGATCGGTGGCTCCGGCTTCTACTCCTTCCTGGAGGATGTGACGGAGGTCCAGGTGGAGACCCCGTACGGACTGCCCAGCGACTCTCTCTTCCTCGGTGAGATCGCCGGCCGGAAGGTCGCGTTCCTGCCCCGGCACGGGCGCTCGCACGGCCTTCCCCCGCACCGCATCAACTACCGCGCCAATCTGTGGGCCCTGCGCTCCGTGGGCGTGAGGCAGGTCCTGGGACCGTGCGCGGTAGGCGGACTGCGGCCGGAGTTCGGCCCGGGCACACTGCTCGTACCCGATCAGCTGGTGGACCGCACGAAAGCCCGCACCCAGACGTACTACGACGGACTGCCGTTGCCGGACGGCAGCGCCTCCAAAGTCGTCCATATCTCACTCGCCGATCCGTACTGTCCCGAAGGGCGCAGGACAACCCTGGCGGCAGCGCGTGGGCGTGACTGGGAGCCGGTGGACGGCGGAACGCTCGTCGTGATCGAGGGCCCGCGCTTCTCCACGCGGGCGGAGTCACGCTGGCATGCGGCGATGGGCTGGTCGGTCGTCGGGATGACCGGTCACCCCGAGGCCGTACTCGCCCGTGAACTGGGTCTCTGCTACACCTCCATGACACTCGTGACGGATCTGGACGCGGGGGCCGAGGCCGGCGAGGGCGTCTCCCACGAGGAGGTCCTCAAGGTCTTCGCCGCCAACGTCGACCGGCTGCGCACCGTGCTTTTCGATGCCGTGGCCGGACTGCCGTCGAACGACGCACGCGACTGTCTGTGCGCGCACGCGCTGGACGGAATCGACACCGGGATTCAACTGCCCTGACCCCGATGCGTCTTGATCTTGGACTCGCCCGTTGATCTTGAATCGTCGCGCGATCTTGAATTGCCGGACTCCCGCTCAGGCTACGCACGGAAGCGGGGCAATTCGACGGGTAACCCCCTGAACCACCCTTGCGGGTGAGGGAGTTATCCACAATCGGGAACGGGTCCACAGGCCTCAGCGGGATCTCGGCAGCCGGTGCATCGTGAGGAGCGATCGCAGAAACTTCTCACGTCAGGCGGTGTTCGCCGTGTCCGGTTCCTTCACGCATGATCCCTCCCGCGCCCCCGCGCTTCCCCCCTACGCACACCCGCCCCTCGTCGCCCCGCGTCCCCTGTTTCTTCCGTCCGGTGCTACGCCGGAGCCGCGCGACGTGCCGCCGTTCCCCCCGCTGTGCGTGGGCGGATCACGGCAGCGGCTGCGCAGGGTCCTGAGGAAACGACGGCGGGCGGCGGCGGCCGGTCTGGCCGTGACGGCTGCCGCGCTGGCCGCAGCCGGAGCCGGCGGCGCGGCCGGCGGCACCGCGGGCACCGAGGCCCGTGCGGGGGCCGCCCCGGGCCCCCTCAGCGCGTCGCCGCCGCCCTCCCGAGGTCAGCGGACTCCGCGACCGATGAAAATGGTGTCCGCGCCCGTGCGTATCGCCGACGCGGCGACGGTCCGGCTGCTGCGCCGGGGAGACCGTGTCGATGTGATCGCGTCCGCGGTACCGCCGCCGGGATCCGCGGGGCTCGGGGAGAGCGGGCCCGAGGCGCGTGTGGTGGCGGTGGGCGCCCGGGTCGCGGATGTCCCGAAGGCCCCGGAGATCTCGCCGGAGGGCGGGGCCCTGATCGTTCTGTCCGTGCCGCGCGCCACCGCCACGGCGCTGGCCGGAGCGAGCGCCACCTCGCGGCTGGCGGTGACGCTGTGCTGATCCGCGCGGTGTGGAGTCGGGTACGGAGCGGCGCCACGCGGGCGCGGCCGGTTCTAGGACGTCTGCTCCGGAGGGGGGTGGAGCTGGGCCGTGCGGTCCGGACTCGCACCGGCGAGCTGTGGCGTCGTCTGATCGCGTGTGCGGAGTGGACAGCGCGGGCACGCGCTGCCGTAGGTTGCGGAACAGATTGTCACCCCTACAGCACATGTGAAGAAAGGCTCACTCGTGAGCAAGGAGAAGGAAAGCGTCCTGGAGGGCTTCAAAGCCTTCCTGATGCGCGGCAACGTGATCGACCTCGCGGTGGCGGTGGTCATCGGGGCGGCGTTCACCAACGTGGTGACGTCGGTCGTCAAGGGCGTCATCAACCCGGTGGTCGGCGCGTTCGGCACACAGGATCTGAACAAGTACAGCTCGTGCCTGAAGGCACCCTGCGAGATGAACGACGCGGGCGAGGTAGCCCGAGGCATTCCGATCATGTGGGGGACGGTGCTGAGCGCGGTTCTCACCTTCCTGATCACGGCGGCCGTCGTGTACTTCCTGATGGTGCTGCCGATGGCCAAGTACCTCGCCCGGCGCGCCAGGCAGCAGGCCGCCAAGGAAGAGGTCCAGGAGGTCATCGAAGTCAGCGAGCTGGAGGTGCTCAAGGAGATCAGGGACGCTCTGGTCGCGCAGCGCGGCCCCGGCGGCGGCAGCCCGGGCCGGAGCACGCCTTAAGGTCTCGCGTACGGATCGTGCCGGGCTCGCGCGCCCTGGTGGCGCACCGTGGGACGCCCGGCCCGGGGCGGTCGCCTCAGATGTGGTGGGGGGGCTTCTCGTCGAGGAAGCGGGCGAGATCGGCGGAGCCGCCGCTGCCCGTGGGGCGGTCCCCCCAGCCGTCGTCGGTGTCGTCCGAGGACTGCTGGTCCAGCGGATCGTCGAAGATCAGCGCGGCGTGCGGACGCGGCGGCCCGCTCGGCCGGCGCGGCTCGGGGTGCTGTTCCGCGGGGGCCGGGTCGGGGGTCGGGGTGGTGCTCATACCTCCAGAGTACGGGGGCGCCTGTGCCGTCGGTGCGTACGCGGACGTGCGGCGGACGGCGCCCGGGGCCGGGATCGGCCGACGCGCGCGCGGCCCACCTCGGACTCCGCCGACGCCCGCTCCGCCCTCCCCACGCCGTTTCTCCGGCGTACAGCGCTTCACTGCCCGAAGCGCGTGGTACGCATGGGGCTCATGGCATCGAATAACGCACTGACCGACGTGGCGGGCCTCCGGGTAGGGCACGCTCAGGTGGCCGGTGATCGCGCGCTCACCGGCACCACCGTCGTGCTCGCCCCGGAGGGCGGGGTGGTCACCGCCGTGGACATACGCGGCGGCGGTCCGGCCACGAAGGAGACCGACGCGCTCGACCCGCGCAACATCGTCCAGCGCACGGAGGCCGTCGTGCTGACGGGCGGCAGCGCGTACGGGCTCGACTCGGCGTCCGGTGTGATGGCGTGGCTGGAGGAGCAGGGGCGGGGCATACGGGTCGGCGCCGACCCGGGTCAGGTGGTGCCCGTCGTCCCGGCGGCGGGCATCTTCGACCTGGGGCGCGGCGGTGACTGGCGGATCCGGCCCGACGCGGCGACCGGGCGGGCGGCGGTGGAGGCGGCGGCAGCGTCGTCGGGCGGGGCGCCGGTCGCGGAAGGGTGTGTGGGCGCGGGGGTCGGCGCCCTCGTCGGGCCGGTCAAGGGCGGCGTGGGGACGGCGAGTACGGTCCTGGAGTCCGGAATCACCGTCGCCGCGCTGATCGTGGCCAACGCGGCGGGCTCCGCGATCGATCCGCTGACCGGCGTGCTGTACGGACGCTACTTCAGCGGCCGTACGGAGTACCCGACACCTGAGGTACATCAGGCGGCGCAACGACGACTGGCCGAATTGAGCAAGCGGAACGGCCCCGCTCCGCTCAACACCACCCTGGCCGTGGTCGCCACCGACGCCGAACTCTCCCGCGCCCAGGCGCAGAAGCTCGCGGGGACGGCGCACGACGGCATCGCGCGCGCCGTCCGTCCTGTGCATCTACTCAATGACGGGGATACTGTTTTCGCGCTGTCGACGGGCGTCCGGCCTCTGCCCGAGGGGGATTTGCTCGCTCTCAACGCGATACTGGCAGCAGGCGCGGACGTGGTGACCAGGGCGATCGTCTCGGCCGTGCGTGCGGCGGAAGGGGTCGACGGGCCTGGCGGGACGTTCCCTTCGTACCGCGAGTTGTACGAGCTCGACTGAGGGGCGTGTCCGGCGAGTTGACAAGGGGCGCGCGGGAACTTTGCGTACGCCCCCTTCGTTTTCCCAAACTTAGGACGCGATGTCAGCCCTAGGCACTACGTTATGCAATCACCAAGTGACATGTGGCGACGGCCTGGAGACCCATCTTGAACGATCCCTACGAGACAACCGAGACGCACCTCGAGCGACTCCTGGGTCGGGCACTCAACTCCTTCGACCTGCCTGACGCATTGGTCGATCGACTCGACCGTGCGCTGGCGCACGCCAGCTCGCTGTGTTCCGCGCACCACAGTGCGGGGCTGCACCGCGAGACGTACCGGCACACCTATCTGCTCAACGACGGCAGCGCGCTCAGCCTTTGGGAGCTGGTGCACAACACCGGCCGGGACGGCGCGCGGCTGCATGAGCTGTACGGGGACGAGTCCGAGGCCCAGCTCGCCGCGGCGCGGCTGTGCCGTCCGGGCAGTCCGGAGGCACCGCGGCTCTCGTCGGCCGGCCCGCACCAGGAGGGCGACGAGGCGTACTGGGGAGAACGAGGATGCCTGGACGACGAACTCCGGGAGGAGGAGCCCCGAAGTCGTGAGACGGCCATGGACGACCTCGCGACCGATCTGCTCGCCGAGCTGGAGTCGGAGCGCACGGCGGAGATCGACGCTCATCTCGCGTTGATCCGCGGACTGCGCGCGCTGCCCGCCCCGGCGTCCGCGCCGCGGCACCGGCTGTACTCACCCGACAACTCCCCGGACCACGCCCGCAGAGTGCTGCGCCGGGCGGAGAACGCGGACTGCCCGGGTGAGGAGACCAAGCTCCTGCTGAAGACGGCGTTCGCGCATCACATCACGCAGGTCTTCGGCCGACAGTGCCAAGTCGAGGGGAAGGACGCGGGGTTCATGCTCTACGAGCACGCGTTCCTGCTGATCGACGGCACCGAGATGAGCCTGTGGGAGGTGGAGCACACGGCGACTCCGGACGGCCGGCACATGTGTGAGGTGTACGGGGCCGAAGAGACGGCGCGCGAAGCCATGGAGCTCCGCGCGCGGGTTCTGTGAGAGCCTGCCGGGGCTGAGCGGCCCAGGCCGGGAGGAAGGTCGTACGGCCGCCAGGGGTGGACGGACCGTACGACCCTCCCGGGATGGGCAGGGGCGGGGTCGGCCGGTGGTCTCAGACGCCCACGGGCACCTTGGCCTCCGCTCCGGCGCCGCTCGCTCCGTCGGCTCCGGCCCCGGCGGCCTGGTCCGGACGGCCGGTCTTCCGTGCTCCCTTGAGCAGGATGACCAGTCCGGCGGTGACGGCCGTACCCGCCGCGATCGCGATCAGGTAGAGGAACGGATTGCCGATCAGCGGGACCACGAAGACGCCGCCGTGCGGGGCCCGCAGCGTGCACTCGAAGAGCATTGAGAGTGCGCCGGTCACCGCGCCGCCGGCCATCGCGGACGGGATCACCCGCAGCGGGTCGGCCGCGGCGAACGGAATCGCGCCCTCGGTGATGAAGGAGGCACCGAGCACCCAGGCGGCCTTGCCGTTCTCGCGTTCGGTACGGGTGAACAGCTTGCCGCGCACGGTCGTGGCGAGCGCCATGGCCAGGGGCGGGACCATGCCGGCGGCCATCACGGCGGCCATGACCTTCAGGCTGCCCTCGTTGGGGTTGGCGAGACCGCCGACGGCGAAGGCGTAGGCGACCTTGTTGAGCGGGCCACCCAGGTCGAAGCACATCATCAGGCCGAGGATGACGCCGAGGATGATCGCGTTGGCCCCGGACAGGCCGGAGAGCCAGCTGGACAGGGCTTCCTGGAGCGAGGCGATCGGCTTGCCGACCACCAGGAACATCAGGAATCCGACGACCGCGGAGGAGATCAGGGGGATCACGACGACAGGCATGATGCCGCGCAGCGGGGCGGGCACCTTGACCCGCTGGATGGCCATCACCACACCACCGGCGATCAGACCGGCGGCGAGGCCGCCGAGGAAGCCCGCGTTGATGGTGAGGGCGATGGAGCCGCCCACGAAGCCGGGCACGAGACCTGGGCGGTCCGCCATCCCGTACGCGATGTAGCCCGCGAGGACGGGCACCAGGAAGCCGAAGGCCAGGCCGCCGATCTGGAAGAGCAGAGCGGCCCAGCTCATGCTCTCCGTCCAGACGAAGTGCTCGGCGACGGAAGGGGCCTTGTTGACGGTGTAGCCGCCGATGGCGAAGCCGAGGGCGATGAGGAGACCGCCCGCCGCGACGAACGGGACCATGTAGCTGACACCCGACATCAGCCACTTGCGCAGCTTGGTGCCGTATCCCTCGCCGGGCTCTCCCGCGTCGTCGACGGGTGAGCTGTGGGCGCCCGCGGCGTCACTGATCTCACCGCGTTCGGCCTTGCCGCGTACCTCGGCGATCAGCTCGGCGGGGCGGTTGATGCCCGCCTTGACGCCGACGTCGACCGTCGGCTTCCCGGCGAAGCGTTCCTTCTCCCGTACGGGCACGTCGTGCGCGAAGATCACGCCGTCGGCGGCGGCGATGACGGCCGGGTCGAGCCGGTTGAAGCCGGAGGAGCCCTGCGGTTCGACGACGAGTTCGACGCCGGCCTGCTGTCCGGCCTGTTCCAGGGCCTCGGCGGCCATGTAGGTGTGCGCGATGCCGGTGGGGCAGGAGGTGACCGCGACGATCCGGAAGACCTGGGGAGCGGCCGGGGCGGCCGCCTGGGCCTGCGCTCCCGGTGCCTCTTCCGGTGCCTTCTCGGACGCTGTCTCCGGGGCCTTGGCCGGCTCGGGCGTCGCGGGGGCAGCGGCTGCCTCGGCTTCGGCCGGCGTGGGCTCCTCGCCACGGATCAGCGCGGCGGTCGCCGTCGCGTCCGTCGCCGACCGGAGCGCGGTGGTGAACTCCTCGTTCATCAGGCGGCGGGCCAGGGCGGAGAGGATCGTGAGGTGCGCGTCGTCGGCGCCTGCCGGGGCCGCGATCAGGAAGATCAGGTCGGCCGGGCCGTCGGGGGCGCCGAAGTCGATGCCCCGCGCCGACCGGCCGAAGGCCAGCGTCGGTTCGGCGACATGGGCGCTGCGGCAGTGCGGGATGCCGATGCCGCCGTCGAGACCGGTCGGCATCTGCGCCTCGCGCGCGGCCACGTCGGCCAGGAAGCCGTCCAGGTCGGTGACCCGGCCCAGGGTCACCATCCGCTCGGCCAGCGAGCGGGCCGCTGCTTCCTTGGTCTCGGCGGCCAGGTCGAGGTCGACCAGGTCCGCGGTGATCATGTCGCTCATCGCGGGCTCCTTTGCTCGCTTATCGCGCGGGTCAGGTCCAGAAGGGGGACGGGGAGGGGAACAGGGGAATCAGGGGAAAGGGGCGAAGCAGGAATGGGGGCTGGGGACGGCAAGGGGGTCATGAGGCGGGCTCCCTGAGGAGGCGGTCGAGCGGGATGTCGGCGGTCACCGTGACCGCCGCCGGGTCCAGATCCCCGGGCGCCGGCATGACGCTGCCCGGGAGCTGTACCGCCGCCGCGCCGTGCGCGACGGCCGACGCGAGCGCCTCCGGGCCCTCGCCGCCCGCCGCCAGGAACCCGGCGAGCGAGGCGTCGCCCGCACCGACGTTACTGCGGACGGTGGTGACCGTGGCGGAGCCGAAGTACGTCCCCGCCCCGGAGACCAGGAGCTGGCCGTCCGCGCCGAGGCTGGCGAGGACGGCTGCGGCACCGTACGTGCGCAGCTCCTCCGCGGCCTTGACGGCGTCGCCGACGGTCGCGAGGGGGCGGCCGACGGCCTGGGCCAGTTCTTCGGCGTTCGGCTTGACGACGTCCGGCCGCTCGCGCAGCGCGGCCAGCAGTGAGGGGCCCGAGGTGTCGAGCGCGATCCTCGCCCCCGCGTGATGGGCGCCGGCGACCAGTTCCGCGTACCACTCGGGGGCCAGTCCGCGTGGCAGGCTGCCGCAGCAGGCGATCCACGCCGCGGAGGCGGAGTGGGTACGGATCTGCGTGCGCACCACGGCGAGCAGCGACTCCGACTCCTCCGCGGTCAGCTCGGGCCCCGGCGCGTTGATCTTGGTCAGGGTGCCGTCGGGCTCGGCGAGCGCGATGTTGGAGCGGGTCGCCCCCGCGACCGGCACCGGAGCGACCTCTATCCCCTGCCCGGCCAGCAGCTCCGCGACCAGCGCCCCCGGGGCGCCTCCGAGGGGCAGCACGGCGACCGTACGACGGCCGGCCGCCGCGACGGCGCGGGAGACGTTGACACCCTTGCCGCCGGGGTCCATGCGCTCGGCGGTGGCCCGCAGCACCTCGCCACGGTCGAGGGCCGGGACCTCGTACGTACGGTCCAGGCTCGGGTTGGGGGTGACGGTGAGGATCATGCGGCGTTCTCCTAAACACACAGCACTTCGGTGCCGGCGGCCTCGATGGCCGTGACATCCGAAGGGCTGAGCCCGCTGTCGGTGATGAGCAGGTCGACATCGGCGAGCGTGCCGAAGCGCGCGAAGTGCTCCTGGCCGTGTTTGGCCGAGTCGGCGAGCAGCACCACACGCCGCGCCGCGCCGATGACCGCGCGCTTCACGGCGGCTTCGGCGAGGTCGGGGGTGGTGAGACCGCCTTCGGGGGAGAAACCGTTCGCGCCGAGGAAGACGACATCGGCGCGGATCTCCCCGTAGGCCCGCAGCGCCCAGGCGTCGACGGCGGCGCGGGTGCGGTGCCGGACCCGCCCGCCGACCAGGTGGAGGTAGATCCCCGGGTGGTCGGCGAGGCGGGCGGCGACGGGGAGGGAGTGGGTCACGACGGTGAGCCCGCACTCCAGCGGCAACTCGGCCACGAGCCGGGCGACGGTCGATCCGGCGTCCAGGATCACGCTGCCGTCCTGCGGCAGTTCCGCGAGCGCCGCGTGCGCGATGCGGTCCTTCTCGTCGGCGGCGGTGGACTCGCGCTCGGCGAGGTCGGGCTCGAAGTCCATCCGCCCGGCCGGTATGGCCCCACCGTGCACGCGGCGTACGAGACCGGCCCGGTCGAGTGCCTTCAGGTCACGCCGTACGGTCTCCGCCGTGACCTGGAACTGCTCGGCGAGCGACAGCACGTCGACGCGTCCGCCCTCGCGGGCCAGGCGCAGGATCTCCTGCTGACGCTCCGGTGCGTACATGTGGGTTTACGTCCGTTCAGTGCCCGAACCTGTGGTTTCGGCGACACGCTACGCCCACATTTCTGGAAAGTAAACAGATTCGGGCGAACAACGGACACGATCAGTCATTCCGCGTCCGTACCCACACCGGTAGCCGCTTCCGTGCTCGTTTCGGCGGTCGGCTCGGCGGCCGGTTCGGCGGTCGGCTTCGGCGGAAGCGCGAACATCATGGTGAAGATGACCGCGAGCACGGCCACCACCCACCACAGCGCGTGCTGGAAGCCATCGGCGAAGGCCTCGTTCATCGCGCTCGCCGGCCGGTCGTCGACCACCCCGAAGAACACCACCGACACCAGTCCGAGCCCCAGCGCGTTGCCCATCTGCTGCGTGGTGTTGATCAGGCCGGACGCGGATCCCGAGTGTTCGCGCGGGACACCCGAGAGCACCGCGTCCGTCAGCGGGGCGACGATCAGACCCATGCCCGCGCCCATCACCACCAGGGGCAGCGCCATCTGCCAGGAGCTGATCTCCAGGCCATACCGTCCGGCCGCGCCGATGTAGAGCAGCAGCCCCGCGATCATCGTCAGCGCGCCCGCCTGGAGGACCCCGCGCCCGAAGCGCGGGACCAGCTTCTGTACCGAGAGACCGGCCGCGACCGATACGGCGAGGGAGAACGGCACCCCCGTGAGCCCCGCGTGCAGCGGGCTCCAGCCGAGACCGATCTGCATGTACAGCGTCCAGACCAGGAAGAAGATGCCCAGCGCGACCCCGAAGGTGAGCTGGACCGCGACGCCCGCGGCGAAACTCTTCACCCGGAACAGGGACAGTTCGATCAGCGGCGACCCGTCCTTGCGGGTCTTCCTCCGCTCGTACGCCACCAGCACCGCCAGCACGCCGAGACTGCCGGCCATGCAGACATGACCCCACAGCGGCCAGCCCAGCTCGCGGCCGCGGGTGAGGGGATAGACGAGCATCAGCAGCGCGACCGTCACCAGCACCACGCCCACCAGGTCGAGCCGCAGCGCCTTGGGCGCCTGGGACTCGACGATGAACCGCCGGCCGAGCAGCACTCCGGCCACGCCGACCGGCAGGTTGATGAGGAAGATCGGGCGCCATTCCAGACCGAGGAGGTTCCACTGGGTGAGCAGCGCGCCGAGCAGCGGGCCCGAGACCGCGCCGAGGCCGACGATCGCCCCGAACAGCCCGAAGACCTTGCCACGCTCGTGGGCGGGGAAGGTGACATGGATGATCGCCAGCACCTGGGGCACCATCATCGCGGCCATGGCGCCCTGGAGCAGCCGCGAGCCGACCAGCATCTCCGGGCTGCCCGCGAAGCCGCAGAGCGCGGAGGCCACCGTGAATCCGCTGATACCGATCAGGAAGAGCCGCTTGCGGCCGTATATGTCACCGAGTCGGCCACCGGTGATCAGCCCGGCGGCGAAGGCGAGCGCGTACCCGGCGGTGATCCACTGGATCGCCCCGAACGTCGCGCCGAGGTCCCGCTCGATGCTCGGAATGGCGATGTTGACGATGGTGACATCGACCAGGTCCATGAAGGCGGCCGTCATGACCACGGCCAGGGCCAGCCAGCGGCGCCGGTCTCCGGCCTCCGGAGCCCGCTCTGAGGGGGCCTCCAGAGCGGCGGACGGTGCCACGGGTGACGGGGCAGGAGATGGGACGGGAGGGGCTGCGGGTGCTGCCGGGGACGCCGGGGACGCCGGGGATGCCGGGGATGCCGGGGACGTGGTGGGTGAACTCATGCGCCACAAATTAGGGAGCATTCAGGTCGGAACATGTCCTAGATGACGCGCACCATGGACGCATGACCGACACCCCGGCACGGCTCCTGAGGCTGCTCTCCCTCCTCCAGACCCCGCGCGAGTGGCCGGGCAGCGAACTGGCCGAGCGGCTCGACGTCAGCGCGCGCACCATCCGCCGCGACATCGACCGGCTCCGCACCCTCGGATACCCCGTCGAGGCCACGATGGGGGCGGTCGGCGGTTACCGCCTCGTCGCCGGTGCGGCCATGCCCCCGCTGCTCCTCGACGACGAGGAGGCCGTGGCCATCGCCGTCGGCCTGCGGGCCGGGGCGGGCCACGCCATCGAGGGCGTCGACGAGGCGTCCGTACGCGCCCTGGCCAAGCTGGAGCAGGTGCTGCCGTCCCGGCTCCGGCACCGTGTCTCCACCCTCCAGACGGCGACGATGCCGCTCACCCGCGGGGACGGCACGACCATCGACCCGGACACCCTCACGGTGATGGCCGGAGCCGTCGCCGGCACCGAGCGGCTGCGCTTCGGCTACCGCTCCGGGGACGGCACGGAGACGAAGCGGCAGGTCGAGCCGTACCGGCTGGTCTCGACCGGCAGGCGCTGGTATCTCGTCGCGTACGACCTGGAGCGCGACGACTGGCGTACGTTCCGGGTCGACCGGGTCAGCGCGCCGTTCGCCACCGGTGCCCGGTTCTCCCCCCGCGAGCTGCCGACGGGGGACGCCGCGCAGTTCCTGGTCCGTTCCATGTCACGGATGCAGCCCCAGGTGGACGTGGACGTCACCTTCCGGGCGCCCGCCGAGTTCGTGGCGGCCCGTCTTCCGGCGCATCTCGGCGCGCCCGAGTCCACCGGGCCGGGCTCCTGCCGGCTGCGTACGACCGTCGGCGACTCGCTGGAGTGGCTGGCGCTGCGCCTGGCGCTGGTGGACTGCGAGTTCACCGCGCACGCCCCGGCCCAGCTCACCGGGTATCTGCGAGAGCTGGGGGCCCGGCTGACCCGGGCCTCCGTCGCCGTCTCCGCCGCTTCCCCGGCCTCTCCGGCCTCTCCGGCTTCCGTGGCCTCCCCCGCCTCCGCCGCTTCCCCTGCCTCTCCGCCGACGACCGCTTAGGAAGGCCGCTCAGCGAGGGGTGAGCCCTTGGCAGCGCAGGTGCCGGGGCAGAAGGGAGCCCCGGCACCTGGGGGGGGGTTGGTGCCGGGGCTCGTCTCTGGGGCCGACGCGTCGGCCGTCCCGTACCGCTCGGAGAACGAGTGCGGGTAAAGGGGACACTACGGCCAAGACGCGGCGACGTCACGCCGCCGCGTCGAAGCCGGTGTCCCGCGCCATCTTTTTCAGCTCCAGCAGCGCGTGCTTCTCGATCTGGCGGATCCGCTCGCGGGTCAGGCCGTGCTGCTTGCCGACCTCGGTCAGCGTGCGCTCGCGGCCGTCCTCGATGCCGTACCGCATCTTGATGATCGAGGCGGTGCGCTGGTCGAGCTTGCCGATCAGATCCTCCAGCTCCTCGCTGCGCAGCAGCGTGAGCACGGACTGCTCGGGCGAGACCGCGGAGGTGTCCTCCAGCAGATCACCGAACTGCGTGTCCCCGTCGTCGTCCACCGACATGTTGAGGCTGACCGGGTCACGGGCCCAGTCCAGGACATCGATGACGCGCGCCGGATTCGAGTCCAGCTCGGCGGCGACCTCCGTGGGCTCCGGGTCGCGGCCGTGCTCCCGGTTGAACTCCCGCTGCACGCGGCGGATCCTGCCGAGCTCCTCCACGAGGTGAACGGGGAGCCGGATCGTGCGCGACTGGTCGGCTATGGAGCGGGTGATGGCCTGGCGGATCCACCAGGTCGCGTACGTCGAGAACTTGAAGCCCTTGGCGTAGTCGAACTTCTCGACCGCGCGGACCAGGCCCGCGTTGCCCTCCTGAATGAGATCCAGCAGCGGCAGACCGCTGCGCGGGTAACGGCGCGCGACAGCCACCACCAGACGGAGGTTCGAGCGTATGAAGACGTCCTTCGCGCGCTCGCTCTCGGCGACGAGTGCCTCCAGCTCCTCGCGTGAGGCGCCGCCCGCCTCGCTCTCCACCTCTCCGTCGAGGATCTGCCGGGCGTAGACTCCGGCCTCGATGGTCTGCGACAGCTCGACTTCCTTTGCTGCGTCGAGCAGCGGCGTACGCGCGATCTCGTCGAGGTACATGCCGACCAGGTCGCGGTCGGCGATCTCCCCGCCTACAGCGCGAACACTGCTTGCCGCTTTCGCCCCGCTGGAGGCGGAACGACGGGCGACGGCACGGGTTGCCATGCGAGCTCCCTTACTGAACTGAGTAGGTCGCGACACCCTTCCGGGTGCCCTGCATCCGTTGGAAACAACGACTGGAATCCGGACAGAATTCCCATGGCGTGCATGGATTTTGTGATCATGCAGTACCCTGTGCCGTCGACCGGCTGGCCCGGCCCCTCTGATGGACAGAGAAGCGCAGGTCAGGACAGTTACCGAAGCTGATGCCGAGCGCGCTCACGGAGTAGCGCCACCGGCGGCTTCAGCAGCTCCGCTCACTTCTTGAAGACGACCCGCATGCGACTTTGGTTGCTCAGCGATCGCCGCGCCGCCGCCGGGCAGGCACCCCACCGCCGCCGGGCAGGCACCCCACCCGGGCCCGGCGGGGCACCCCACCGGCACCGGGCAGGCCCCCGCCCGCGCCCGGCGGGCGCTCAGCCGAACTGGAGCGATCTCTTCGCCAGGCCCATCCAGAAGCCGTCGATGACGCTCCTGCCGGTACCCAGCTCGTGCTCTGCGGCCCCGAGCGTCACGAACAGCGGGGCGAAGTGCTCGGTGCGGGGATGGGCCAGGCGGCCGGCCGGGGCCTTGTGCTCGAAGTCGAGAAGGGCGTCGATGTCCTGCGCCTGGACCGCCCGCGCACCCCAGTCGTCGAACTCCTCGGACCAGCCAGGTACGCCTGGACCCTGGTGGCGCAGTGCCGCGAGGTTGTGGGTGAAGAAGCCGCTGCCGACGATCAGGACACCCTCGTCGCGCAGCGGGGCCAGCTTGCGGCCGATGTCCAGCAGCTTGCGCGGGTCGAGCGTCGGCAGGGAGATCTGGAGCACGGGGATGTCCGCGTCGGGGAACATCTCGACCAGCGGTACGTACGCGCCGTGGTCCAGCCCGCGGTCCGGCACATCCTGGACGGGCGTACCGGCGCCGCGCAGCAGCTTCCGTACGGAGTCCGCGAGCCCCGGGGCGCCGGGGGCGTCGTAACGCACCTGGTAGTAGTGCTCGGGGAAGCCCCAGAAGTCGTACACCAGCGGTACGGACGCGGTGGCGCCCAGCGCGAGCGGGGCCTCCTCCCAGTGCGCCGAGACCATCAGCACGGCCTTGGGGCGCGGCAGCGCCGCCGACCAGGCCGCCAGCTCCCCCGGCCAGACGGGGTCGTCGGCCAGGGGCGGGGCCCCGTGGGAGAGGTAGAGGGCGGGCATCCGCTCCGCGACGGCGTTCATGGCGACTCCCGGGTCATGGGTCACGCGGGCCCAAAATTTGAAAGCTCAAGCATTCATTTCTTAGCAGCTTAACCACAGCTAGTTTAACTTTCAAGAATGAGTACAGTGGAATACATGACCATGGCATCCACCGGCACAGGAGCCGGCCCAGGCGAAGACACCGGCGAGGCTGAGCACCGAGTGGAGGAGACCCGCTGGCTCAGCGACGAGGAGCAGCGCGTCTGGTTGAACTACGTCCATGCGACGACCCTGCTGGAGGATCACCTCGACCGTCAGCTCCAGCGTGACGCGGGGATGCCGCACGTCTACTACGGGCTCCTCGTCAAACTCTCGTCGGCACCGCGCCGCCGGCTGCGGATGACGCAGCTCGCCATGGAGGCCAAGATCACCCGCTCGCGGCTCTCCCACGCGATCGCGCGGCTGGAGGAGAACGGCTGGGTGCGGCGCGAGGAGTGCCCCTCCGACAAGCGGGGGCAGAACGCGTACCTCACGGACCAGGGTTTCGAGATGCTGAAGCGGTCGGCGCCGGGCCATGTCGCCGCCGTACGCCAGGCGATCTTCGACCGGCTCACCCCGGAGCAGGTCGCTCAGCTCGGCGAGATCATGCAGGTGATGGCGGAAGGGCTGCAGCCCGAGGGGACGGGCGCGGATCTGCCCTGGCGCCGCTGACTCCTGGGAGCGGCGGCGCCAGGGGAGATCCGTCGTCGTCCCGGCCGTTTCGCCTTTGGTTCTGCCTTTGGTTCTGCCTTTGGTTCTGCCTTTCGTTTTCGCCTTTCGCCTCCGGTCAGTGCGTCGCGATCAGTGCATCGCGACCGGGAGCTGCACCTCGTCCGCCTCCGCGCCCTGCGTACCGCCCGCGCCCGGAGCGCCCGCCGCGGCGCCGGGGCGGCCGGTGTTGATAAGGGTGACCGCGATCGCCGCCGCGACGGTGAGGATGCCGACCGCCCACCAGATGGCGCTGGAGAACCCGGCCACCAGGGCACGCATCTGGAGCAGCTGCGCGTCGCCGCCCGCGGTGGCGGCGTGCGAGGCGAGGTACGAGGTCGTGGCCGAGGCCGCGATCGTGTTCAGCAGGGCCGTCCCGATCGCGCCGCCCACCTGCTGCGAGGTGTTGACCATCGCGGAGGCGACACCCGCGTCACGCGGTTCGATACCGAATGTCGCGAGCGACATGGCCGGCATGAACGCCGTACCCATGCCCAGGCCCAGCAGGAGCTGGCCGGGCAGGATCACACCCGCGTACGAGGAACCGAGGTCCAGCCGGGTCAGCAGCAGCATGCCGACCGCCGCGACCAGGAAGCCGGGGCCCATCAGGTAGCGCGGCGGGACCCGGGTCATCAGCCGGGCGCCGATCTGGGTCGAGCCCGTGATCATGCCCGCGATCATCGGGAGGAAGGCGAAGCCCGTCCGGACCGGCGAGTACCCCTGCACCACCTGGAGGTAGTACGTCAGGAAGAGGAACAGGCCGAACATCGCGATGATGGCCAGGCCCAGCGAGAGGTAGACACCGGCACGGTTGCGGTTGGTGACGACGCGCAGCGGAAGCAGCGGGGCCTTGACCCTCGACTCGACGACCGTGAAGAGGACGAGCAGGAGCGCCGCCGCCACGAAGAGCGTGACGGTGACGGGGTGGCTCCAGCCGTCGGACTCGGCGCGCGTGAAGCCGTACACCAGCGAGACCAGGCCCAGCGTCGAGAGCACGACACCGGGGATGTCGAGCGCGGAGCGGTTACGGCCCGCCGCGGGCTCGCGGATCACGAAGTACGCGCCGAGCGCGGCCACCACCGCGAACGGGATGTTGACGAAGAACGTCCACCTCCAGTCCAGGTATTCGGTGAGGAACCCGCCGAGGATCAGCCCGACGGCGCCACCGCCACCGGCGATCGCACCGAAGATGCCGAACGCCTTGGCGCGCTCCTTGGCGTCGCTGAAGGTCACCGCGAGCAGCGAGAGCGCGGCGGGCGCGAGGAGCGCGCCGAAGACGCCCTGCAGCGCGCGGGCGCCGAGCAGCATCGCCTCGCCGCTCGCGGCACCGCCGATGGCGGACGCGGCGGCGAAGCCGATCAGGCCGGTGACGAAGGTGCGCTTACGGCCCCACAGGTCGGCGATGCGGCCGCCGAAGAGCAGCAGACCGCCGAAGGCGAGGGCGTAGGCGGTGATGACCCACTGCTTGTTGCCGTCCGATATCCCCAGGTCCTGCTGGGCGGAGGGCAGCGCGATGTTCACGATGGTCGCGTCGAGCACGACCATGAGCTGGGCCAGCGCGATGAAGACGAGCGCCTTCCAACGCCCTGGATCGGGGGCCGACGAGGCCTCGGGGGCGCCGGGGCTGCCTGGGGCACCTGCGGCACCTGGGGTACCTGGGGTACCTGGGGCAGGAAGCCGCTTTTCGGCTGCTTTTGACATGGAGGTATCCACCTAAGGATGCAGAAAGGGCGAAACGTACGTAAGGACAGGCGACGCTGCCGGCCTTACGAAGTCATTGCGGGGTGATGACGGCGGCGTGAAGCCGTCGCGGGCAGCGCGTGGCCCGCTGGCGGGCCTGGCTGCCGGTGGTCGTGGATGGGCCTTGGCTCAGCAACGCGTCGACTCGTCGGCCGAGCTGCGCACGTGCGCGTTCGTGCGTCCCCGCCGCGTCCGCGCGTCCGCGCGTCCGGCAAGGCTGGTTCGGGTCGGTCAGGGATTCAGGACGTTCTTCGCTTCGGGCCTGCTCCTGCGCGAGGCCTGCTCTGGTTCTTGGTTCAAGGGCGCGTCACGGAGCGGCGCGGCGCAGATCCTCCAGGGTCGCGGCCGAGCCGGGCAGTTCGGACCGGGCGGGGGTCTCCAGTCCGTCCAGGAAGAGCTGGAGGTGCCGGTGCGCGAACCGGTCCATGGCGAGACAGCCGCTGTCGGGCAGCGGTCGGGTGAGCTGGGACAGCGCGACCATGAGATCGCCGGACTCGACGTCCGGGCGCAGCCGCCCCGCCTGCCGTGCCCGCTCCATCAGCCCTTCGACGGCGCCTTCGAGGCGACGGCGCGCGGCCTCCAGATCGGGACGGTTCCGGTCGAACGCCTCGGAGAGCATCGAGCAGAGCGCGCCGATCCGCTCGTCCGCCGCCGCGTGCGTGAAGCGGCGCAGCGCGGTGAACGCGTCGGCCTCCTCGGCGGCGATCCGCTCCGCCTCGTCGGCGACCTTGGCCATGACGGCGAGGACGACCTCGTGCACGAGGGCGTGCCGGTCGGCGAAGTGCCGGTAGAGCGTGGCGTTGCCGATGCCGGCGCGGCGGGCGATCTCGTCCAGCGGCGCCTCGGAGCCGTACTCCACGTACGCCTCACGGGCCGCCGCCACGATCCGCTCCCGGTTGCGCAGGGCGTCCGCGCGCGGCCGGGGAGCGCGGCGCGCCTCCGGTCCCGCGGCGGCGGAAGGGGCGGCCGTGGCCGTACCCCCGGCCGCCGCGCCCATGGCGGTGCCGGATGCGACGGCGGCGGTGACGGTCACGTCGCGCCCCTTCCCATGTCGTGGTCGTTCGGTCCGCATGCCCCCGGCCATCCGGGGACGTAGATGCAAACGGGGAACTCGTCCCCGGTTATTTCACCCATCAGTGTGACCTGAGCCACAGCCCCGGCTTCAGGGGGTCCATACCCGATCGGCGCACCCAGCGAGCGCCGACACGCCCACCGTCGGAGGGTGATCTGACGGAGGGCAGTCAGGACGGTCGGCTGCCGAGAAGGAAGGCGGCCGCATGCGGCAGAGGCTTCTCATACCCGGACCCGGCGCCCGCCGTCTCGGCGCTCTCGCCGGTCTCGCGGCGCTCACCCTCGCCGCCCTGACCAGCGCGAGCGGCACCCTCCCCGTCGCCGGCCACGCGGGGCCCGCCGCGGTCAAGGACATGAGCCGCGGGCCGTGCCGTATCTCCGCCGCCACCGCCGTGGCGATGTCGGAGGGGCTGCCCACACCGCCCGGCTACACCCGCTCGACCGGTCGGATCCGCGCCCTCAACCTCATGATCGACTTCTCGGACGCACCGGGCCCCGGGAAGGCGCTCGACCGGCTCGCCGAGTTCTTCCCGAAGACGTCGGAGTGGTTCAGGACCAGTTCGTACGGGCGCCTCGACTACCGTCCCGAGGCGCCGGTCAAGGACTGGCTGCGGATGCCGCTGCCGTTCGCGGAGTACGGGATAGAGCGCGGCGCGCCCTACGAGCCCGGCTACCGGCGGCTGGTCGCCGACATCGTGACCGCCGCCGACGACCGGGTGAACTTCGCCGGGTACGACCTGGTCAATATCCTGGTGACGCCCAACGCCGGCCCTTCGGCACTGGACACCGTCCTGTCCGTCACCTTCTCGGGCAACGCGGACGCCCCGAAGGGTGACGGCGTACCGCTCGCCAACACGTCCTTCGTCTACAGCCGCCAGGACGACGGCTCCGGCTCGTACGGCGACACCGGCTACCGGGTCCTGCCGCACGAGAACGGGCATGTCTTCGGCCTCCCCGACCTCTACACGGTGGACGGCGGCGGCTCGGTCGGGCACTGGGACATCATGTCCGAGGACTGGGGCGCCAACAACGATCTGCTGGGCTGGCACAAGTGGAAGCTCGGCTGGCTCGACGACGAGCAGATCGGCTGTGCGTCGGAACGCGGCACCACGGACCATCTGCTCGGTCCGCTGGCGACGCCGGGCGGGCCGAAGATGGCCTTCGTGCCGATCTCCGCGGAGTCGGGGTACGCCGTGGAGGTGCGGACGCGGGCCGGGAACGACGAGGCGGTCTGCGAGCCGGGCGTGCTGGTCTACCGCGTGGACGCCGCCGTCGACACGGGGCGCGGTCCGGTCACGATCGCGGACAGCAGCGAGAACAGCGGCGGCTGTACGCGACGTCCGAACGTCCACGCGGAGCTGTCGGACGCGCCGTACCGGCCGGGGCAGTCCTTCGAGGACCGCGACAACGGGATCCTGATCTCGGTGCTGTCGGAGGAGCCGAAGGAGCACTTCAAGGTACGGGTGACCCGGTCCTGACGTGCCGGCGCAAGGAGGGGCGCGCGGCGCGCGGGCGGATGGCCACGGGACGGTCACCGGCCCTACCATGTCGCGCTGTCGAGCGAATGTGATCACGTGAAAGGCCGCCGGGCCGGTCGGGTACCGGGCCGCGTGATCGGTGGGAGAAGCGGTGGTTGTGGAATTCGGCGAGCGCGCCCATGCCGCGCAGCGCTGGTCGGCGCGGGTCTCGCTGGCCTCCGCCGGAGCGGCCGTGCTGCTGCCGATCGGGTACGCGGGCGCCGCCAGTGTGCTGCTGGTCGGCGTCATCGTGGCCGGGACGGCCCTCACCGCAGCGGCCGTCTGGTGGGTCCTGACCCGCCGCGGGGCCGCCCGGGCCGGGGCCGGGGCGCTGGCCGTGGCGACACCGCTCACCGTCCTCGGGTTCTTCGACGCGGCGAACCTGCTGTGGCTGGTCCTGGTCTCCGCGGCGCTGTGGGCGCTGGCCGTCTGGACGGGCCGTACCGCGCTCAGCAGTACGGGCGCCACGCCCGCCCCGGCCATGACGGAGTACGAGACGGCGCCGCCCCGGCGTCCCTTCCTCATCATGAACCCGCGCTCCGGCGGCGGAAAGGTCGGCAGGTTCGGGCTGCGGGAGAAGGCGGAGCGGCTCGGCGCGCGCGTCCTGCTGCTCGACACGGGCCGTCATCAGGACGTGGCCGCCCTCGCCCGTACGGCCGCCGACGACGGGGCCGATCTGCTGGGCGTGGCGGGCGGCGACGGCACTCAGGCCCTGGTGGCGGCCGTGGCGGCGGAGCGGGGGCTGCCGTTCCTGGTGATCTCCTCCGGGACCCGCAACCACTTCGCGATGGACCTGGGGCTCGACCGGGAGGACCCGGCGGCCTGCCTGGACGCGCTGACCGACGGCGTCGAACTCCACGTCGACCTCGGCTTCGCGGGCGGGCACCCCTTCGTCAACAACGCGTCCTTCGGGGCGTACGCGGCGGTCGTGCAGAGCCCCGCCTACCGCGACGACAAGGTACGCACCACCCTTGAACTGCTGCCCGAGCTGCTGACCCACGAGCGCGGCCCCCTGCTGACGGCCACCGCCACCGCCACGGACGGAACACCGGTCACCGTGACCGGCCCGCAGGCCCTCCTGGTGAGCAACAACCCGTACCGCACGGAGGACCCGGCCGGTCTGGGCTTCCGCGAGCGGCTGGACTCGGGGGCGCTCGGGCTGCTCGGTGTACGGGTCGACAGCGCGGCGGAGGCGGCCGGGCTGCTGCGCGGCCGGCAGTCGGCCGGGCTCACGGTCCTGACGGCCGACGAGGTGACGGTGGACGCCGACCGTGCGGAGATCGAGGTCGGCGTCGACGGGGAGGCGCTGGTCCTGCCCACGCCCGTACGGTGCCGCATCGAGCCCGGCGCCCTGCGCGTACGGGTCCCGAGGAACCGGCCGGGCGTCCCGGCGGTGAAGCCGCCCCTGGACTGGCGGCGGCTGCGCAAGCTCGCGGCGACGGTCGGCCGTACGGCGGTCGCACGACGCGGACGCCCCGCCGGGTGACTTGGGGCCGTGGACGTCCCCCGCCGACCACGTGTCATGCCCTTCAGCGGATGGAGATTGCAGGAGCGATACGCGGGATCTACGGTGACACCGGGTTTCACTTTCCTTCCTTGGATTCACCATAGAAACGGAGATGCGACATCGTGTCCGAGAACCAGATCCGGCCCCCGCTCCGCACACTGGGGCTCATCGGCACCGGCATGATCGGCGGCGGGCTGGCCCGGCTCGCCGTCGCGGCCGGACTGGATGTCGTACTGAGCAATTCGCGCGGCCCCGAGACCCTCACCGAACTCGTCACCGAACTCGGCGGGCACGCCCGGGCGGCCACGCCCGCCGAGGCCGCCCGGGCGGGCGACCTCGTGGTGGCGACCATCCCGCTGCGCGCCTACCCGCGGCTCTCCGCCGCGGACCTGGCGGGCAAGATCGTCATCGACACGATGAACTACTACCCGGAGCGCGACGACCGCATCGCCGAACTGGACGCGGCCGAGCGGACCTCCAGCGAGATGGTGCAGCGGCACCTCGCCGGTTCGCGCGTGGTCAAGGCGTTCAACAACATCGACTTCCGCCGCCTGGTCACCAGCGCCCGGCCCGCCGGAGCCACCGACCGCAGCGCCCTGCCCGTCGCCGGTGACGACGCGGACGCGAAGGCGCGGGTGGCGGAGCTGCTGGACCTGATCGGCTACGACGCGGTGGACATCGGCACGCTCGCCGAGAGCTGGCGCAGCGAGCCCGGCACCTCCGGCTACGTACGGCCGTACATGGGAGCGCGGCCCCAGGGGATGGACGAGGAGGCGCAGCGACGCTGGTTCTTCGAGTCCCCGGGGGTCCCGGTCGGCGTCGACCGGGTCAGGGAGCTGGCCGCCACGACCGACCGCGTCGCCCCGGGCGGCGCCCGCGCGGCCCTCTCGGAGGACTGAGCGGCCGAGGAGTGAGCGGTCGAGAAGTGAGCGGTCGAGAAGTGAGCCGCCGAGGAGTGAGTGGCGGCTCCTCAGCGCCGCATGTGCCAGCGGATCCAGCCGGCCTGCCCGCCGTCGACGAGCAGGTCGGTGCCGGTGATGTAGAGCGCCTCCGGCCCGGCCAGAAAGGCCACGGCGTCGGCGATCTCCCCGGGCGTGCCGGTACGGCCCGCGCCGCACGCCTCGACCATGCGGAGCATGTGTCCTTCCGGATCCGAGTCGGCCTCCGCCTTCGACATCGCGGTGGAGATGACCCCCGGGCTGACCGTGTTGATCCGGGCGCCGCGCAGGTTCCAGGCGAGCGCCGCGGCCTCCACCCGTACGTGGTTGGCCCGCTTGGCCACGATGTACGCGGCCGTCGCGTCCTCCCCCACCGCGGTGACCGCGCCCAGAGCGAGCAGTTCCTCCGCCGGGGCCGTCGCGAGGGCGGCCTCGTCCTCGCGGCTCAGCGAGGCGTAGTGGCCCGCCATGCTGGAGACGCAGACCAGCGAGGTACCGCGCACGGCCACCCGCTCGAACGCGTCGATCACATGGACCGTGCCGAGCAGGTCGACATCGAAGATCTTCCGGGCCGACGAGGTGGCGGCCGCGACCCCCGCCGTGTGCACGACGGCCGTCAGCCGGCCCTCGCCCGCGGCCGTCCGCGCCAGCTCCTCGACGGAGGCGCGGTCCGACACATCGGTCGGCACGCCCCGTACGGCGTACCCCTCGGCGCTCAGCGCGTCGACGGTCCGGTCGAGCTGGTCCCGCGAGGCGTCGGCGAGGATCAGCGTCCGCCCGCTGCCGAGCCGCCGCGCGACGGCCGATCCCATGCCGCCCGCCCCGGTGACCACCACCACGTCCCGCGCGTCGTCGTACGTACGGTCCTGCGTGTCCTGCATGAACGATCCCTTTCTCCTTGGGCGTCCGGTCGTTGAAGGATTGGTCAGGCGAGCTCGGCCGGCACGGCCGCCCCGTCCGGCACGGTCCCGTCCCAGGAGGCGCCCGCCGCGACGGCCTGGCGCCACCGCCGGAGCTCCTTGGGCGGCATCCCGACCGCGAGGGCTCCGGTCACCCGGTCCCCGGTGCGGTACACGGCCACGAACCGGCGCTCCGCCAGATCCCCGGCCACGACGGCGACCTCCTCGTGGCCGCGCAGGTGTCCGTACGCCTGGATCTTCATGTCGTACTGGTCCGACCAGAAGTACGGGACAGGCGCGAACGGCTTGCGCGCGTCCGGGCGGAGGAGGTTGCGGGCGGCGGCCATGCCCTGTTCGGCCGCGTGCGTACGGTGCTCGATCCGCATGTCGACTCCGAACAGCGGGTTGTGCCAGCGGGCCACGTCGCCCGCCCCGTAGACACCGGGGGCGGCCTCGCAGTACGCGTCGCACACCAGCCCGTCGCCGATGGTCAGCCCGCTCGCCGCCAGCCAGTCGGTGTTGGGCAGCGACCCGACGGCGACCAGGACCTCGTCCGCCGCGACCAGGCCGCCGTCGGCGAGGAGCACACCGTCCTCGGTGATCTCCCGCACCGCGACACCGGTGCGCAGGTCCACGCCGTGGTCGAGGTGGGCCCCGGACAGGACGCGGCCGACCTCCTCGCCGACCGCGTGGGCCAGCGGCACCGGGGCGGGTTCGAGCAGGGTGACCCGCGCGCCGAGCCCACGGGCCACGGCGGCGGCCTCCGCACCGAGGAACCCGGCACCCACCACGGCCAGATGACGCCCCGGGCCGAGCCGGTCCCGCAGCGCGAGGGCGTCGTCGAGGGTGCGCAGCACATGCGCACCCGCGCCGGGCAGCCGCCGGGGCCGTACACCGGTGGCCACGATCAGCCCGTCGTACCCCAGCCGCGTCCCGTCCGCCAGCCGCACCGTACGGTGCGCCGGGTCCAGCCCGGTCGCCGCCAGCCCCAGCCGCAGATCGAGGCCGAGGGCTTCGAGATCGGCGTACGGGCGCAGCGGCAGGCGCTCGGGGCTCCACTCCCCGGCGAGGATCTGTTTGGAGAGCGGCGGCCGGTCGTACGGGGCGTGCGGCTCCGCTCCGACCAGGGCGAGAGCCCCGTCGTACCCCTCCCTGCGCAGGGTCTCGGCCGCCGCGAGCCCGGCGGCCGAGGCACCCACGACCACGATCCGTTTCACCGCTCCACCAGCCGGATGGCGGCTGCCGGGCAGATCGCCACGGCTTCGCGCACGCCGTCGAGGAGGGCATCGTCAGGATGCTCCTCCAGCAGGATCGCGACGCCGTCGTCCTCCCGCTGGTCGAAGACCTCGGGGGAGGCCATCACGCACTGCCCCGATGCGACGCACTTCGGCTCGTCCAGTTCTACACGCATGATCGTTCACCTCTGTTTGTTCGTGGGGGTGTGGGACGTCACCAGGGGGTGTGGGACGTCACCAGGGGGTGTGGGGCGTCACCGGGGGGTGCGGGACGTCACCACGTGACCGGCAGGCTGTGGACGCCGTACGTCGTCCCGGTGTGGTCGAACTCCAGCTCCGCGATCTCCGCGTCCAGGCGCAGCGTGGGGATCCGGCGGTAGAGCGTGCCGTACACGACCTGGAGCTCCAGACGGGCCAGGTTCTGTCCGAGGCACTGGTGCGGCCCGTAGCCGAACGCCTGGTGCTGGCGCGCCGGACGGGTCAGGTCCAGGCGCTCGGCCTCGGGGAACGCCTCCGGGTCCCAGTTCGCCGCGTGCAGGTCGAAGATCATCCCGTCGCCCGCCTTGATGACGACACCGCCGATCTCGATGTCCTCCTTGGCGACGCGCCGCACCCCGGTCTGCACGATCGACAGGTAGCGGAGCACCTCATCGACCGTGTTCGCGATCACCTTCGGGTCGTCGGTGTCGCGCAGCAGGGCGAGCTGGTCGGGGTGTTGCAGCAGCGCCAGGGTGCCCAGGCTGATCATCGTGGCGGTGGTCTCGTGACCGGCGATGAGCATCGCGACGCCCATGTTGACGGCCTCGGGGCGGCTCATCTCGCCGGCCTTGACGCGTCCGGCCATCTCCGAGAGCACGTCGTTGCCGGGGGCCGCCGTCTTCTCTTCGAGCAGCTTGTCCAGGTACGCCGCCAGCGCGCCGCTGACCTCGCGCGCCTTCGCCGGCGGCACCGTGCTGTCCAGCACCGTGCTGCTGCTGGTCTGGAAGAAGTCGTGGTCCTTGTACGGCACCCCGAGCAGCTCGGCGATCACGAGGGACGGCACCGGCAGCGCGAAGGTCTTGAGCAGGTCCGCCGAGCTCGGCCCGGCCAGCATCTCGTCGATCAGATCGTCGACGATCTTCTGGATCGGCTCCCGCATCTTCTCGATCCGCTTGATGACGAACGGCCCGTTGACGGTCCGCCGCAGCCGGGTGTGCTCCGGCGCGTCGGTGTTCGTGATCATCCGCGGCGTCAGCGGCGCGATCTCGGCGCGGTGCGCGTTCACGTACGGGAAACCGGGGTCGAGGTCGTCGTCGCTGACGCGGGGGTCGGTGAGCAGGGTCCGCTGGTCGGCGTGGCGGGTGATCAGCCAGGGCGTGCCGCCGTTCCAGATCCGTACCTTCGTGATCGGCTGCTCCGCGCGCAGCTTCTGCGCGGTCGGAGGGGGCGCCAGCGGGCACTGCGCGGCGCGCTCCATCGGGTACTCCGGCAGTGGCTGCGTACCGCCCGCGGGGCAGGACAGGGTCTCGGTCATGGCATCTCCTCCGTGTCTGTGGGGGGTCGAGATCCGGGAGGGTGAAGAGCTCGACTGGACACCCATGGAAGGGGAGCGGACTGACGGCCCCCGGCCAGTCGCCTGACATAACCCTGACGTGACGCACCTCACAGCCGAGGGGTGTGGTGGCCCCTGTTCCGGGGGAGAGCGGGACCGGCCCGGAGCCTCGCGCGGGGCTGTGGGTACGCTGCGAAGCACACCGGCACCGAGCTTCACCGCCGCCCGCTGCTGACGATCGAGAGCCACGCCGTCATGCGTCCCGCCCTTCCGGCCCGCCCCGGTCCCCCGGCCTCCGGGGTGCCGCGGGCTGTCCGGGCGGCCCTGCTCGCGGCCGCCTGCGTGCTGCTGCCGCTGGCCGGGCACCTGCTGGCGCAGGGGCACGCGCCCCAGTGGTGCGTGGACGGGGCCGTCGCCGCGGTCGCCGTGCTCGGCGCGGTCGGCCTCACCCGGAGACGGCTCTCCGATGCCCAGCTGCTGAGCGCGCTGGCGGCCGCGCAGGTGGCCTATCACGCCGCGTACTCCCTGCCGGGGGCGTGCGGGGTCGCTCCGGTCCCGGGTGCTCCGGCGCCCTCGGGCGGCGGGCTCTCCGGCGCCGTGGAGCACGCGGCCGCCGCCGGGCCCCCGCCCTGGGTCATGCTCACGGGGCACCTCGTGACCGTGGTGATCGCCGCCCGGCTGCTGGGCGTCACCGAGGCGTTGCTGTGGCGCGGCGAGTCCCTGATGGCCACCGCGTGGCAACTGCTGCTGTTCGTCTGGCCGTCGGTGCCCGGAGAGCGCCACGGGCCGGCGGTCGGGCACCGTGACACCACCGCCGCGCCGCGGCCCGCGCTGATCATCCGGCGGAACTCGGGGCGCGCGCCGCCCCGTTGGCGGCGCCCCGTGGTGCCGCCCGCCCTTCTCCCCCTTTCCGGGCCGACGCCCGCTCGTACGGCCTGACCGACCCACCCTGCCCTGACGGGCGGGTCGGCCAGGCCGTACGAGCGGGGGACGGCCGTCCCGTCCCGGCGAGCCGAGCCGCCCGCCGGTGGACAGAAAGCTCCTTCCCCATGCCTGTGATGAACCGGCGTGCCGCCCGTACGGCGGCGCGCGGCGCCGTGCTGCCCGCGGCGGCCGCCCTGCTCTGGACGGGCGCCACGCCCGCCGCCGCCCACACCGAACTGACCGGCGCCACCCCGGCCGAGGGCTCCTCGGTCGCCTCGCTCCCCGAGCGCGTACGGCTGACTTTCAGCGACCCGATGTCCCGGAAGTACGCCAAGGTGTCGCTCACCGGCCCCCGGGGCGCGGCCCTCGTCGGCGAGCCCGAGGTGGACGGCGAGGACGTCTCGGTCCGTCCGTCGCCCTCCTCCCCTCCCGGCCACTACCGGATCGGCTATCGCGTGGTCTCCGCCGACGGCCACCCCGTCTCGGGGGTGCTCTCCTTCACCGTGGCGGGGCCGCCGGTGACGGGGACGCCGGTGGCGGAGACTCCTGCGGCGGAGACTCCGGTGGCGGAGACTTCCGCGCCGGGGACTCCTGGGCCGGAGGCCGCCGCCCCGGCCGGGGGTTCCTCGGGCCGGGACACGCTGGTCGGTGCCGTCGGCGCGGTGGTCGTCTTCGGGTCCGGCTGGGCCGGGATGCGGCTCGCGCGGCGAAGGCGGGCCCGCCGTGCGCACTGATCACGTACCGACGGAGACAGAGGTAGGGGCAGGCGCAAGGGCAGAACCAGAGACAGGGGTACGGGTACGGCTGCCCGCGCTGTTCGGCGCCGGTGCCGCCGTGGCGGTGACCGCCGCGACGGCCGCGCTCTGGTTCGGCGGCGGCATCGCGCCGCCGGTGGCCGGGATTCCGGATGCCGGGAGGGTGACCGCGTACGGGCTCCCCGTGGCCAGGACCGTGCTGGACGCGGCGGCCGTCGCCACCGTGGGCGTGCTCCTGCTGATCGCGGTGCTGCTGCCCGGCCGTGAGGTCCGGCTCTCCGCCGCCCGGCGCCGGTACCTCCCGTGGGCCGCGCTCGCCGCCGCGGTGTGGGCCGCCGCTGCGGCCGTCACGCTGGTGTTCACCTTCTCCGACCTGGCCGCCCTGCCGGTCGGCGACGCCCTCTCCCCCGGCCCGCTGGCGGACTTCATCGCCACCGACGCTCGGGGACGCGCCTACGCCGCCGTGGTGGTCGCGGGCGCCACGCTCGCCGCGCTCGTCCCCGGGACGGGTACGGCGCGCGGCGCGTGGTGGGCCCTGGTGGCCGCCGTGGGCGCACTGCTGCCGCCCGCGTTCACCGGTCACTCCTCGGCGGCGCCCGACCACGACACGGCGGTCGCCGCCCTGGCCCTGCACCTGGCCGGTGTCGCCCTGTGGGCCGGCGGGCTGCTCTCCGTCCTCGTCGTGGCGGTACGGCGCGACCCCGCCGCGGCCGTCGCGGCCCGGCGCTTCAGCGTCCTGGCCGGCTGGGCCCTGCTGACGGTGGGCGCGAGCGGGCTGCTCAGCGCGGCGGTACGGCTGCCCTCCCCGGGCGCTCTCCTCACCGACCCGTACGGGGTGCTGGTCCTGGCCAAGGCGGTCGCCCTCGCCGCGCTCGGCTGGTGCGGGTGGCTGCACCGGCGCCGCACCCTCGGCCGGCTCGACGCGGGCGGCGCCGGCCCCTTCGTCCGGCTGGCCGCCGGTGAACTCCTGCTGATGGCCGCCGCGACGGGCCTCGCCGTGGGGCTCTCCCGTACCCCCACGCCCGGCGGCGGCAGCGGGGACGCACCGTACTCCGCCGCGCGGGAACTGCTCGGGTACGGCATGCCCGCGCCGCTCGGTGGCTTCCCGTGGACCCCGCTCTTCACCGCCTGGCGGTTCGACGTCGTGTTCGCGTTCGGGTGCGCGGCCCTGGCGCTGGCCTACCTGGCGGGCGTACGGAGACTGCGCCGGCGCGGCGACGCCTGGCCGGCCGGGCGGACGGTCTCCTGGCTGCTGGGGCTCGCGGTGACCGTCTTCACGACCATGGGCGGGCTGGCCACGTACGGCAAAGTGATGTTCAGCGTGCACATGGGCCAGCACATGATCCTGGCGATGACCGTGCCGATCCTGCTCGTGCTCGGCGCCCCGGTCACCCTGGCGCTGCGCGCCCTGCCCGCGGCGGGGAAGGGCGAACGGCGCGGGGTGCGGGAGGCGCTGCTCTCCCTGCTGCACAGCCGCTATCTGCGCGTCGTCTCCCATCCCGCCGTGGCGGGCGTGCTCTTCATCGGCAGCGCCTTCGCCGTCTACTACACGCCGCTGTTCGCCGTCCTGATGCGCAGCCACCTCGGGCATCTCGCGATGCAGGCGCATTTCCTCGTCACCGGGCTGCTCTTCTTCTGGGTGATCATCGGCATCGATCCGGGGCCGCGCAGGCCCCCGTACCTGGCGAAGCTGTTCGTGCTGATGCTGGCGATGCCGTTCCACTCCTGGTTCAGCATCTCGCTGATGAGCTCGGCCGACCTCGTCGGCGCGGAGTGGTGGACGGCGCTCGGCCGCACCTGGGGACCGTCGTTGGCGGACGACCAGTACAACGCCGGGGCCATCGCCTGGGCGACCGGCGACATCCCCGTCCTCATCACCACGATCATCCTCGCCGTGCAGTGGGTGCGCTCCGACGCCCGCGAGGCGCGGCGCGTCGACCGGACCATCGACCGCGGGGACGGCAAGGACCCGCTGACCGAGTACAACGCCTACCTCGCCGCGCTCCACGCACGGGACGCGCGGCGGCCCCCGTCATGACGCCCACCCCTGTTACGAGGTTCCCGTGAAGAAGCATGTCTACATCGCCCTGGTCATCGTGGCCGCCTTCGCCGCCGCCCTGGGCTCGTTCCTCGCCTTCCGCCCCGACGACCCCGCCAGGACCGGCGCGCTCGACCCCCGGCCCGCCGCGCAGGCCCAGTCGGTCCGCGCGGACAGCCACCGGCTCACCCGGCCCGAACGCAGCGAGCTGACCGTGGTGGAGTTCCTCGACTTCGAGTGCGAGGGGTGCGGAGCCGCGTACCCCGTCGTGGAGAGGCTCCGGGAGGAGTACGGCGACCGGGTCACCTTCGTCGCCCGCTACTTCCCGATGCCGGGCCACCGCAACGGCGAGCTCGCCGCGCGAACCGCCGAAGCGGCGGCCCGGCAGGGGAAGTTCGAGCCGATGTACCGCAAACTCTTCGCCACGCAGGCCGCGTGGGGCGAGGCGCAGGACTCCAAGAAGGAGACCTTCCGCGGTTACGCCGGTGAACTCGGCCTGGACATGGCCGAGTTCGACGCGGCGCTCGACTCGCCCGAGACCGCCGCCCGGGTCCGGGCCGACCAGCAGGACGGCCTGGGCCTGGGCGTGCAGGGCACCCCCACCTTCTTCGTCGGTGGGATCAAGGTGGCCACGCCGGGCTCCTACGAAGCCTTCAGGGAGCTCATCGAAGCCCGGCTGGCCGGGTGAACCCGGGCCCGCGACGCTTACTCCGCCGCGGGCCTTACTCCGCCGCGGACCGGCCGCGCCGCTTGAGCCACAGCAGGGCCCCGATGCCGAGGACCACGACCGCGGAGACGAGGCCGACGAGAAGTCCGGTCAGGGTGGCGGCGTTGTCGCCGTCATCGGCGGCGGCCTCGGCCCCTTCGGTCCCGTTCTCGTCCGCGTCCTCGGCCCCGTCCTCCGCCGGAGTGGCGGTGGGGGAGGGGGCGGAGGCCGTCGCGCTGGGGCTGGGGCTGGGGGGCGCGGCCGGACCGGGGTCGTCGCCGGCGCCCTGGTCGATCGGGGTGGCCCCCTCGGCGGCGGGCTTCAGTTCGAGGATCGGGGCGATGTTGTCGGGCTTCTCCTCGCCGGCCCGGGGCAGCTCGATCCACCGCGAGACCTCGCCGTCGCCGTAGGTCTCGATCGTCTTGAACGCCAGCGTCTTCGCGTCGGGCAACTGCTTGACGGTGACACTGTGTTCGGCGTCGGTTCCCGGGGCCAGGGCCGTACCGGCCACGTCGTAACCGTCCTCGGTACGGGTGAACTTCCAGCCCTTCGGGGCGCTCTTGAGGCTCACCGCGTCGACGGGAATGCCCTCGGGCAGCACCACCCGGAGCTTGGCGATGCCCGCCTCCGCGGACTCCGCCTCGGAGATGAACTCCAGTGTGACGTCCCGGGCGAGGGCGCGCGGGTCGGACGCGGTCACCTCGGCATGGGCCGCGGCGGTGGTGGCGGTGGCCAGCACCACGGCGGAGGCGGCGAGGAGGGCGGCACCCGCTCCGGACAGCCCGGACAGCCCGGAGAGCCGCACACGGGACGGATGGGAGGGCAAGCGGGAAGGCAGGCGGAAAGCGGTCATGGCAGGTCTCGTCTCTTGCTCTGCGGCGGGCACCCGGTCCACGGGTCCCGCCGGTCGGATCACTGGGCGGTCGTCGCACACACCAGTGGTCCGGGAGGCCCTCTGCGGACGAGGACATGAGCGAGCAGGGCGTCCGCCGGGGTCCCCGGCGCCGTGTCGAAGGGCGCGGGAGAGCGACGGCGCCCGGCGCGCGACGGGACCTTGCGGCACCGGCCGCGCGGCAGGCAGCGGGCCAGCGCCGCGCGGACCGCGCCCGCCAGCCGGCCGAGAACGACGGGAAGGGCGCGGAGGGCGGGGAGGGCCGGGAGCGCCGACAGCCGGGCGTCCGTGGCGTACAGCAGCACGGCCACGGCGACGGCCGCCAGCACATGCGCGAGAAGCATCGTCCCGTCGCCGACGGACAGGCCGTGGCCGCTCGCGGCGGCGGCCGGATGCCCCAGGCCGTGTCGCATGCCCGCCAGATGCCCGGCCGCCTCGGAGGCCCGAGCGGGCAGCGGGAACCCGGCCGCCGCCGAGGCCCTGGCGGGCCCGGAGGCTTCACCCGTCGCGGCGGCCGTACGCGCGGCGGCTGCCAGGATCTCGTGCGCGACCAGCTGGGCCGCGAACGTCGCCGCCAGCACGCCCGGCAGCGAGCGGCGCAGCCCCGCCCACGGCAGAGCGAGGGCGAACACCGCCAGGGCGGCGCCCAACAGCCCGCCCCAGGAGAGCGGTTCACCGGAGGCGACATGGTGCCCCACCACCGCGAGCCCGGTACCGGCCACCGTGAAGACACCGGCCCGCACCAGCCGCGTCCCGGCCCAGGCCCGCACCGGCCGCATCCCGGCCCAGGGGCACGCCGCGGCCGGGCGTCGGCGGCCCGGCGGGGCGTCCGCGCCGTACCCGTACGGGTGCTCGTGCTTCTCCACGCGGTGCCCACGTCTTCCGCTCGTCGTGTGCCGCGAGGCCCGGTCCCAGCGGGTACGGACGCGGGGCCCCGGCCGTTCACCGGAGGGCGGCCCGGCCCGGCCGGCGGTCAGAGAGTCGGCCCGCAGGTGAGCAGGAGCGGGAAGACCGGGGCCGCGACCGACGCCGCCACGATGGCGAGCCAGGCCACGCGGTGCGGCCTCGGCTGCGGGGCGAGGACCCGGCGTACCCGGATCAGCGCCCCGGGACCGCCCGCGCCCAGCGCGGACCGCGGCGCCCGGCCCGCCGCGACCTCGCACATCGCGGCGGCCAGCGTCTCCCGCGGGTGGCGGCGCAGCGCCCGGTCGTCCGCGACCATCTCCAGCAGCAGCGCGGTCTGTTCCCCGGCCCGCCGGGCGAGCGGGAGACCGGGGAACGCCCGGGCGAACGCGTCGGCCACCATGTGGAGGAGGTGGTGGCGGCCCGTGAGATGAGCCTGCTCGTGGGCGAGGACCGCGCGGAGCTGGGCGTCCGAGAGGACATCCAGCGCACCGCGCGTGACGACCACGCGCGGGCGGCGTCCGGGCAGGCAGTAGACGGCCGGTACGTCGTGGTCCACGACGGTGGCGCCGTACTCGGGGGCCGGCCTGCCGACGAGGGCGAGCAGATCGAGCCGGCGCTGCCGGGCCCGGCGTGAGCGCCACACCGTGCGCAGCAGCCAGCCCAGCGGAAGCAGCGCGACCGCCGCCGGGGCCAGGAGCGTCACGGCGTCCGCGGCCGGGGCCTCCGTGCCACCGGCGGATCCCGCCTCCGGGCCGCGCGGGGCACCGGAGGGAGCCGCGGCCGGGACGTCCGCCGCCACGCCGCAGATGCTGAGCAGCCCGACGAGGCCCTGGTGCACATGCTCCTCGGTGAGCACGAGGTGGTAGGCGGCCAGCGCGACGGAGACCACGAAGGTCACCATCAGCCCCTGCCAGGCCAGCACGGCGACGGCCGGGGCGCGGTGTGCCCAGCGCGCCCTCGCCAGACCGTACGGCGCCACGGCGCCCACCAGAACCGCGTATCCGGTCAGCGCCACGGCCGCGATCATGTCCCGCTCCGCCGCTTCGCCGTGCGCAGGGCCGCCCGCAGCGCGTCGGCCTCCTCCGGGGTGATCTGCTCCACGAAGCTGACGAGGGCGCCGGCCGGATCCGGGTTGCCGCCGAGGGCGTCCTGCATCAGGGCCGCCGTGTACTGCTGGCGCGTGCCGGTGGGTTCGTACACCCAGGCCCGGCCCTCCTTCTCGCGCCGGAGCATGCCCTTGCGGTAGAGGATGTCGGCCACGGTCTTGACCGTGCTGTAGGCGAGGGGCCGCTTCTTGTTGAGGTCGGTCAGCACGTCGCGCGCGGTCGCCGGCCGGCCCCAGGCCCACAGGCGGTGCATGATCTCCGCCTCCAGCTCGCCCAGTTGTCGCACGGCCGCTCCCCTTGTCCGTCGTCCCCTCGCTCCCCGGCCGTTCATCGTAGTCTCCGGGGCCGGACCGGCGGTCATGGCGTTTGATGCCAATCCGCTTAGCAGCACAGCCGGTTCCCGACCACCGCCGCCGTACGAATCCGTACGGAATCGAGCCGCGCATCGGTGTCAACGGCGGCCACACCACTCCCCCTTGGAACAGTAGAGCTAATCTGCTTAGTATTCCGACGGCCGAGTCGGATCGGAGTCAGAGAGAGAAGGAGCTGCCTCATCGTGGCGTCCCACCGCCGTCCCAAGCCGCAGCGCAATGCCTACGGAACGATGCTCACGGTCACCGCCACGGCCGCGGTCGCCCTGTCGGCGCAGTCCGCCTCGGCAGATCCCCTCCCGGACCCGAACAAGAAGGGCGTCAAGGCGCAGGTCGACCGCCTCTACGAAGAGGCCACGCAGGCGACCGAGAAGTACAGCGGCGCGAAGGAGAAGGCGGGCACCCTCCAGAAGGAGGTCGAGGTCCTCCAGGACACCGCCGCCCGCAAGCAGGAGGCCCTCAACGAGCTGCGGAACCGCATCGGCGGCATCGCCGCCGACCAGTACCGCAGCGGCGGCCTCGCCCCCTCCATGCAGCTCCTGCTCTCCTCCGACCCGGACGCCTATCTGGACCAGGCGACCCTCATGGACCAGCTCGGCGCCCGCGACGTGAGCGACCTCCAGAAGTTCCAGGTCCAGCAGCGCGAGGTGCAGCAGCAGCGCACGCAGGCCACCACGAAGCTCACGGAACTGCGGGACACGCGGGCCGAGTTGGGGCGCAAGAAGACGGAGATCCAGGGCAAGCTGGCCAAGGCTCAGCAGCTCCTCAACACGCTCAGCGCCAAGGAGCGGGCCAAGATCGCCCAGGAGGAGGACCGCGCCAACCGCGACAGCGCCCGCGCGGACCTCGGCAACGAGGCCAGCGCCTCCTCGCGCGGCGCCGCGGCGTTCGCCGCCGCCAAGAGCCGCGTCGGCATGCCGTACGTGTGGGGAGCCAGCGGGCCGGGGTCCTTCGACTGCTCCGGACTGACCTCGTGGGCCTTCAAGCAGGCCGGCGTCTCGCTCCCCCGCACCTCGCAGGACCAGGCCAACGCGGGGACCCGGATCAACTCCCTCGGGGACCTGAGGCCCGGCGACCTCATCATCATGCGCACCGACCTGAGCCATGTCGGCTTCTACGCGGGCAACGGCCAGATCCTCCACTCGCCGAAGCCCGGGGCGCAGGTCCGCTACGAGTCGATCGCGCGCAGCGGCATGCCGTTCATGTGGGGCGTGCGCATCTGACGCGCGGGCGCGCCTGAGGCGTACGTCTCCGAGGCGCACACGCCTCGGGGGCGTACGCGCGTCTCACGCCGTACGCCCCCGAGGCTCCGTCACATCACCTCACGTCAGCCCACATCACCTCACGTCAGCTCACGTCGGCCGCCCGGCGCCAGGCGGCCTCGCGCAGCAGACGCAGGCCGTTGAGGCCGACGATGACGGTGGACCCCTCGTGCCCGAGGACGCCGAGCGGCAGCGGCAGATGGCCGACCAGGTCCCAGACGACCAGGCCGGAGATGAACACGCCCGCGATGACCAGGTTCTGGATCACGAGACGGCGGGCCGCGCGGGAGAGCGCCACGACGGCGGGCACGGTGGCGAGTTCGTCCCGGACGATGACGGCGTCGGCGGTCTCCAGCGCGAGGTCGGAGCCGGCCCGCCCCATGGCGACGCCGGTGTGGGCGGCGGCCAGGGCAGGGGCGTCGTTGACCCCGTCGCCGACCACGAGCACCCGCTGCCCCGCCGCCTCCCGCTCGCGCACGGCGGCGACCTTGTCCTGGGGCAGCAGCCCGGCGCGTACGTCCGTGATGCCGACCTCGTCGGCGAGGCGGGCCGCGGCGCGCGGGTTGTCGCCGGTCAGCAGCGCCGGCGCGGTGCCGGTCAGGGTGGTGAGGGCGGCGACCGTGGCGGCGGCGCCGGGGCGCAGCCGGTCCGCGATGCCCAGCACCCCGACGGGACGGCCGTCGCACCGGACGAGGACCGCGGTACGGCCCCCCTCCTCCAGCTCCGCGACGACCGCGTCCGCCGCTTCCGTGTCCACCGCGCCGGCCGCTTCCGCCGCCACCGGGTCCACCGCGTCCGCCAGGAGCCGGGACGGGGCGCCGACCGCGACCGTACGGCCGTCGACGACTGCGGTCACCCCGACGCCCGGCGCGGAGGTGAAGTCCCGCGCGTCCGCGAGGTCCAGGCCGCGTTCGCGGGCGGCCCCGACGATCGCGCGGGCCAGCGGGTGCTCGCTGGGGTGTTCGGCCGCCGCGGCCAGGCCCAGCAGCTCGTCCTCGGAGAGCCCGGCGCCGGGCAGGGGGCGCAGGTCGGTGACGCGGGGGGTGCCTTCGGTGAGGGTGCCGGTCTTGTCCAGGGCCACCGCGTCGACCTGGCCGAGGCGTTCCATGACGACGGCGGACTTGACCAGCACACCGTGGCGCCCGGCGTTGGCGATGGCGGAGAGCAGCGGCGGCATGGTGGCCAGCACGACGGCGCACGGCGAGGCGACGATCATGAAGGTCATCGCCCGCAGCAGGGAGTCGGTCAGGTTCGCGCCGAAGCCGAGGGGGATCGCGAAGACGGCGAGGGTGGCGACGACGATGCCGACCGAGTAGCGCTGCTCGACCTTCTCGATGAAGAGCTGGGTCGGGGCCTTGGTCTCGGACGCCTCCTCGACCATCGCCACGATCCGGGCGATCACCGAGTCGGACGCGTCGCGCTCGACCGTGACCCGCAGGGCGCCGGTCCCGTTGAGGGTCCCGGCGAAGACCTCGTCCCCGGCCTCCTTCGGTACGGGCAGGGGCTCGCCGGTGATGGTGGCCTGGTCGACCTCGCTCGCCCCGTCGGCCACCCGGCCGTCGGCCCCGACGCGCTCACCGGGGCGAATGAGGATGGTGTCGCCGACCGCCAGGTCCTCGGTGGCGACCGTACGCTCCACTCCGTCGCCGTCCAGCCGGGTCGCGGTGGCGGGGGCGAGGTCGAGCAGTCCGCGTACGGAGTCGGCGGTGCGCGCGGTGGCCAGCGCCTCCAGCGCGCCGGACGTGGCGAAAATGACAATGAGCAGCGCGCCGTCCATGACCTGCCCGATGGAGGCCGCGCCGATCGCCGCGACGATCATCAGCAGGTCGACGTCGAGGGTCTTCTCCTTCAGCGCCAGCAGCCCCGCCCAGGCCGGCTCCCAGCCGCCGGTCACGTAGGCCGCCGCGTACAGCGGGCCCCAGCTCCAGGCGGGGGCGCCGGTCAGTTGCAGCGGGAGCGCGAGCAGGAAGAGCACCAGCGCCGCGGCGGCCCAGCGGGCCTCGGGCAGGGCGAGGACCCGCGGGCGGCGACGGGGCGCGGCCCCGCCGCGGCCGGCTGGGTCCTGGGCCGGGGTGGGGCGCTCGGCGAGGGTGGCGGACATACGGGTTCCTTCGGTGGGCGGCACGGGGTGACCAGCTCACCGTACAGGAAAGAATGAATACCTCTTCATTTATGCCGCACAGATACGGACGCGGGCCTCGACTCCCGTACGGGTACGGATGCGCGAGCGGGCCACAGGACGGCCGCGGCGAGGGCGGCGGCCAGCGCGACACCACCGAGGACCAGGGCGGTGACCGGCAGCCCCGCGCCCGCGCCGAGCCGGCCCGCGAGGGGATAGGTGAGCAGCCAGCAGCCGTGGGAGAGGGAGAACTGGGCGGCGAAGGCGGCGGGCAGCTCCGCGTCCGTGACGGAACGCCGGATCACCCGCCCGCCGGGGGTGAGGACGGCGGAACAGGCGGCGCCGATCGCCGCCCAGGCGGCCAGGACCGCGACCCAGCTCCCGGTGGTGGGCGCGGCGGCCCCGAGCGCGGCGACACCGGCGAGGATCACCGGCAGGGCGAAGGCAGCGGGCAGCATCACCGCGCGGTCACCAGCCCGCCGCAGCAGCCGGGGCAGGAACAGGGCGGTCAGCACGGAGCCCGCGCCGTACGCTCCGAGGGCGAGGGACAGGTCACCCGCGGGCCGATGGAAGTGGTCGCGTACGAGAACGACGGTGTTGACGAAGACGATCGCACCGCTCGCCGCGACCGCGAGATCGAGCGCGAGCAGCGCCCGCAGCCCGGGCACGGCCCGGAACAGCCGGACGCCGAGGAGCGCGTCGCCGCGAACGGCGCCCTTGCCGCGCACGACACCCGAGCGCCCGCGCACGGCGCCGGAACGTCCGGGCAAGACGACGGAGACCACAAGAACGGCGGAGGCGACAAAGCCGATCGCGGTGCCGACGAACAGCCGCCCCGAGGAGACCAGGACGAGCAGCCCGGCGGCGAGCGCCGGGCTGAACAGGCTCTCCAGGTCATAGGCGAGCCGGGAGAGCGACAGGGCCCGTGTGTAGTCGCGTTCGGCGGGCAGCACCTCGGGGATGACCGCCTGGAAGGTCGGCGTGAACACAGCCGACGCCGCCTGCAGCAGGAAGACCAGGACGTAGATCTGCCAGATCTGCCCGACGAAGGGCAGCGCCAGCGCGACGCACGCACGCGTGAGGTCGGCGCCCACCATCAGGGAGCGGCGGGACACCCGGGCGGCGAGGGCTCCGGCGAGCGGCGCGACGGCGACGTAGGCGACCATCTTGATCGCCAGCGCGGTGCCCAGCACGGCGGAGGCGCGGTCCCCCGCCCTGTCGTACGCGAGCAGGCCGAGCGCCACGGTGGCCAGACCGGTGCCGACCAGGGCGACGACCTGGGCGGCGAACAGGTGGCGGTAGGTGCGGTTACGCAGCACGGACAGCATCGGCCCCGTCCCGGATCGACGGCAGGAGACCTCAGCCATCATACCCAACATGTGCGCACCTGAGCACACGTTGGCCCCGGAACCACCCACCACGACACTTCCGCACAGCCCGGTACGGCCTCAGCCGTGGTCAGTCGTGGGCCGGCAGAGCACCGATCTGATGGTCGGCGACGCTCAGCGCCTCGTCGACGAGGCGGCGCAGATGACCGTGACGCAGGGAGTAGACAACGCGGCGGCCGTCCTTGCGGGCGGTCACCAGACCGGCGAGCCGGAGCTTGGCCAGGTGCTGGCTGACGGAGGGCCGGGCCGCGCCGCACGCCTCCGTGAGGGTGGTGACATCGGCCTCCCCCTGTCCCAGCCGCGCCAGCAGGGCGAGCCGCGTACGGTCCGCGAGCAGCGCCAGCACCGAGGCCGCGACCTCCAGCCGGTCACCGGCGGCCGCTTCCCCCGGATCCCGCGCCTCCCCTGCTTCTTGCACAGGGTGCGCACCTGCTACTCGCGGGCTCGTTGCCATGCACTCATCGTAGGACCACCACCGACCGGTCTATACGATGGGCGCATGGGACACGGAGCCGAGGAACGCGCCACGCGCACGGAGCACCTCGACGCGGAGTCCGCCGCCACCATCGCCGCCACCCTCCAGGCCCTGGCCACACCGTCCCGCCTGATGATCCTGACGCGCCTGCGGCAGAACCCCTGCGGTGTCACCGAACTCGCCGAAGCCGTCGCCATGGAGCAGTCGGCCGTCTCCCACCAACTGCGCCTCCTGCGCGCACTGGGCCTGGTCACCGGCGTACGCCAGGGCAGGCGCATCGTCTACAGCCTGTACGACAACCACGTGGCGCAGCTCCTCGACGAGGCCGTCTACCACATCGAGCACCTGCGCCTGGGCGCCCGCGACCTCCCCGTACGCCCCGCCCCCACCCGCGTAGAGCCCTAGAACCCTTCCACCCACCGGCCCTACCGAGGCGCGAAAGCGGCGAAGGCTTCGTCCAGGAGGCCGACGAGGTCCAGGTGGCCGTCGGACGCGATCCAGTGGTCCAGGGCGATGTCCAGACACTCCAGCGCCGCACCGGCCTTGACCGACAGAGCCACCGCGACAGGCCGTGGCGGGTCCGTGCGCTCGGCGAGGGCCCGCACCAGAAGCGGACGCCAGCGGTGCTGCTTCTCCCGCTGCCGTGAACACAGGGCCGGGGTACCCATGATGAGCCGGGCCGTGGCGAGCGCCTCGGTCGGGTCCCGCCGGTAGGACTCCATGAGAACGTCGAGCGAACGCCGCAGCGCCGTCCAGTCGCCCTCGTCGGAGGGGCGGGCGCGCAGGGCGTCGGCGAGCTGTTCGCCCTGGGCCTCGACGGCGCCGAGCACGGCGTCCTCCTTGGTACCGAAGTACCGCAGGAAGGTACTCCGGGACACGCCCGCCGCCGCGGCCAGGTCGCTGACGGTCACCCGGTCGAAGCCCTCGCGCCGGATCAGGCCGTAGGCCACCTGCGCCAGCTCCGACCGCACGGCAGCCCGTGCGATGTCCCTCGTCGTCGTACGCGGTCCTCCGTTCACCTCGCGATCCTATGGCTTCCGCGAGGGGTGTAGCCGGCTACACCCCTGGTTCGGGAGAGCACTCCCTCGTGGCGGCGACGGCCGGACGGGATCGTGGAAATCACTGAGGCACACCGTCCCGGTCTCCGGCCGACACCACGTCGACGCCGGCACCAACACCGGTGCCAACGCCAACACCGGTGCCAGCACCGGCACCGGCACCGGCACCGACGGAGAGAGCCTCACGCCCCTGTCCTGCACCGCCGCTCTGGAGGCTTTCGCACCGTCATGGCAACTTTCCTGTATCACGTGGGCCGCATCGCCTTCAGGTGGCGCTGGTTCGTCACCTTCCTCTGGATAGCCGTGCTGGGCGCCGTCGGCTTCGCCGCCACGAAGGCCCCCGCCGCCCCCGACGACGGATTCGCCATGCCGGGCATCGAGTCCCAGAAGGCGTTCGACCTCCTGGACGAGCGCTTCCCCGGCTCGGGGGCGGACGGGGCGAGCGCCCGCATCGTCTTCATCGCGCCGAGCGGAGAGAAGGTCACCGCAGCCGGCAACAAAACCACCGTCGAGACCCTGGTCCACAAGGCCGCCGACGGCCCGCAGGTGACCGGTGTGGTCAACCCCTTCCAGGCGAAGGCGGTCAGCGAGGACGGCTCCACGGCCTATGCCACCGTCTCCTTCAAGACCCCTGCCGGTGACCTGACCGACGCCAGTAAGGAACACCTTGAGCGAGCCGTTGACCAGGCCAGGGACGCGGGTCTGACCGTCGAGATCGGCGGAGACGCCCTGGCCGCGCAGCCGGCCGCAGGCGGGTCCGCCGAGATGATCGGCATCGCGATCGCGGCGGTGGTCCTGCTGATCACCTTCGGGTCCATGGCCGCGGCCGGGCTGCCGCTGCTGACCGCGATCATCGGCGTCGCCGTCAGCATGACCGCCATCATCGCCCTGGGCAGCACGTTCGGGCTCTCCCTGACCAGCGGGACCCTCGCCTCGATGCTGGGGCTGGCCTGCGGCATCGACTACGCCCTGTTCATCGTCTCCCGCTACCGGGAGGAGCGCGGAAAGGGCCGGGCCGCGCGGGAAGCCGCGGGAATGGCCGTCGGCACGGCGGGGTCCGCGGTGGTCTTCGCCGGTCTGACCGTCGTCATCGCACTCGCCGGCCTGTCGGTGGTCGGCATCCCGATGCTCATCAAAATGGGCCTCACCGCGGCCGGCGCCGTCGTCGTCGCCGTCCTCATCTGTCTCACCCTGGTCCCCGCCCTCCTCGGCTTCTGGCCCAACGCCGTCCTCGCACGTCGCGTCCGCAAGGGCAGGAAGCCCCGCCGTATCAGGACGGACAACGCCGGCAGTCGCTGGGCAAGCCTGGTGGTCCGCCACCCCCTGCCCGTCCTGCTGCTCGGCGTCGTGTGCCTGGGCGCACTCGCCGTACCGGCCGCCGACCTCCAACTGGGCATGCCCGGCGACGAGGCCAAACCCACCTCCACCACCGAACGCCGCGCCTACGACGCCCTCGCCGACGGCTTCGGCCCCGGCTTCAACGGCCCCCTGACCATCGTCGTCGACACCAAGGGCGCCGACGACCCCAAGGCCGCGGCCTCCCTGATCAGCAAGCGGATCGCGGACACCAGCGGAGTCGTCTCCGTCTCCCCGGCGCAGTTCAACCAGGCCGGCGACGCCGCGATACTCTCCGCCACCCCGTCCACCAGCCCCACCGACTCCAGGACCATCGACCTGGTCAAGACCATCCGCGCAGAACGCCCCGGCATCGAGCAGGAAGCCGGGGCCACCTACGAGGTCACCGGCAGCACCGCGATGAACATCGACGTCGCGAAAAAGTTCCAGGACGCGCTGATCCCGTACCTCATCGTCGTGGTCGGCCTCGCGATCGTGCTCCTGCTCTTCGTCTTCCGCTCCCTCCTCGTCCCGCTGAAGGCAGCCCTGGGCTACCTGCTCTCCGTTCTCGCCTCGCTCGGTGTGGTCGTCGCGGTGTTCCAGTACGGCCATGGCGCCGGACTCCTCGGCGTCGAACAGACCGGCCCGATCATGTCCATGATGCCGATCTTCCTGGTGGGCATCGTGTTCGGACTCGCCATGGACTACGAGGTCTTCCTGGTCTCCCGGATCCGCGAGGCGTACGTCCACGGCGACCGGCCCGCGCAGGCGATCGTCTCCGGATTCCGCACCAGCGCCCGCGTGGTCGTCGCCGCCGCACTGATCATGATGGCGGTCTTCGCCGGATTCGTCGGCGCCGACGAATCCATGATCAAGATGATCGGGTTCGGCCTGGCCATCGCCGTCCTCTTCGACGCCTTCGTCGTCCGGATGGCCATCGTGCCCGCCGTCCTCGCCCTCCTCGGCGACCGCGCCTGGCGCCTGCCCCGATGGCTCGACCGGATCCTGCCCGGCATCGACATCGAGGGAGAGGCCATCACCCGCAAGCACCCGGCTCCCGCGGCACCGGCCGGCCAGGACAACTCCGAACTCGTACTCAGCAAGTAGCTCTCGACCGAACCCGGTGGCCGCCTCCCGTAGGCGGCCACCGCTCAGGACCGGGGCCGCCCTGGCGGTATCGGCCCCGCACTCGCCGCACCCGTGGGGACGGGGAACGGCGAGAACCCCGGCCCGGCGGCGAGCATTGGCTGCTCGCCGCCGGGCCGGGCACTGCCCGCCCAAAACAGGCACGGTCGTGAGCAACCGCTGCCACCCGAACCGGCTCAGCGGCGGAGCTGACACTCCTGCCTCAGCACCGCGGCGTACGCGCCCTGCTGCCCGCAGAGGCTGTCCCGCCACGACCACGGGCGGGCCATGGAGGCCGACCGACTTCCACGCCTTTCTTCGTGGTTCCGCGATGGGGCCCCTGGTCTCCGGGCTCGGCGAATTAGCCTGGTCCGCATGCGAAGAACAGTGCTGCAGGCGGCGCGGGCCACGGTGCAACTGGCGAGAGCCGCGATGCTGGGCTTCTTCTCATACCTGTTCGTCACCGTGCTGCTGTTCACGGGCGTCGCCACCCTCCTGGTCGTCGGTGCCGGGCTGCTGCCGGAAACCGTGTTGCTGATCCGCCGGATGGGCGGGGCGAAACGGCGCCAGGTGGCCACCTGGACGGGCCGGACGATCCCCGAGGCGTACCTCCCCCTCACGGGCACGCTCCGGCAGCGGCTGCGCACAGTGGTCACCGACCCCGGCACGCTCACCGATCTGCGGTGGATGTTCGCGTATTACGCCTACGGCCTGCTGGCTGTCCTGGCCGTGCCGCTGTGGCTGGTGGGACTGCTCGTGGACGGCGTGTGGTGCGGACTGCTGCGGCGCCGGGCGTTCGTGCTGCCGCTCATCGTCCGACTCGCGGATCTCGACGCCGCCTGGTCGACAGCGCTGCTCAAGCCCTCGCGCAAGGCGCGTCTTGCCGAGCGCGTCGAGGAACTGGCCGAAACCCGCGCCGGGGCTATTGCCGCGCACGGCGCCGAACTACGCCGTATCGAACGGGACCTGCACGACGGCACCCAGGCCCGGCTGGTCTCACTGTCCATGCGGATCGGTCTCGCGAAGCGGATGTACGGAAGTGACCCGGTGGCCGCCCGCAAGCTCCTGGACGACGCGCAGGACCAGGCCGAGGAGGCACTGACCGAACTCCGGCACGTCGTACGCGGCATCCACCCGCCGATCCTCACCGACCGCGGCCTCACCGGAGCCGTACGCGCACTCGCCGCCAGCAGCGGACTCGACGTCACCGTCGTGGTGACCGGTCTGGCGGACGGGGACGACAGGCGCGACGGGCCCCGCGCCCCGGCGGCGGTCGAGGCCGCCGCGTACTTCGCCGTCGCGGAGACCCTGACCAATGTGGCCCGGCACAGCGGCTCCGACCGGGCCGAGGTCCGGCTCGACCGTACGGCGACGGGGCTGCGCGTACGGGTGCGCGACGAGGGCGAGGGCGGCGCCGAACACGCCCTCGCCGGCCCCGGGGTCGGCGACGGTCTGGAGCCGGGCGGCTCGGGACTGCTCGGCCTGCGGCGCCGGGTCGCCGCGCTGGACGGAACCGTCATCCTGACCAGCCCCGTCGGGGGCCCGACCGTGATCGAAGTGGAGTTGCCGTGCGTGTGGTGATCGCCGAGGACCATGCCCTGCTGCGGGAAGGGCTTGTCCTGCTGCTCTCCTCCGCCGGGCACCAGGTCGTGGCCGTGGCGGGCAGCGGGCCCGAGGTGGTGCCCGCGCTGCTCGCGCATCGCCCGGACGCCGCCGTGCTCGACGTACGGATGCCGCCGGGCTTCCGCGACGAGGGCCTGCGCGCGGCGCTCGCGGCGCGCAAGGAGATCCCCGGGCTGCCGGTGCTCGTCCTCTCGCAGTACGTCGAGGAGTCCTACGCCGCCGAACTGCTGGGCGGCGGCGCGCGCGGCGTCGGCTACCTGCTCAAGGACCGGGTGGGCCGGGTGGACGAGTTCCTGGACGCGCTGGAGCGGGTGGCGGCCGGTGGCACGGCGCTCGATCCCGAGGTGGTGACCGAACTCCTCACCCGCCGCCGGGACTCGCCCCTCGACTCGCTGACACCGCGCGAGCGCGAGGTCCTGAAGCTGATGGCCGAGGGCCATGACAACACCACCATGGCCAAGACCCTCGTCGTCTCGGAGCGGGCGGTGAGCAAACACATCGGCAACGTGTTCCTGAAGCTGGGACTGCCCCCGAGCGACAGCGGACACCGTCGGGTGCAGGCGGTACTCACGTATCTGAACAACGTGCCCGGTGGCCCCGACGAGAACCCCTCGGGCCGCCGGTGAACACGCACAGCGTCGCCGGCGGAAACCGGTTCGCGAGGTCCTGCCCGGGAGACCTGGTTCGTGGAAGGGCGACCATGACCGCCTGTGCACATGGCCGAGCGCCCCGTGTCACGCCGGAAGCGGTGCCGGCTGACCCATCGCCGCAGGCAGCGGGAGGTCCAACGGCAAGGCCGGGGCCGGAAGGGACCGGGGCACCGTCACATTCGGCCTTTGAATCGTCGCCGAGCTCTCGGCCTGCTCTGCGGCCCGGTTCCGGCCGGTGGCGAAGACGTACAGGCGCAGCACCAGAAAACGCCCTGTACCGGCGAGCCCGGAGGCGCAGAGGTAGACGGCCTGCTCGCTCAGCGTCCCGGCCGCCGGTCGCACCGCGTGCAGGATGAGCACCGCGACGGTCGTGACGACGTAGGCGGCCGCTGCCGACCCCGCTGACTGCCAATGCTGACGCCGGCCGGCACGCTGCCGGGCTCCGAAAGTGAAACGCGCGTGAAGCTCCGTGCACAGCACGGTGGAGGCCACAGTGATCAGCGCATTCGCAGCCGTCCAGGGCATCAGCCCGGCAATCGGAGCGACAGCGAAACTGGAGGCGACCCCAACGCCGCCGCCGAAGAATACGAACCGGGCGAAGGACACGAGTGTTCCGGGAAGGGGTCCGGTCCGGACTGCGTCGCCCCTCTCGGTCTCCGCTCCCTCCAGGTATCGCGCCTCACGATCCATGCCCGGATTCGACAGGGCGAGCGACTTCATGGAAATTCCTTCCGGCGCGGGGGAACGGTGAACCTCCGGGATCAACCGGGTTCAACGGTGCCGCCGCCCGCTCGCCGGAACGAGGAGGTGCTCTCCCGAACTCATGGTGCAGTGGGCTACACCATGGCCGGGGTGCCCGCTCTCCCGCGCCCAGGGGAGTGGGGATTCAGCTTGGTCGGCATGCGAAGAACAGTGAGGCAGGCAGCGCGGGCCACGGCGCAGTTGGCGGAAGCCGCAGCCCTCGGCTTCTTCTCATACCTGTTCGTCACGGTGCTGCTGGCCGTGGCCGCCGGCACGATGATGCTGGTCGGTGCCGGGCTGCTGCCGGAGGCGGTCCTGCTGCCGCGTCGACTCGCGGGAGCCAAGCGACGCCAGGTCGAGGGATGGACGGGGAGAGAGATCCCTGAGGCCTATCCGTCCCTGACGGGCCCGCTCCGGACGCGGCTGCGCACGGCGGTCGGCGACCCCGGTACGCACACCGATCTGCGGTGGATGGCGGTCCACTACGCCTTCATGAACAGGAAGGAGTACGTCACGTTGCGGCGCGTGGCGCTGCGCCGGGTTGTGAGGCTCAGCGCACCCACGGCCAGTCGGAGGACAGCGTTCGCGCCCAGCTCGCGGGCGAAGGCCGGGTCGGGAGGGCCCGCGACGCTGATGATCGTCCCGCCGGGCTTGAGTACACGCAGGGACTTCTTGAGTGTCTTGCCGCCGAGGGTGTCCAGGACGACGTCGTAGCCGTCGAGGACCGTCTCGAAGTCCTGCTTCTTGTCGTCGACGACGATGTCCGCGCCGAGTTCCCTCACCAGCTCGGTCTTGGCCGTGCTCGCGGTGGCGGCCACGTACGCGCCCAGATGCTTCGCCAACTGGACGGCGACGGTGCCGAGACCGCCGGCGCCCCCATGGATCAGAACCTTCTGGCCCGGCCGCACCTGCGCCCGCTCGACCAGCGCCTGCCACGCGGTCAGGGCGACCAGGGGAAGGGACGCGGCCTCCGCCATGGTGAGCGTGGCCGGTTTGGCCGCCACGTCGTCCTGGTGGACGGCGATGAATTCGGCGAACGTGCCGATACGGTCCTTGTCGGGCCGCGCGTAGACCTCGTCGCCCACCGCGAAGCGTGTGACGGCCGGTCCCACCTGGACCACCTTCCCGGCGAGGTCGTTGCCCAGGACGAGCGGGAGACGGTACGGGAGGATGGCCTTGAATTCGCCGTCGCGGAGCTTGAGGTCGAGCGGGTTGACGCTCGCCGCGTGGATCCGGACCAGAACGTCGTCGGCGCCCACCTGAGGCTCGGGCATCTCGCCGGCGCGTACGCCCGCCTTGTCGCCGTACCGCTCGATCATGAAGGTCTTCATCGTCGTCTCCGTTGCCCGCCGGCGAGGGGCGAGACCTTCGGGCTTCGGTCACCCGCGCGGTGCCCGCCGCAAACCTCAAGGGCGGTGTCATCACCGGGAACCGATCACGAGGCTTTCGAGGGTCAGGCCACCGGCGCGGCCGGGGCGATGACGCGGTCGACGTCGCCTCCCTGGATACCGCCCAGGGATCCGGCGATCGCCTCGTGGGGGACTCCGAGCGGCACCTCGCTGACGCCGGAGAGCCGGGCGAACTGCTCGGAGGTCAGCTGGATGTCGAGGGCGCTCAGGTAGCTGTCGAGCTGGGTGAGGCTGCGCGGCCCGATGACCGGGACGAGCGAGGTCGCCGACCGGGCGGCACGCTCCCGTACCCAGGCCACCGCCACCTGCGCGGGCGTCACGCCGGTCTCCTCGGCGACGGCCAGAACGGCGTCGACGACGCGGGTCTTCTGGTCGGTGCTCTCCGTGTGGATGACCCTCCCCAGGTCGCTCAGCCGCCCCTCGGCACTGCGCCGGTACTTCCCGGTGAGCAGTCCGCCGCCGAGCGGGGACCACAGGGCGGCGCCGAGTCCCAGGCTCTCGGCCATCGGCAGGAGCTCGCGGTCGGCGGTCCGCTCGACCAGGCTGTACTCGTTCTGGATGCCCACGACGGGCGCCCAGTTCTTGACGTCCGCGAGGGTCGCCGCCCGTGAGACGCGCCAGGCGGGGAAGTTGGACAGGCCGGCGTGGTGGATCTTGCCGGAACTCACCAGGTCGTCGAAGCCGCGCAGGATCTCTTCCACGGGGGTGAGTTCGTCGGGGAAGTGCACCCAGAGCAGGTCGATGTGGTCGGTGCCCAGACGCTCCAGACTGGCCTCCACCGAGGCGACCATGGTCTTGCGGCTGTTGCCCGTCCTGGAGATGCCCGGCTGAGGCGCGGCTCCGAGGGTGAACTTGGTGGCCAGGACGAAGTGGTCCCGGTCCGCGGAGACGAACTTCCCCGTCAGCTCCTCCGACTCGCCGAACTGATACGCGTCCGCGGTGTCGAGGAAGGTGCCGCCCGCTTCAGCGAACCGGTCGAAGATACGGCGGGCCTCGTCCGGCTCGGCACCGGCGCCCCAGCGGGTGCCGAAGTTCGCCGTGCCGAGCGCGTACTCGGACACACGCAGTCCGGTCCGGTGTCCGAAGGTCGTGTAACGCATCAGGTGTCCTCACTCAGGGAGCAGGGATAGGAAGGGGAAGGAGAAGACCGGGGCAGTGGGGCGGCACGGCGCGTCTCACGCCGCGTTGGGGATGGCGGCGAGGTTCTGCCTGACGTACCGGGTGGTCTCGTCGGCGAGGATCTCGGGCAGCCCCGTCTCGATGCCGTCCAGAGCCTGTGTGGCGACATCGGCGGGGTCCGCCTTCTGGTCGGCGGGAACGCCCGCGGCCATGTCGGTATCCATGTATCCGACGTGCAGCGCCGAGACGGTGATACCGCGGGGCGCCAGTTCCTCCCGGGCCGCGTCGGTCAGCGCCCACGCGGCGGCCTTGGTCGCAGCGTAGGAGCCGAGGCCGGCGGGGTGCACCCAGGACAGGACGGACAGGACGTTCAGTACGGCGCCGCCGCCGTTGGCCTCGATGACGGGGGCGAAGGCCCGGGTCACGGTGAGCGGGCCGAAGAAGTTCGTCTCCATTTCCTGGCGCACCGCGTCCGGGCCACCGGCGATCAGCGGGGTGAAAGTGGAGATGCCCGCGTTGTTCACCAGCAGCGTCGCGTCGGACGCGATGCGGGCGGCGGCCCGTACGGACTCCTCGTCCGTCACGTCCAAGCGCAGCGGGGTGACGCCCGGCAGGTCCACCGTCTCGGGGCGGCGGGCCGCCGCGTACACGGTTGCTCCGCGTGCCACGAGCTGGGCGGCCAGATGGCGGCCGAGTCCCCGGTTGGCGCCGGTGACCACCGCGACCGCGTCCTTGAGTTCCATGTCCGCTCCCTGTGCCGGGGTGCCGCACGGCCCCCAAATAGATTACGACTACCATCTAAACATGTTCTAGGATAGATGGCAATCGACATCCAATCGGGAGGTGGCTGATGGGCCGCGTATCGCAGGCACAGGCGGAGGAGAACCGCCGACGGGTCGTGGAGACCGCCTCCCGGCTGTTCCGGGAGCGGGGCACCCACGTCAGCGTCGCCGACCTCATGAAGGCGTCCGGCCTGACCCACGGCGGCTTCTACAAACAGTTCGCCTCCAAGGAGGCGCTCGTCGACGAAGCCACCGCCCACGCGTTCGGCACGCTCACCCGGCTCCGTGAGGACGCGGCGGAGAGGTACGACGGACAGCGCGACGTGGCCCAGCGGACGTTGATCGACACCTACCTCTCGACCGAGCACCGCGACAGCGCGGCGGACGGCTGCCCCGCCGCCGCGCTCGCCGTCGACATGGCGCGCGCCCCCGGGGAGGGCGAGGCCCACCGCGTCTACGCCGAGGGAGTGGGCGACTTCGCCGCATGGCTGGAGACCGAGGACGAGGACGGCATCACCCGGCTCTGCACGATGCTCGGCGCACTCGTCCTGTCCCGGGCCACGAAAGGATCCCCGCTCTCCGAGGAGATCCTCACCGCCGCGCACGCGGCACTGACAGCCACCAGATGACCAGCGACACGGTGCCGGGTAGCACGCCGCAGGAATTCACCGCCTCGTCAGGAGCAAGGCGCGCACCCGGCCGCGCGGAGAGCCCGTACCAGAGCTGAGACCCGTCCCTGTTTCAGGCTGCTTGGCCGTATCCGCCCGGTCCCCGCGGCGGCGTCTCGCTCCGCAGTAGCTGCTTTCGAGGGTGGCGTCGGCTTGACGGGCTCGGAGCGTCGCTCGCTGGGCGGTCGTTGGCAGCGACTGATGGAAGCAACCGGCAAACGCACCCGCCGCGCCTACCCCGAACGGCACCAGGTCCTGCACGGCGACGCCCCCGTCGCCTGCCCGCCTTCCTCCCCCCGCGGAGCCCGCGCGGGTGGTCGCCGACACGAGCCTTCGGGTACTCCGCGGCGTATGAGTCACCCGTCCGGCGACCACCACTCGCTCCCCCGGTCGATCGGACGACAGCCCGGTCTGCCGCTCTCGGTGCGTCGTCCGCCCGCCCGGCTGTACAGGGTGTCCCCCGTGTATGGCGAGACTGACCTGCGACGGCTCCTGATCGACATGCGGCCGGAGATGAATCCGGGGCGCTACGTGTTCACCACTGTGGCCGGTGACATCCCGCCGGAGTGACCCCGGTCGTCACGGTGGCCGAGCGCGAAGGCCTCACTCTGGTGCTGCGGCAGGAGGACGCCGAGGCGGGCGGGGCTGGGGTACGACTACGTGGCCGGGTGGCTGGTCCTGCGGGTGCACTCCGCCCTGGATGCGGTGGGCCTGACCGCCGCCGTCGCCCATGAACTCGCTCGGGCCGGAGTCAGCTGCAACGCAGTGGCCGGATTCCACCACGACCATCTCTTCGTGCCGTACGAGGTGGCGGACCGTGCCATGGACCTGCTCGAAGGGCTCTCCCGCAGATCGGCGGCCGACGTCGCGCAGTAGTCTCATTGGTTTGTCCGGGAGGGGCTTTCGAGGTGCTCGGAAAGAGGACGCCGGGCCCCTACCGGGCGTTCCGGCCCGTACGTTGTCCTTCCCGCCGTCGGGAGAGGACTGAGGAAATGACAGAATGCGTGCGCACCTCGGAGACCATCGAGGTGGTGGGGGCACGGACCAACAACCTCCGCGATGTCACCGTGAGCATCCCCAAGGGCCGGGTGGTGGCCTTCACCGGGGTCAGCGGCAGCGGCAAGACCTCGTTAGCGATCGACACTCTGCACAGCGAGGCCCAACTCCGTTATCTGGAAGGGCTCTCGCCGTTCGTCCGGCAGTACATCACCCAGCGCAACCGTCCCAAGGTGGACCGGATCCTCGGTCTCGGCGCCACCCTCGCCGTCGACCAGCGCCGGCTCAACCGCAACCCCCGCTCCACCGTCGCCACCATCACCGGTATCGACGGCCACCTCGGACTGCTCTACTCCCGGCTGCCCGGCATCGGCCCGGACGCGATATCCGGTGACGGCCATCTCAGTACCGCCCACTTCGACCGGCACACCCCGGAGGGAAGCTGCTCCGACTGCCACGGCGTCGGCGGACGCTGGCAGGCACGGGAGGAACTCGTCGTCACGCACCCGGAGTTGCCCCTGTTCGACGGAGCCTCCCCCTGGTACGCGAAGTGGCGCTCCGGCGAACACGCCTTCATTCCCGCACTGGCCGAGAAACGCGGCGTGGACCTCGCACAGCCCTGGCAGTCGCTGCCCGAGGGCTTCCGGCACGACGTGCTGCACGGCACGGGTGACGAGAGGATCGAGGCGACCGTCGACATGCCGAACAAGAACGAGATGTCCTCCTGGACGTACACCTCCAGCGAGCCGCTGCGCGGAGCGCTCGCCGAGGTGGAGAGGGTCTTCGCGAATGCGGCGACTCCCAGCGCCAAGGAGCGCTATCTGCCGTACATGCGCAAGATGCCCTGCACCACCTGTGGCGGCACCGGCTACGACGCGATCGCCCGGTCGGTACGGCTCGGCGGGCTCTCCTACCCCGAACTGCTGGAGGTCGACGTCCGGGAGGTACGCGCCTGGGGCGACCGGGTCACCTCCGGTCTCGGCACCGGCCGGCGCGCAGTCGGCGAACCCCTCCTCCAGGACCTTGCCCGAAGACTCCGCGTGCTGGACCGCCTCGGCCTCGCCCATCTCCAACTGTCGCGCGGCGCGGCCACCCTGTCCGGCGGCGAACTCCAGCGCACCCGGCTCGCCGCCCAGCTCAGCACCGAACTCAGCGACATCATCTTCGTCCTGGACGAACCGGGCACCGGCCTCCACCCTGCGGACAAGGCCCATCTGCTGGACATTGCGCTGGAACTGCGCGCCGCTGGGAACAGCGTGCTGCTGGTCGAACACGACCCTGAACTGATCGCCCGCGCCGACTGGGTGATCGACATGGGACCGGGCGCCGGACGGCTGGGCGGCGAGGTGCTCGTCTCCGGCACCCCCGCAGACATCGCCGCGCACCCCCGCTCGCTCACCGGCCACTACCTCGCCGGGAAGGGACCGCGGCTGCGCCGTACCCGCCGGCCGGTCGGGGAGGGCACTCGCTGGGTGGAGCTGCACGGGCTGTCCGCGCACAACGTGACAACGGACCTGGTCCGCTTCCCCGTGGGCCGGCTGACCTGTCTGACCGGGGTCAGCGGCAGCGGCAAGAGCAGTCTGCTCGGCGCGCTCGGTGCCGGGACGGAGGCGGCTTTGACCGGAACGACGGCCGAAACCGTCCGCCGGGTCGCCGGGAGCGAGCGCTTCAGCTGGGTCGCCGTGGTCGACCAGGAGCCGATCGGCCGGACACCCCGGTCCAGCCCCGCCACGTACAGCAAGGCGTTCGACATCGTCCGCAAGCTGTTCTCGGAGACCGACGAGGCACGCAAGCGCGGCGTCAAGTCCTCCTGGTTCTCCTTCAACACGGCCAACGGCGGACGCTGCGAGACCTGCACCGGGTACGGCCGCAAGCTGGTCGACATGCACTTCCTGCCGGACGTGTGGGTGGTCTGCGACGCCTGTGAGGGCCGCCGCTACACACCGGAGGCCCTGGAGATCACCTACGAGGGGTTGACCATCGACGGGGTGCTGGAGCTGACCGTCGCCGAGGCCGTCGAACGCCTCACGGGACAGCGGCAGTTGGCGGAGGCCCTGGAGGCCATGGACCGGGTCGGCCTCGGCTATCTGCAACTCGGCCAGAACGCCACGCAACTCTCCGGCGGCGAGGCGCAGCGCCTGAAGCTGGCGTCGGCGATCCAGCGCGGATCGGCGGGGCGCAAGGCCGGACTGGTCGTGCTCGACGAACCCGTCTCCGGTCTGCACCCCTCCGACATCCAGCGCATGGTGGACGCCTTCGACCTGCTGCTCGACTCGGGCAACACCGTGGTCGTCGCCGAGCACGACATCCCCGTCGCGGCCTCCGCGGACTGGGTGATCGACCTGGGGCCGGGCGCCGGCCCGGACGGCGGCGCGGTCGTGGCCGCGGGTACCCCGGACCAGGTCGCCGAAGCCGACACCCCGACCGCGGGCTTCCTGCGCCGGTACACGGCGGGCCTGCCGCTGCTGGGCGGGCCCGGCGGCCACTGAGGCACCGGTGGCGCCCCGCGCCCGGCCGTCGCGTACACGGTCAGACGCGGGGCGACGCCAGTTCCACGACGGTGATGTCCGGGGCGGCGCCCAGCCGGACCGGCGGCCCCCAGAAGCCGGTGCCCCGGGTCACGTAGAGCAGGGTGTCCCCGTGCCGCCCAGCCCGGCGACGTCCGGGGTGGCCAGGGCAGTGAGATGGGTGAAGGGCCAGAGCCGGCCGCCGTGGGTGTGGCCGGACAACTGGAGATCCACCCCGCAACGGGCGGCCTCCATGACCTGTGCGGGCTGGTGGGCGAGGAGGACGACGGCCCGGTCCCGGTCGCGTCCGCCGAGCGCGCACTCGTAGTCCGGGCCGTCGTCGGGGTCGGCGCCGCTCGCGTCCTCGACCCCGGCCAGGTCGAAGCCAGGACGGCGGGAGCGACGACAGGACAACGATGGTCCTGGGCACCAAATCCGTCGCCTACCCCACCCGCCACCGCGGCTACTTCCGCCGGGGCTTCCTCCGCTACCGCCACGTCCCCCGCGACCACCCCGGCGGCGAAGCCGCCATCGCCCTGGAAACCGCCTGCGCCCTCCTCGACGCAGCCGACGGCTGTATGGGCGTCCTCTCCGACGGCGCCTTCCGCGGCACGCACCGCGACATCATCGCCCGCCGCGGAAGACTCCTCATCAACAAACAGCACAAGGGCGCCCGCCCCCGCTACATCCGCACCCTCACGCACCCCCACTGTGCCCACGAACTCTGGTCCAAGAACGGACGCGTCCACGAACGCGTCTTCCTCGACAACGGCACCAACACCCTGCTGCCCGCCCCCGTCCGCAAACTCGAACGCCGCCGTTCCGCCCACACCCACCGCTGGTACCACCTCCTGGCCATCCCCTGCCCCCGCGGCCCGCATGAACATCGCGAACCCGTCGGCATCACCACCGCCCCCGGCGAACGTGAAGCAGGCCACAGCGACACGGAACAAGGCTTCCACCGCGCCGAACACCTCCTCCAAATCCCCGACGCCACCCGCACCCACCAGAACCTCTACGGGGGTCGCGAGGACAGCGAATCCGGCTTCTCACAACTCGACCGTTCCCTCTGGAACCGCCGCGTGATCGCCTTCGGAGCCGAAGCCCAGAGCCTCGTCATCCTCGGCTTCATGCTCGCCCGGAACGCCACCAGCCACGCCCGCTACACCGAAGACCCCACATACGCCGACGCAGATGCAGAAACCACCGACGACACCGGCCAAAGCCCGGCGCGCTGAGGCGGCCACCACGGCCCCGCCCACATCCGCTAGGCTGTCCTGGGCTGCCGTCACAGGCAGCTCAGGACCTTGCCTCAACATGGACGAGTCATCACTCAGAGTATTCATCCATGTTTCACGCAAGGCCCGCCTTCGTAGCTCAGGGGATAGAGCACCGCTCTCCTAAAGCGGGTGTCGCAGGTTCGAATCCTGCCGAGGGCACAGCGCATTACCGCTCTGACCTGGGTTTTCTCCCCCCAGGGCGGGGCTCTATTCGGCCTCGGACGTCTCGTCCGGGGCCGTTTGCGTGAGCGGACGGGCCGCCAGGCCCCCGGCACGTCCCCGGATCCCACGGCGCAATCTGCCACCGGTTCGCCCCCGGGCTCCTTGTCCTTGTCGGGCCTCGGGCTCGGTGTTCTCGCGAGTGGCTCGGGGCATGCGGTATGAGGCGTGCTGCGGTCTCAACGATGGCGGGGCTGCTTGGAGGGGCACGCTCGTATGGCCTTCACATCGGGCCGAGTTGAGCGTCGATGCGGCTGATCAGTTCGGTGCGGCGGGCGCGCAGTTCGGCCGGGGCGCAGGTGGCGGCGATCCGGTGAGCTTCGACCAAGGGGCCGAGCTCCGGTGGGGGCTCGACCACGCCGGAGAAGAGCGGGGCCACCCAGGCGGCTGTCGGCGCCTGCGCCGCCGCTCCGCCCGGCGGGGCGGCCGGGGCGGGCGGGATGTGGCCGGCCTGTCCGTGGAACATACGGGCAGTGAGGATGGCTGCCTCCCAGACACGCATGCTCTCCAGGCGTACCTGCGAGGCGAGTTCATCGCGTAGCGCGCACAGATCGCTCCAGGCCCGCTCATGCCGGCGCAGGGCATCGCCGGCTCGCCGCACCAGCAAGGCGTACGTCAGCCTGGCCCGCAGGAGGTCGCGACGGGCCTCGGCAGCGCTGTCCGCGTATGGGTTGTGGGCGACGATCTTCATCGCCACGGCAGTGATCGCGAGCACCAGCATCAGCACGGCGACCCAGCCGGGCGCGTAGCGGGCGCCCTCGACCTCCTCCCCCACTCCGGTGTCACGGGCCCGCAGTACCGCCCACACGGTGACGGTGGACAGCACGGCGGCCAGGTAGAGGACAGGCAGCGCGAGCGCACCGAGCAACGACAGTCCGGGGCGGCGGTCGTGGAGAGCCCGCAGCCGCTCGCGTACCCGGTGCAATGGGGCCGCGATCGCGTGCCCGGACAGCATCAGAGCCAGGGCCAGGACGACACCGGGCAGGAAGGAGACCGTCTGCTCGACCGCCGAGACCGCCTCCTCACTGGTCGTGAGGTATTGGAAGACCTGCATGAAGTACCACGCGTCGAACACGGCCATGGCGGCGATGACCGGCCAGCGCAGCGCCCGTATCCACAGTTCGCGGCGGCGCCGGTCGTGGGCACCGTCCTCCGCGTGGCGGAGCTCGACCGCCTCTTGGGCCGCCCGGGTCGTCCGGAGAGAAGCAGCGGCTTCGAAACGAGCCAGAGACTGGAGTGCCTCCTCGGTCCGCGCGTGGGCGTCGATCGTACGGGCCCGGGCGGCGGCGAGTTGCTCACGGTTGTGGCCGACGAGTTCGCCGACCTCGCGGGCCGCGCGCAGCAGCAACCGCATCTCACCGTTGTCCAGGTGCTCCGGGTCCCGTTCGGGGCCGTGCTCGGCGCTCTTCACCAGGTGCCGGATGTCGCATCCACAGCCGTGGTGGCACGGGATGCCTCGATGATTCTGGAACATGGACGAGATCCTTTTCCAAGACGTGCTTCTCGAACGGCTGCGGGCTGCGGCGGGCGATCAGCGGCGTACCGTCACAGCGATCTCCACCCGGCGGTTGCACGCCATGGCCGCGTAGTCTGGTACGCCGTCGTGGTACTCAGGGGTGCAGCTGGGGCGGTCGTTGGAATATCCGCGTGCGGAGACCACCGTGACCCCGCGCTTGGTGAGGGCGGCCTGGACAGAGTCCGCGCGGGCGAGCGAGAGCTCCCTGCCGCGTTGTTCGCTGCCACGTGAGTCGGTGTGCCCAAAGACGGCGACCGAGACGGGATCGAGGTCCTTGATCCGACGTGCGGCGTCGTCCAGCGTGCTCTGCGCCGATGGGGACAGCTCCGCCCGGTCGGTCGCGAACAGGACGGAGCCGGGCAGGGTGATCGTGGTGACCCGTCCGGCCGGCTGCTCCGAGACGGCCGGGAAGGTCACCTCCGGTTCCGTCTTCACCGCCTCGGTGTTCTTTCCCGCCTCGCGGACCCGGGCGGTGGCGGCCGCCTCGCAGGAGGAGGCGCCGGTCGCCTCGCACAGCTGGGTCCAGAAAGTGGCCAGCCAGGCGGTCTGCGGGGAGGACGGCGCCTCACCCCGGGCTGCGCGGCCTATGCCGACGAGGTTCACCTCGGCGCCCGCCAGGTCGGGCAATTCGCCCGCTTTGCGGCAGCGCTCCACCGTCGCCTTGATCTCGTCCGAGCCGTCGAACCCGACGGAGCGCAGGTCCGCACAGCCGGTGTTGGTCAGCCCGTCGGTCGCCACGACGATCCGGTGGCGACCGTCCCCCGGGCCGAGGTGGTCGTCAGCCGCGGCCAGCGCACCGAGCACGTCCGTACGATCGATGCTCGGCGCTCCGGCGGACAACTCCCGCAGCCGCTTCTCCACACAGCCGCGTCGGCCGCTCCGCCGGTCCTTCTTCAGTGTGTCGGTGCCCTTCACAGGTGTGACGAGCGTGCGATCCACTTCCCAGTCCACGGTGGCCCGGGTGCCGTCGAAGCCGGCGACGGAAAGAAGCCTGCCCTCCAACGCCGGCATCGCGAGTCCCTTGGCAGTCAGCAAGGTGGTCGCCCAGTCCGGTACCCGACCCCGCGGTGGAGTGTTCTTGTCCGGCTGGGCGGACGCGGGCCACGCCGAGGTCGACGGCAAGCCGGAGCCGCATCCGCTCTCCTGCGGCGAGGTTGGCGTTGCGCTCGCCGAGCCGGATGGCCAGGTTCCGTACGAAGCCGCCGAGCACCACCGGTTCCGGGGTCTCAAGCGGCAGTACGGCGAACTCCTGATCCCCTTGCGGCTGACGTTCCCACCCCGTGCGGTCCAGACCGCTGAGCACCGCCGCCTCCTCAAGTACTCGCACCAAGTCGGCCTGGAAGGCCTCCTGGCTCGGGGTGTCGAGGCGGCTGTACTTCTCCACGTCGGCGGCCATGCACAGATGGCGTGTGATGATCTCCTGCGAATGTGAATGCGATTGCGAAGGCGGTGTCATGGACTCGGTTCACCCGTCTGCTTGGTTGAGCGCGGTTGGCGTCAACTGTGCAGCCGGAGACGGGGAACACCGAGTAGGTCGTAAAAATACGGTTTCCAGCGGACGGGACGGGCGACGCCCCCGTTACGGAATGGCCGCGCGCAGCCGGGCGGCTTCCCGCAGTCGAGCCAGGTCGAGGACAGTGGTACGTCGGTAGCCGGTGGTGATGAGTCCGTCCCTGCGCAGTTCGGCGAGCGCCTTGTGGATGGTGACCTCCGCCGACCCGGTGAGCGCGGCCAATTCCGGCTGGGTGAGGTCGACCCCTATGACCAGCCCACGCGGCACCGGATGTCCGTGCGAGCCCGCCAGCTCGGCGAGTACGCGGGCGAGCCGCACCTTGACCGGATACCCCCCGAATTCCACCCGCCGTTGGTTCGACCAGCGGAGCCGCTGGACAACGATCCGATTGACCGCGCGCGCCGCCTCAGCGTGGGATTCCAGGAAGAACCGGAGGCCGGACTCGCGAACTATGCTGGCGGCGATCTCTCCACAAGCGGTGACCGTGGCCGACCTCGGCGCGCCGTCATCCATGGCAGCCATCTCGCCGACTATGTCCCCGCCGACCCGGATGGCGAGCAGCGCCTCGTGACCGTTGTCCAGGCGAGCGGTGACCTTGACGAATCCTGAGCGCAGGAGCACGACATGGTTGGAACAGTCGCCCTCGCGAATCAGGATCTCTTCGGGTAGGTAACGGCAGCGCGTACCGATCCGGAGCAGCTTGGCGCGGACGGGTTCCGACAGGCAACCGAGGAAGCTGCGGGCGGGCCACCCCTTCTGGCCCTGGGATTCGGACTGAGGCGTCAAGGACGCTCCTCTCCTTCTCGCTCCAACTCTGATCCGTTTCTGATCCATGTGAGACCGACCGGCGAATGGGGGGTGGGAGAAGGAGCGGGGCTGGGGTGCGTGCATCGCAAGGCGGAGGATCGAGGCATGGCGGAGCCATGGTGAGT